>AP018318.1:1021875-1362500 GCA_003990705.1 Nostoc sp. HK-01
TAAATAAGATGCGATCGCTCTAGCATCATCAAACCCAAACTGGGGTGTAAACTGAATCCTATAAGTTGCCTTGGGTATCCGCATAAAATTTCACTTAAATATAAATAAACTCAAAAAAACTCCGCGCCCCTCCGCGCCTACCTCAGCGCACCTCTGCGTTAAAAAAACCTCTTAAACCTCATACAAAACCAAACTCATACCCTCTAACACAACCTCTTCCCCCGCAGACAAATACTCCGCAGCCTCACAACCAGAGTCCAACAACTTCCGCGCACGTTGCTGAATAGGTAAACTCACTCCCACCGACGACGAATTAAAATTCATCGCCAATATCACTTCACTCGACTCACACCAACGCCGCACCACAACTAATTTTTTGTCTTCATCACTAGTTGCTGCAATACTGTTGCGGTCATAGTTCAACAACGCCGGATGAGTTTTGCGTAAATGAATTAACTGGCGATACCAATCCCATAAAACCTTGTGCTGGCCTTCATGGCGCAATTCCCAATTCAATTTACATTGCAAAAAAGTCTCCGCCGATTCTGGGTCTGGTGGGTCTTCCTCATAGTGAAATGCTTCAAACTCTTGCTTACGTCCAGCACGCACAGCTTGAATTAAATCGGGGTCAGAGTGGCTGACAAAATAGATAAAAGGTGCCGTTTCGCCATATTCTTCACCCATAAAAAGTAATGGTAAGTAAGGTGACAACAACACCGCACCAGCCGCTAACTTCAAACCACCAAAGGAAATTCGCTCAGATAAGCGTTCCCCCTTCATTTGATTTCCTATTTGGTCATGGTTTTGAATACAGACAGAAAACTGAGATAATGGGCGATCGCGGCATGATATCCCATGAAAACGCTTACGGTGTGGCGCATACCGCCAATCATAGACAAAAGTATCTTGGTAAGCTTTAGCTAAATCGGCACATTTACCGAAGTCTTGATAATAACCTTGGCGATCGCCTGTTAACAATGTGTGCAAGGCGTGGTGAAAGTCATCACTCCACTGTGCATCAATTCCATAGCCACCCAACTCTGGCGGACGCACAATTTGCGGATTATTCAGGTCACTTTCCGCAATTAAAAAACGTTTCCATGTCTCCCCACCAGAGAAGTTATGCACAACTTCCGCCAGTTCCCACAAAAAATGCTTTGCACCCAAATCATAAATTGCTTGAATTGCATCTAGCCGCAACCCATCTATGTGAAAGTCTCGCAACCAATACAAAGCATTTTCAATAAAATAATTGCGTACACCTTGGCTATGAGCATCATCAAAATTCATTGCGTTGCCCCAAGGTGTCTTATATGTTCTCGTAAAATAGGGCGCAAACTGACCCATATAATTACCTTCTGGGCCAAAGTGGTTATAAACCACATCTAACACCACAGCAATCCCATTGGCGTGACAAGCATTCACAAAGTGCTTTAAATCTGCTGGACTACCGTAGGAATTTTGTACTGCATAAAGATAAACGCCATCATACCCCCAGTTACGGTATGCCATATCAGGCTGAATATGATCATCACCCGGAAATTGAGCAATGGGCATAATTTCAATCGCGTTAATTCCTAATTCCCGTAGTTCTGGTAAACGGGGAATAATCGCTGCAAAAGTTCCTTCCGGCGTGAATGTCCCTATATGAAGTTCATAGAAAATCATCGATTCCAAAGGAACACCAGCCCAAGTTGTATCTGTCCACTCAAACTCATGATCTATAACTTGAGAAGCCCCGTGAACACCCTGGGGTTGAAACTGCGAAGCTGGGTCAGCAAAAGCTTCTTGGTCATTTAATCTATATCGATAAAGTGTACCTGGATACACATCATTTACTTTTAACTGCCAGTATCCCTCTGTCTGCGGTTTCAGCGGAATTAACTGCGGCTCTGGCGTTAAAATTTCTACTGCAATACTGTTTAAAGTGGGAGACCAAACAGTAAACTCACACTCTCCGTTACCTAAGTAGTGAGCGCCAATTTTCACGCAGTATCCTCCCGTTCAATAATGTTTTGGATGAATGTTTGCTAATTGCAAATGTCATCAATTACACACTTTTTAGTCATTTTCCAGATAGCATCATGGTCTGTTTCTCAGTTATTTCACCAGTGCCAAAAGACAGATTTATTAGTAAGCATTTAAAAATAAAAAGACCAGCCTCCCACAGCTGGTCTATAAAATGTTTTTTCGCGTTGTCTTCTCAATAGAGTTAAAACCCGATTGCGCGTTCCCAAAAATGCAACGGGCAACTTTTCTTAACAATATTGTAACAGCCAACACAGTTTTTTCTTAAAAATTTACTAAAAAAAGATAAAACTACTTGGGCTTGGCTTCCATCTTTGAGAATATTTCAACAAACCAGAAGATAGAAGGGTTACGGTGATTGACCATTGACCATTGACCCTTGACTTTTGACTAACTGTGGCTTCCCCCAAAGAATACGCTCTTGTTTGTAAATTGCAATTCCCGGTTTGGCTCCTTTGGGTTTGTAAACGTGTTTTGGCTGAGTATAAACTACTGGTACTTGGTCGCTTTGACGAGCGCGGCTGTAGTATGCGGCGAGGTTTGCAGCATATTGTAAATCAGTTGAGTCAGGAACAGTACCGGGTTCTAAACGCATGAGAAGATGGCTTCCAGGAATTTCTTGCGCGTGGAACCACAAGTCATAATCTCCCGCTACACGAAAAGTTAGTTGGTCATTTTGGCGATTATTTCGACCGATTAAGATTTCTCGTCCGTTAGGGGTGCGATAACGACGGAAGTTGGTGATAGCAGTTTCGTTAGCGTTGCGATTCCGATATTCTGGGTCTTCTAAATATTTTTGTCCAACTAGCTCATCGCGGATTTCTTCTAAAGCTTGCAAATCTTCGGCTGTTTCGTAGTTTTCGATTTGCGCGATCGCTGCTTCTACTTGCTCTAAATAATCAATCTCTGACTGTACTTCCAATAATAGCGGTTCTACTGCGGAACGAGCGCGTTTGAGTTTTTGGTGCTGCTTGTAAAAATATTGAGCATTCTGTACACCGTTTTTATCAGGCTGGAGGGCGATCGCTACTGGTTCACCTGTCTCAAAATCAGGTAGGGTGATTTCTTTCATTCCCGGTTCCCAATTTTGCAAATTAGCCATTAACAAATCTGCTTTTTGGCGATAATCATCAGCTTGATCTGATTGCTGCAACCGGATTGTAAAAGCTTGCTCTTTAACTTTTAGCTTTGTCAGAATATTTTGTAACTTCTGGGTCAGTTGATGGCGTAATTGGCTAAATACCTGTTGATTTAGTTGGTCAGTATAATACTTATTCAACAATGATTGAGTATCTTTAACTGGTGCAACTGCACCCCAACCCATTACCGTGTAACCCGTTGCTGTCCAAGCTGGTTGGAATTTATCTAAATCTAAAGCTTGTAACCATTCTTGCCAATGTTGAAATAGTTTTTGCCAATCTTCAGAGTTCAGTTGATCAGTTGTGGTTTCTGGTGCAATACTCGCCGCCAACAGTAGAGAATCTACCAGTGCTGCACTTAACCCGCTATAACTTTTGATTAGCTGACGCTTAATTGCACCAGGAACCAAGCTCACCCGTTCTTGCCAACGTCCTGGAGATTCGCTCAAACTGGGAACAGGCCCAGTCAGTTTAGGTGGAAATTCGTAAAGCTGTCCAGTTTGAATTGGTCGCACACTCGATTGCTGCTCACTAACTTGATGGGCAGCTGTAATGATGAAATTATTGGCATCAGTGAGAATGGCATTACTGTATTTGCCCATAATTTCCACATACAAGTGATACAGCGCAGATTCTCCCGGACGACGAGCAAATTGTAAATCAATCGCCCTCTCCCAAGGTGCGATCGCTTCAATACCGATTAAAGCCAAACCACCCAATTGGTGTACTAGTTGTTGGCTAAAAGTAAAAGTATCAGGCGATCGCGGCGGTGGATCACCAATACAAATCCGTGCAGCTTGCGGATGCCAAGAAATTTCCAGCCAACCCCGTTGTTTCAGGGTGCGTAATGCAATAGCAATAGTGTAGCGATCGCGCTGATAAACTTGTTCTAAACGCGATGGCAGCCAGTAAGCGCGTAGTTCGCTACAAGCAGATTTAAGGGTAGTAAAGTCAACTGGTTGCACAACAAAAAGTCCGATGCTCAGTATATGCTATCCTGTCTATAGGATTCCTACGGGATTTTTGTAAAAATTCCGTACAGCGGCCAAAGTTTTTCCTGTTCCCTCTTGCCTTCTGAGAAAATAATTTCAGGAACCAAATCAGATTGCTATAGCTCTGTTTGGCACAACACAAAAAAGATGAAATACTCCATATCTTCCCACCTCGTTATAGCTACCTTGGTCACTATAGGAGCATTGTCATTAATCACTCCAGTCAATGCTCAACAGATCCCTGAAACTGTAGCTAATGGAATATACCATCCTAGAGAATCCAGCTTTTTTAGAGAAGGAAGGGAAAAATTTGAAAGAGAAATCGGATTTTTGCAACAAAGTAGTAGTTATTCCCCAGAAAGCATTCTCAAAATTACTCCTGTAGAAACGCCTATCATCAAGCAGCCACCTCTCGAAAATCCTCGAAATTTACCAGATAATAAAGCTCTACACTCACATGAGTAACAGCATCATTTAGCTGGTATTTTATTAGCAATATCCAAAATATCTATGGTTTTTCTAAAAAAATATTGAGATAGCGATTCAATTTGATTTGTTACAATTTAAAAGATTTATATACCCGACTTCTTGAAGAAGTTGGGTATATTTTTGTCTACGAATGAGTCAATACATTTTTATAGCGGTTTTATAACCTTTAAATACAATCCTATATTCCTTGAGATACTAAAATAAAACCTCTAAGTTATCTATATTTGAATCATGACTTTGCTGCCCAAATCCAGCAAAACTGAACTATTGATTTCTAGGTGTTTCAAACATGAACTCGCTACATACAACGTTCGCGCAACATTTAAATTTTTCCCAAGCACAACTAGAATCGATATTGTCAAAATCGCTGAATGAAGTGCTTGTTTTACCTGAATTACAACAAGAATTAGCAGATTTAGATATTAGCTTGCTCAAGCAAACATTACCAACAGCCGGAGCAGTTCTAGCCCAAGAATTACCACCTTTTTACAACTGGCTAAAAAATGAGTTAGGCGTTAAACGTGTTCCCGCAAGCCCAGATCACGCAACAGCATGGGTAATTGGTTTTATCAACAATCAAGAAAGTTTAACTCACTTAGTTGAATTACACCGTCCAGTACCTCATCCGGCCTTAGAAACTTCAGTTCCCCGGCTGATCAGTTTATTTGATGGTGTAGAAGATGCACGAGTTAGAAAAGAATGGCAAAAAGCGATCGCAGCTTTATGCTTAGTTTTAGTAGTTGATGCTCGTGAACAAGATAGAATGTCTGTTGCAGCCTGATAATATCACAAGGCGATCGCAAATTTTGATCCCCCTAAATCCCCCTTAAAAAAGGGGACTTTGAGAAAATTTCCCTTCTTTTTAAGGGGAGATAAAACCCTGTATCTGCTCACACACACTATCAAATTGATCTAAAATTTGACTATTTGTAAACCTAATAATCTGTAAACCATAGCCTTCCAGAATGTGTGTTCTCTCTACGTCATAATCTTGACCTTCATTGGTAAAATGGCTATCCCCATCAATTTCAATCACTACTTGTAAAGCGGGACAGTAGAAATCAACTATGAAATGATTAATTGGTCTTTGTCTTAAAACCCGAAATTGAAAATACCTCAAATATTCACACCACAGCTTTTTTTCTGCTGGAGTCATGTTTTTGCGAAGTTCTTTTGCTCTTTCTACAAGCTTTGGATTATAAGGTAAATGGAAATCTCTACTGTTGAGGTTGTTTGTCATAGTTTCTAGTGCTTATCTTTTTATACTCCTCAAAAAAAGGTGGTAATTATTTTAAAGTCCCCCTTTTTAAGGGGGATTTAGGGGGATCAATAAGTGCCACAAATCACACCCAAGCACTTTTCAAACAACCTCTAACAGCTTACCGTTTAGGCGCACTCAAACCACGACGCTCAAGAATTTGCCTTACTTCTGGGCTAGGAGTATAGTTATAGCCGTAAGAAGAGTTTTCCGAATCATCCATAACTTGAGGTGTGAGCAACACAATTACCTCATTACGCTGATTATTTTTGTTTGTTCTTCTAAACAGTGAACCAATCAGTGGTAGATCTCCCAAAATAGGAATTTTAGAAACAGTCACTCTGTCTTGGTCTTGAATAATCCCTGAAAGAATTAATGTCTGACCATCACGTAAACGAATCAACCCAGAATTTAGCGATCGCTCAGATACTAAAAATATACTTTGACTATTACCGCCAACATTAATCTCTGCTGAAGATTGAGGAGCCTTAACAACAGGAGCTACTGATAATGAAACAAAACCATTATCATCAATTCTGTCAACTTTAACAGCTAGTGTTAAACCCACACTTGTTTTCTCAGCAGTAACTGTTTGCACAGAAGTATTATCACCACGAGTTACTTCATTCTTAATATTGCCTACTACTTCTTGAGTTAGATTAACGTTAGCAGTTTGTCCTTCTTGGACAATTAATGTTGGGTCTGTCAAAATCTTGGCATTACCACTTGTCACCTGAGCTTGCAAACTAGCAAGGAAGCGTTTAGGGAACTGGAACAGAGATGGTAGACTGTATGTATACTGGTCTGGAGTTCTAGTAGTTTGATTAGTATAACCAGTTGGTTGACCAGTCACTGGGTCAACAGATGTCGGTACAATGGCAGTTGAACTTGTTCCTTGTGTAAACGCTGTAAGGCCTGGTTGTAATGGATTAGAGCTTACGCCAGCACTGGGTGTTCCTCCATTAGGATTATTTGAATTGAGGAAAATATTTCCTCCTTGAAGTGGGTTACTAGTCACAGGCGCACCCCCAGTTACATTATTTGCAACTTCAGCACTAGTCGCTGGTCTAGAACCACCAAAATTCAAAGATGCAGCACCTCCATCATTCGTAAAGTAATTATTGCCAACACCAAATGAAAAACTGGTATTAGTGTTATGAGTATTTAAAAGGTTAACATCAACAATTTTGACGTTAACAGCTACTTGACGGCGACGAATATCCAGCTGTGTTAGTTGAGAAATTGCTATATCAATCTGTTTAGCAGGGCCAATCAAAGTTATAGAATTTGTCCGTTCATCACCTAATGCTTGTAACCCCCGCAATAAAGGTGTTGTGTATTTAGAATCATCAAGAGTGAGACGTTCAATTCTCGTTTCTGTAGTTGTCTGACTTTGAGTGACTGGGTTAGATCCAGCGCCCACAGGCACAGCAGTAACATTGGTTACTTGCCTTTCTCTGGTGACTGCACTTTCAGCCCCCATCCCAACTAAAAAGTTCAACGCAACTCCCACGTTTACCTGATTTAGTCGCAAGCTACGCACAACAACATCACGAGTTGAATTAGGTAATTTAGTCCCAACAAAAACTGTACGACCATTGCGGTTAGCTTCTAAACCACTTAAACGCAAGACATAGTTAAACACATCTTGTACAGGCTCGTTCTCTATATCCAAAGAGATTGTTTGAGAGCCTGCGGCATTAGGAGCAGCACCTTGCTGGCCTCCAGCAGGATCGCCACTGATATAAGCCAAATTTAGATTAGCTGCACGAGCCAACAGTGATAAAACTTCCCGTACTGGTGCATCTCGCAGCACCAACCTAGGAACACGTTCTTGGGTTCCTAAATCAATCACACTCGGAGAAGCATCTGTGGCCGAAACCGCAATATCTCCTACTGGTGGGGCAACGGCTCTAGGCAAAAAAGGCGGAGCTTGGCTTGCTGGTTGACCAGGGCCAGCAGCTTGAGCAGGTCTGCCATCAATACTAATTTCTGGGTTAGGAACAAGAACATCTGGCTTTTGATTTGGTTGCACTGGCACAGGCACATTTGCAGATGGCACTGTCGATGTTGTTGGTGTTGGGACTGATGCGGTGGTTCCTGTTGATGGGGCAAAGCCGAGGGTGATTCTGTCATCTTTTCGCACTACTGGTTGGCTACCTGGTGCATCGTTGTCACCAGTGACTATCACCCGAATGCTATTAGCATCTAGTTGCACAACTTCAACAGAAGCAATTCCCGATGCAGGTTTATCTTGACGGAAGTTACCCCTTTGTGGTAAACGTAGTTGAGCATTAATAATATCTGAAACTAAAGTTTTACCTCTTTTAGTCGTAAAAACTTGTGGGCGAGAACCTAAAGATGTTTTTAAAACAACGTTAATGCCGCCATCAACAGCATTTAACTTGACATCATTAACTTGCGTTATCTGCGCCCACCCTGGTTGTGCTGCCAAAAATGTCAAAGCAGCAGCACCCAACATTAATCTATTACCGTGAAGCTGTTTCACAGTTCATTCCTCACTTTATAAACATTTTTAAGCAACACTTGTTGAGACAAAGTACTCAGCACTCATAACTCAGTACTGGCTAAACGCCCCGCTACCGCTAACAGTACTATTATTTAGGCGGCGCTTTAGGCACGGCCGCAGCTAATTCTTCTGGCGTAAGTGGTATTAAAGCCTGTAATTGGAAAGATGTAGTAATTGGCGGAGGCCCTACTTGACGTATGACTTTGCCTGATTGGGTATTAGCTTGTACTGGAGCTAAGACTGACTGATAATCTCTAACTATTAACAAAGGCTGTAAACGCTCTATATTTCGCAGAATAGATTGAGTTTGCTCATAAGTGCCAACAAACTCGACATTTATGCTTATACGTTTCAGTTTGTTATCGACTGCTACACCCAAAGAGCCATCTGTAATCGGTTCTGCTTTATTAGTAGTTGGTGCAAACTTTTGGAGTTTGGCTTTAACAGCATTAGGTGGAACTTGAGCATTACCAGACTCAACCAATCGATTTAAATCTAGTAGCAACGTATCTAAAGTTTTTTCGTTAGAAAACAAGCCTAAAACCTGAATTTTTTGTTGTTTTGCATCAGCTAAGTCTTTTTTTACTTGGTCAATTTGTTTGAGGGTGGCTTTTTTCTGGTCAATTTGTCCTTGTAGTTCCCCACTTTTTGCTTGCTGCTGTTGATAGTTGTCCCATGCTGGCATCACCATGTTGAGCAGTATAAATAAAGCCCCAAACAGCCCCACTACTCCCGCGATTATGCCAATAATTTGGGGAGTGAAGCTAATACCAAACACTACGGGGTAGGGCGATGCACCTGAATCAAATTCCTCGCCCTGATCGGCGAAATTCAAATCTTCACTCAGCGTCATTTCGGGATGACTCCTGTTTGTTGCATAGTGCGAATTCGAGCTACTAGTCCTATCGTGCCTTTTTGTTCTAACTCCCTGACTAATTCGGAAGCTGGAACATCACTTAAACTCGATTGGATGGTGTATTTAACTATTTGCGGCGGTTTGATGGGAACTTTAGATGTATTCGTAGTTGGTGGTAGCGGTGCATCTATTAAGTTTGCAGTGGTAATTCTGCTGTCTGAAGCTTTCAAAAATTGAGACTGTTGCAGACTCAATAAGAAGTCATTGACATCGTTAAAAGACCGCGCTACTCCGGTGATTTCGATCCCACCAGCCGGATTACTTGGAGGTTGACCTTCTGCGACTGGCGTGGGTGGAATTTGTTTGACGTTCTCAATTTGTACTGCACCTGGAATGCGATCGCGCAAATCTTGTAACATTGCTGACCAAGGCCGAATTTGGTCAAATACAGTTACTAAACTTTGGGTTTCCCCTTTAACTGCATTCGTTTCTTCCTTGATTTTGTTAACATTTCCTATTTCTGTATCTAATTTAGTGACTTCTTGCTGTAGCTGTGCTATGTTCTGCTCTAGTTCACCATTTTTACTTTGCAGTATCCACCAACCAGCCCCTGCAAAAATAGGTAAACATAAGCCTAATCCAACTCCCAAAAAAATTGGTTTAGGATCTCCCGCCGGAAGTTTTCGACCCCCTTTTTTGTCACTTTTATTTTGATAAATCGGGCGGTCTTTGAGAAAGTTAACATCTAAACTGTACATTCCGTCATACCTCCCGCATTCCCAGCCCAAGTACAATCGCTAAACCAGAGCGTTGTAAAGCTGGATATTTTTGTTCGTCAACTTGCAAAGATAAGGCCCCAACCGGATCTATTTGAGTCGTTGGCAAACTCAAGCGTTGTGTAAAGAACTCGTCTAGCTGTTGCAGTCCGCCACCTGGCCCAGCTAAAATAATCTGCGCTATCTCTAAATTTTCACTCTGATTCAAGTAAAAATCGATAGAACGGCGCAGTTCATCTGTGAGTTCTCCCAAAACTCTCATCATCGCTGCCATACCAGGGTTAATTCCTGTAACCCCAGTTTGCCCACCATCCATAGGAGTCGCAGGAATAGTCATTTCCTGTAAAAGTTCCATATCCCGTGAATTGGGTAAACTCATAGCCCTAGCAAGGGCTTCTTGCATTTGATAAGTGCCAATTGGCACAGTCCGTGAAAATTGTGGAACTCCATTCACGATGATGGCAATTTCTGTACTGTCAAACTCAATGTCAACCAGTACCGCCGCTTCCTGTGGGCCAAATTGCCGCAGTTGGTCACGGATTGTCCGAATCAGCGCAAAACTGTTAATCTCTAAAACATCGATTTGCAATCCTGCCTGCTCAAACGTACTCAGATATGTATCTGTCACTTCCTTGCGAGTAGCAACTAACAATACCTGTACTTTTTCAATGCCATCCTCATCTACAAAATACCCAAGTTTTTGATAATCTACATCAGCCTCCTCACGGGGATATGGTAAATACAAACCAGCCTCATGATTTAACACCATGTCACGTAATTCTTTGTCATCTAACTCAGCTGGCACTGGGATAAGACGTACGATAGAATCTCGTCCAGGTACACCGGTAGCAACACGAGAAGCCTTGATTTTACTTTCAGCCAAACCTTGCTGAATAATTTGCGCCATTGTTGGGGGGTCAGTAATTTGACCATCTGTCACCACACCTTCGGGAACTGGTAAAGATGTCAAAGATTCTAGTTTTAAACCTTGGCGCATCTTGCGTAACTGAACGATATTTACCCGTTCTGAAGCAAGTTCGATGCCAACCCCTTTATTAGATTTGCCAAACAGACTATTGAAGCTTTTCACCACAGTTCCGCCGGACTACTAAAATTGAAAATTTAAATTGTCAACGCAGTATATTGCGTCTTTACGGGTAATTGATTTAGCCTATAATCTCGTTAATTCTCCATAAGCTTTTCATTTCTATCAAGGGTGAAAATACTGGTAAAATGATTCGATTGCAAAAATTCAAACAACTAACAGCTTGGGCAATAATTGGTTTATTGACCAGTTGGATTGTTAGTTGCAGCACAGGTAACGTCGGCACAAGTCCAAAACAAGCGACAACGGAAGTAGCCAATATTGAGTTTTGGACTATGCAACTCCAACCTCAATTTACTGACTACTTTAAAACTTTGATTTCTAATTTTGAGTCACAAAATCCCGGTGTAAAAATTAACTGGGTTGATGTGCCTTGGTCTGCTATGGAGAACAAAATTTTAACAGCTGTCTCCGCAAAAACGCCACCTGATGTTGTTAACCTCAATCCAGATTTTGCATCCCAACTAGCAGGACGAAATGCTTGGTTAGACCTAGATACCACGATTCCCCAAGATGTGCGTTCTGCATATTTACCCAACATTTGGAAAGCCAGTACACTTAATGGCAAAAGTTTTGGAATTCCCTGGTATCTCACAACACGGCTAACTATTTATAACACTGAATTATTAAAACAGGCAGGTATCAGTAAACCACCGGCTACATACGCAGAATTAGCAGAGGTAGCACAACAAATTAAAAATAAAACTGGTAAATATGCCTTTTTTATCACTTTTGTACCGCAAGATTCCGGGGAAGTGATGGAGTCTTTGGTACAAATGGGTGTGACTTTAGTTGATGCTGAAGGTAAAGCAGCTTTTAATTCACCACAAGGTAAAGCTGCATTTCAATATTGGGTTGATTTGTACAAAAAAGGACTACTACCAAAAGAGGTACTAACCCAAGGTCATCGTCATGCTATTGATTTATATCAATCTGGTGAGACTGTATTTTTAGCTTCGGGGCCGGAATTTCTCAAAACAATAGCTAATAATGCCCCAAAAATTGCTCAAGCTTCCGCTATAGCACCACAAATTACTGGCGATACAGGTAAAAAAAATGTGGCGGTGATGAATGTAATTATTCCTCGTGCAACTAAACATCCTGATGCTGCTACTAAGTTTGCTTTATTTGTCACGAATAACGCAAATCAATTAGCTTTTGCTAAAGCTGCAAATGTTTTACCTTCGACGACTAAAGCACTATCTGATAGTTACTTTAAAGATATGCCAGCTAATGCTTCTACCGTGGAAAAAGCTAGAGTTATTAGTGCCACACAATTACAACAAGCTGAGGTTTTAACACCAAAACTAAAAGATTTCAAGAAATTGCAAAAAGCGATTTATGACAATTTACAAGCAGCTATGTTAGATCAAAAAACTGTTGATAAAGCTGTTGAAGATGCAGCACAACAGTGGAATAATCGGTAAGTTGGCAAGGTTCAGATACCCGACTTCTTAAAGAAATCGGGTATCTTTTTGTTTACGCAGGATTTAATGTGCCTAAAAAATGACCAATTAAATACAGTGAACCACATAAAACTACTAAATTACTTGTGTCAGTAAATGCAGATTCTAAGGCGGATGTTAAATCATAATATGTTTGACAAAAAGATAGTTCAGGACAAATATTACTAGCAAGATTTGCTAATTCTTGAGGATTGGCTGAATTAGGATCTGGAACTGGGACTAAATATAATGTATCTCCGCTTTTTAGCAAAGCTTGAAAAATATCACTATGCTCTTTTGTAGAGAGCATTCCCATGATCCAAGTTACATTTTGATGATTTAAACTATCAACATAATGACGCAAGACTTTTGCTGCTGCGGGGTTATGTGCGCCATCAATTAATAATTTATGGTTGTGCCAAGTTAGCCATTGCATTCTTCCTGGCCATTTGGTTTTTGCCATACCGTTGATAATGGCTGATGTAAGAATTGGCCAACCTTGTTGTTGGAGAATTTCTAATGTTGCTAAGGCTAAAGCGGAATTAGTTAATTGAATTTGCCCTTGTAACGGTAGAGGATATTGAATTGTCTGATATTCTGCCCAGCCTGGAGAGATTGGCAGTGCAGGTTGGGGAGTAAATATTGGACATTGTAATTCTTCGGCACGCGATCGCACAACTTTTGCGGCATCTGCTGGCAATGAACCCATGACAACCGGACACCCAGGCTTGATAATTCCGGCTTTTTCTCTAGCAATATCGGCTACCGTTGGCCCTAATTGTTGCCAATGTTCGCGGCTAATGGAAGTAATCACTGTCACCAAGGGTTCAGAACAGACATTAGTCGCATCTAAACGGCCGCCTAACCCAACTTCTATTACTGCAATATCAACTTGTTGCTGGGCAAAATACAACCAAGCAGCTGCGGTAATAATCTCAAACTGAGTGGGATATTCATCATCAGGGGAAACAGCAGCCTGGACTTTTTGCAAAAGTTGACTAAATTCCTCTGAAGAAATTGGCTGTTCATTGATACAAATCCGTTCTGTCCAATCAATGAGATGAGGAGAAATGTAACGCCCTGTGCAATAACCAGCTTCTGTCAGCACTGAAGACAGATAAGCACAAACAGAACCTTTACCATTTGTACCAGCAACATGAATCACCGAGATGCGCTCGTGAGGATTGCCAAGGTTTGCCAATAGTTTGAGAATACGTGAGAGTCCCAGATTGACACCAAAATGTTGCAAGGGTTGAAGTAAAGAATCGATATCCACAAAATGAAGTATGAATTGTGAAATTTTATTTTTTAACGTTCTGCCTTCTGCCTTCTATCAACAAAACCGACTGCCCTTTACCAGAAACAGTCGGTTTGAAGGTGCTAATGTAAATTTATGTTTAGGCTTCTCTGTTTAAAAAGTTTTGAACTTGTCTCAAAGCTGCTGCACCAATGTTAAACACAGCCCAGCCAGCTGCAACAGCGATAGGCGCTAAAACGATCGCTACACGAAAATCGATATCCATAATTTAGAACCCCTCTATTAAGTAGAAATTAAAGTTTTATCAACTCTTCTCATTTTTATTTTTAGCTGAAGTGGGCATTTTTTCCAACATTCTATGTAAAGAAAAATTACAGAATGGTCAATAGTCATTTATCAATAGTCATTTGTCATTTGTTATTCTTCATGTTTCTTAGTCTTTTAGTGTTGGTGAAAACCAAGATCATTGCCCTTACCAGCATGAACTAAGGCTAACTTTTTGTAACGTTCAGCGTGTTCAATTAGTTCTGCGGCTTCGGTTTCGCTTAGTTGACGTAAAACTTTACCAGGAATGCCCACGACTAAAGATAAAGGGGGTACATCTTTTGTCACAACTGCGCCTGCACCGATAATACTACCGCTGCCCACCCTGACACCATCTAAAACTACTGCCCCAATGCCAATCAAGCTGCCACGTTCAATATAGGCAGAATGTATCACAGCACGATGTCCTACAGTCACATGATCTTCTAAAATGGTGGGCAAACCAGGGTCGCCGTGGAGAATGGCTCCATCTTGGATATTTGTGCATTCACCAATTTCAATACGCTCTACATCTGCCCGAATGACTGCTCCATACCAAATACTGGCTCCTGCTTGGATTTTCACAGAACCTATGACAACAGCATTATCTGCGACAAAGGCTGCTGGAGAAAAATCAGGAGATGGCCAGTAAGAAGCAGTAGACACGATAGAATAAGAATATGGTACCCAGGAACACTGGAGAAACTCCAACCGTTGAGGGACTGGTTGCATAACCAGAATATCATGTTGTTAGGCCTCTACACTGAGGAAAACACAGTCTACAATTGTTCTAAACTGCAAATACGTTTCCGTGCAGTTACAAACAATTCGCCCAAAGTGGAGGAGCCGAAGTGTAAAATCGAACCTAATGGTGCTAGTGAAGAAGAAATTATGTTTGTACGCACTTCATGATTAATCCAGGTTTGCAGTACCCAATATTTGGTCACGAAATTCAGTGTCCCCATTGTCGGCAAACTATTCCGGCTTTGACACTTACAGATACCTATCTTTGTCCTCGTCATGGCGCGTTTGAAGCCAACCCTACGACTGAGGAGTTAATTCATCTACAGTCAGGTCGTCATTGGCGCAGATGGAATGGGGAATGGTATAGACAACACACTCATCCTGATGGGATACGGTTTGAAATTCACGAAGCTTTGGACAAACTGTATACCCAAGGCTACCGAGCGACACGGGTAATTATTGCCAGACGTTATCAGGAGTTGATGAGTGGTTATTTAGAACGCAGCACTCCTTGGCGTTCTGGACAGCCAGAGACGACATCGGCGCGACTTTATGGCTTACCAGTAGAATTTAGTCCCGATTCCACAGCAGAACCTTGCTGGGAAGTGATTAATTTCGATCTGGAAAAAGAGCCAGGGGTTCCTGTACGCTACCCTTATTTCAGGTTGTTTGAATAAGAGTCAGTGGTCATTGGTCAATAGTCATAAGTAAATGCAAATGACAAAGGACAAATGACCATTGACAATTGACTATTGACAAATTATGCACCACGCCTCTATCCGCACTGCGAATATTCATCAAGCGATCGCTTTTTATGAGTTGCTGGGGTTTACAGTATGTGAACGCTTCACTACAGGCTATACCCTGGCTTGTTGGATGGAAGGATTAGGCGGACGAATTGAACTCATTCAAATTCCCGAACCAAAACCAGCACCAGATGCTTTTGCAGATGAGCATTATGTGGGGTATTATCATTTATCCTTTGATTTAACAGAAGTCACCCCAGATTTACCTAGCTGGCTGATAGACTTAAAAACACGCTTTGCATTGGCAGCACAAAGCCAGCCAGAACAATTATCACCCCTCAAAGTCCTTTTAGAACCAACACAACAGCAAATAGGCGATCGCATTTGGGAAGTAGCTTTTATTGCAGACAGTGATGGTTTACCTTTAGAATTTATTCGGACTTTAAATAAACTCGGTTAAATAAACTTACCTCTTTATATACTTTTTGTTGTTAGACTAATTTTTCTTTGGTAGTGTCGCTGATTTCAGCGATCCCGAAAAAAGAATAGACTATTACTAATTACGCTTATAAGTGTGTAATTAGATTTAATAAATACATCTACCAAAAAAATGCTTCGGTTTTTTATAGGGTATAAATATCGTTGGTCATTATTACTGTTAAGTCTCTGGATAATTACAGTATTTTTGATAGCTGATCAACCAGCTAACAGCAAGTATACAGCTACATTAAAATCTCAAAATATTAAAACCAACTTGATTGCAACTCATATAAATTCTTCAACCATAACAGCAAACGTGCGTAAAACCATATTAGAAAATGGTCTGATTGTTTTAACAAAAGAAGTACATACTGCACCAGTTGTGAGTGTGCAAATGTGGTACAAAGTCGGTTCACGCCATGAAGCACCAGGAGTAAATGGTATTGCACATCAACTAGAACACATGATGTTCAAAGGTACAAAAGACCGTCCAGTTCAATTTGGTAGGTTATTTAATGCTTTAGGTAGCGACTCAAATGCTTTTACTAGTTACGACCAAACGGCTTACTATAGCACTATAGAACGAGACAAACTTAAAGCATTGTTAGTTCTAGAAGCAGATAGAATGCAAAATTCTCTCATTGAGCCTGAGCAACTAGCAAGTGAAAAACGGGTAGTAATTTCAGAATTACAAGGCTATGAAAATAGTCCAGAATATCGCCTCAATCGTGCTGTAATGCACGCAGTATTTCCTAACCATGCTTACGGTTTACCTGTTGGTGGTAACAAAGCAGATGTAGAAAAGTTCCAAGTTGAACAAGTACAAGAATATTATCGGAAATTTTATACTCCTGATAATGCTGTTTTAGTGATTGTCGGAGATTTCCAAACAGCGAAAACTCTAGAAACAGTCAAAGAGATATTTGGTAAATTACCGAAGAGTCAAGAGTCAAGAGTCAAGAGTCAAGAGTCAACGGTCAATGGTCAATGGTCAAAACTCAACACTCCCATCTTACTCAGAGAACAGGGAGCAGCAGCGATGCTACAAGTAGTTTATCCATTACCTAATTTAAATCACCCAGATATTCCTGCTTTAGAAGTGATGGATTACATTTTGACAGAGGGAAGGAATTCACGGCTTTATCAGGCTTTGGTAGAATCTGGTTTAGCGAGTGAAGTAACAGCTTCTGTCGCTAGT
Organism: Nostoc sp. HK-01; assembly: GCA_003990705.1. Taxonomy (GTDB): domain Bacteria; phylum Cyanobacteriota; class Cyanobacteriia; order Cyanobacteriales; family Nostocaceae; genus Nostoc_B. The sequence goes on from AP018318.1 coordinate 1,039,223, forward strand.
TTGCGAGATGCTGGCTGGTATGAATTGTTAGTGACAGCAGATGATCATCAAGATCTGAAAAAGATTGAAACAGTATTAAATCGTGCGATCGCTAATTTAGCGCAAAAAGGGGTGAAGGCGGAGGAAATAACTAGGGCTAAAATGCAGGTAGAAGCTGGAGTGATTTTAAGTAATCGTGATATTACCAGCCAAGCAATGCAATTAGCTAACGATGAAACAACTGCTGGTGACTATCGTTATACTGAACGTTATTTAACGGCTGTTAGTCAAGTTACAGATGCGGATATTATTAATGTAGTTAACAAATACCTGAAACCAGAAATGCGTGTAGTCGGCTTATTCCAGCCAACTGAGGAAAAAATCACGGAAACTGGTAAAAAAATCAACTTAAATCAAACTACAGAAAATTTAGCTGCTACTACACCTGTACCCGCATCAGAGGTGGATAAATATTTACCATCATTAGAAGAAACAATGGACGCTATTAAGCAAGTTTCTCACAATGGCAGTTACAACACTTCTAACCCTGCTCTACCAGAGAAATTCACCTTAGCTAACGGTCTGCAAGTATTACTATTACCAGATAAAAGTACTCCTACCATAACTTTAAACGGCCACATCAAAGCAGGCACAGAATTTGATTTAGAAAATCAAGCGGGAATAGCATCCCTCGTCGCTGATAACTTAATGAGTGGGACAAAAAGCAAAAATGCCTTAACTTTGGCTAAAGCCTTAGAAGAAAGAGGTGCATCGCTCGATTTTACCGCTTATCGTGAAGGTGTCAGGATTGAAGCTGATAGTTTAGCCGCCGACTTACCCATCTTGATTCAAACCTTCGCGGATGCGGTGAAAAACAGTACATTTCCCAAAAAAGAATTGGAATTAAATCGTCAGCAAGCTTTAACAGACCTCAAACAAGAACTGGATGATCCCGCAGAAGTAGCTAAAAGAATTTTTGTCCAATCAATTTACCCGAAACAACATCCCCTGCATACCTTCCCTACTCAAAAGAGTCTACAAAGAATTAAGCGTGAGGATGTCATTGCTTTTAAGACAAAATATTATCGTCCAGATACAACAGTGCTAGTTATAGTGGGAGATTTTGAACCTACTCAAGTGCGATCGCTTATCCAACAAGAATTAGGAGACTGGCCAGTTAGTGGTCAACCACCAGAGCAACAATATCCAGAGGTGAATTTACCAGATAGTGGGTTAAGTGTAAACCCTGTGATTGCAGGTAAAACTCAAGCTATTACTTTTATGGGTAGCACAGGGATTAACCGTCAAGACCCACGATATTATGCAGCAGTAGTATTAAATCAAATTGTGGGAGGCGATACATTATCTAGTTACTTAGGAGCAGAAGTGCGCGATCGCCAAGGCTTAACTTATGGTATATATAGCTACTTGCAAGCGCAAAAAAATTCTGGGACATTTTGGATTGAAATGCAAACTAGTCCTGAAGATAGTAGCAAAGCGATCGCTAGTACCCGCAAACTCTTACAAGAAATTCATCAGCAAGGTGTCACAGCAAACGATGTAGAAACAGCTAAAAATACCTTAATTAGCAACTATAAAATTTCCCTCGCTGACCCTGAAGAATTAGCACATACAATTCTCATGAATCAGGTACGGGGAATGGACATAACAGAACTAAATTCCTTCGCTGATCAAATTAAACAAGTTACCCTTGCCCAAGTCAATCAAGCCGCCCGTGAGTTACTCCACCCAGATAAAATTGTAGTAGTTACAGCTGGGCCTGCTGTTGTTGCAGATAAAAATCATCATTAATGATGAATTGTCAATGTCATTTTTTTAGCGAGGACAAAAAAGTAATGAAAAAATTTTTAGTGAAAGCATTTATATTTCAATTGTCTTTGATACTAAGCCTGAGTTTTATCGATTTCATTCCCTCAGCAATTGCAGCTAATTTACCTAGTGATTTGCTAAAACAACCAGCTACAGAAATTACAGTAAACTTAGGTAATTCTGCCAACGAACTCAAGTTTGAACCAAATCACCTAGAGTTCATCGCAGGTAAACGCTATCTACTACAACTCAAAAATCCCAGTCAATTAAAACACTACTTTACAGCTAAAGATTTTGCTGATGGCATTTGGACACAAAAAGTAGAAGCCGGCAAAGTAGAAATTAAAGGAGCTATTCACGAACTAGAATTAAAGCCAGGTGCAGAAGCTGAATGGGTTTTTGTCCCTTTAAAAACCGGAAAATATAGTTTACGCTGTACCATACCAGGGCATACTGAAGCTGGGATGACAGGAGAAATTATTGTCGGTAATTTGTAATTACCTGGAAAAAATCAGTTATGGGTCATTTGTGAGATGAGGACATAAACTAATCATCAAACATAGACAACAACTGAATTTCAAGCCTATGAACTGTTATAAATTAAATATAGATATAGTTTCTCAATTATCCTAGAAAAAGCATAGGCTCCGTAGCGACAAAGTATCAGTAATTATTATCAGCACATGAACATTTTTAGCAACTTGCTTTCTCAACCAGTTAAAGTCACACCAGCAAAAAAACAACGCCGAGGAATTGAAATCAAATCGCCGCGTGAAATTGATATTATGCGGCAATCGGCGAAAATAGTTGCAACGGTATTGAAAGAAATTTCTGCACTAGTCAAACCAGGAATGACAACAGCCGACTTGGATGCTTACGCAGAAAAACGTATCCGGGAAATGGATGCAACCCCAAGTTTTAAAGGATACCACGGGTTTACTGGCTCTATTTGTTCCAGTATCAACAACGAAGTAGTACATGGTATCCCCAGTCCCAAGAAAGTCATCCGTGCTGGGGACGTATTAAAAGTAGATACAGGCGCTTATTATCAAGGTTTCCACGGCGATTCTTGTATTACAATTGCTGTTGGTGAAGTTACCCCAGAAGCCGCTAACTTAATTCGTGTAGCTGAAGAAGCTTTATATAAAGGTATAGAACAAGTTAAAGCTGGTGCATATCTCCTTGACTTGGCTGGAGCGATTGAAGACCATGTAAAAGCCAATGGTTATAGCGTGGTAGAAGAATTCACCGGACATGGTGTAGGTCGGAACTTGCACGAAGAACCTTCAGTATTTAACTTTCGCACACGAGATATGCCGAATGTGAAATTGCGTGCGGGAATGACTTTAGCAATTGAACCAATTTTAAACGCAGGTTCTAAACACACCCGTACATTAGCTGACCGTTGGACAGCTGTAACAGTAGATAATTCCCTATCGGCTCAGTTTGAGCATACAGTTTTGGTGACAGAAACTGGTTATGAAATTTTGACCGATCGCACTAAAGTTTAGTAGGTGATAGGTGACAGGTTACAGGTTACAGTCTTTTGCTGTTATTTATATTGCCTGATATCCTGACTGTCTTGGCGATCGCAATTCATCCCGACAGCGCATTGGATAAATTAACGTTGGGATGAATTTTTGCTGTTTAAGTTCAATATCTGGAAAGTTCATCCTAGAGAGACTGAACACAGAAACCAGAAATTAGTTCAATCAAGAAGTAGATAATACTTTAGCGTTTGCGAAAATGACCACTATTCAGTGCCAAAATCTAGAGAATCAACAGCATACTAAAACTATTCTGCCAAACTTAGGCTTAGTTTGTATTACAGTTTCTCAGCAAGTCCGCTTTAAAACAATCACACGCACGCGTTACTTAAAATTCTCCCTGGCGGAACGGGAAAGCACATTACGGCAACTTTATCAACATAACTTGCAGCGGTTACATGATGCTTTGACTTTCTGTGAACAGAATCAAATTCGACTTTATCGTATGACTTCTAATTTATTCCCCATGAATGATTTAGAAGACGAAATTGGCGAAAATCTCTTAGAAGAAATGGCTGATGAGTTGGGAAAAATTGGTCAACGCGCAGTTGCACTTGGTATCAGAATGGTACTGCATCCTGATCAATTTGTAGTGTTGAGTTCTGATTCACCAGAAGTTGTACAAACCAGTATTAATATTTTAGCCAGACACGCGCGAGACTTAGATTTACTTGGTTTACCTCGTTCGTCTTGGTCGTTGATGAACATTCACGGTGGGAAATCGCAACGCGCCGAAAAGTTGGTAAAAGTGATTTTACAATTACCAGAAGCGATTAAAAGTCGCTTAACTTTAGAAAACGACGAATACGCCTATAGTGCTAGTGAAATTTTAGCAGTCTGCCAACAAGCCGAAATTCCGCTGGTATTTGACGCTCATCACCATATTTGTCACGAAAATTTAGATAGCTACAATGATCCGAGTGTGGCTACTATGTTTGAAGCGGCGCGATCAACTTGGAAAAATCCAGATTGGCAATTAGTTCATATTTCTAACGGTGAAACAGCCTTTAAAGATAGAAAACACAGTGATTTAATTACCGATATGCCTGATATTTATTATCAAGCACCGTGGATAGAAGTTGAAGCTAAACGAAAAGAAGAAGCGATCGCCCATTTGCGTAGTTGCTGGCTTATGGGAAAATAATATTTCTGTTGAGAAAATTTTGCGCTTTGGCATGAAATAATAAAAAGACTATGGCGATCGCAATCGATTTTGGTACTAGCAACACAGTTATTGCCCGTTGGAATCCCGTCACCCAGCAGGCGGAAACTCTGAGTTTACCTGGTTTATCAATTCAACAGAGTCTCAATCCCCCACTGATTCCCAGCTTGGTGTATGTAGAAGACGCAGCCCAGAGTAAAGTTTTAGTAGGGCAACAAGTACGCGATCGCGGTTTAGATCTCAAAGGCGAATCTCGATTTTTTCGCAGCTTCAAACGCGGTATTGGTGCAGAAATTCAAGGCTTTTTACCAGAATTAGATGGAGAAACTCTCACCTTTGAACAAGTTGGACAATGGTTTCTCAATCAAGTGATTGCACAACTAGCACCCTTAGAAGGCGGCTTAGACTCGCTCATATTAACTGTCCCCGTCGATAGTTTTGAAGCTTATCGCCACTGGTTAGGTACAGTTTGTCAAAGCCTCCCCGTCGAACAAGTGCGGATGTTAGATGAACCCACCGCCGCCGCCTTGGGTTACGGTTTGGCTGATCAAGAAAATCTCTTGGTGATTGATTTTGGTGGCGGTACATTAGATTTATCTCTAGTCAGCTTGGATAAAGGCGCACAAGGAAACACTAAACCCATCGGATTTTTGCTTAAATTTGGTAATAAATCCCTAGCGGAAAATTCCAAGCAAAAAGTCAAAACCGCGCGTGTATTGGCAAAAGCTGGGCAAAATTTAGGCGGAACAGATATTGATAATTGGGTAGTTGATTACTTTGCCAAAACTCAAGAATTGGCGGTGAGTCCGTTGACAACAAGATTAGCCGAAAAAGTCAAAATTCAGCTATCAACTCAAAACCAAGCCAGTGAAGTTTATTTTGACGATGAAACATTTACCAGTTACGAATTAAATTTAGACCGTGATAAGTTAGAAAATATTCTCAAAGAACACGGATTTTTTGAGCGCCTAGATGAGTCGATGACCAATCTGTTGCAGCAAGCACGCCGCCAGGGAATTGAACTCGCAGATATTAATGCAGTGTTGTTAGTTGGGGGAACTGTGCAACTACCAGCAGTGCAGACATGGGTAAAACAGTATTTTGCACCAGAAAAAATCCGTTGCGAAAAGCCTTTTGAAGCGATCGCCCAAGGTGCATTGCAGTTATCTCAAGGTGTAGAAATCAAAGACTTTCTCTACCACAGTTACGGTATTCGTTATTGGGATCGACGCAACCAACGCCACAGTTGGCATCCGATTATTAAATCAGGGCAAGCTTACCCAATGAATCAAGCGGTGGAATTATTTTTAGGCGCATCTGTGGAGAATCAGCCTAGCATCGAATTAATTATTGGGGAATTGGGCGCAGACACAGGCAACACCGAAGTTTATTTTGATGGCGATCGCTTAATTACTCGCCGTCTTGATAGCGGTGAAACCACCGTTAAACCTCTGAATGATAGCGCAGGCGCGAGAACCATTGCTCAACTTACACCGCCAGGGTATCCGGGGAGCGATCGCGTGAAAATCCTCTTTCAAGTTGATGAGCAAAGATTTTTGCGAATCTCCGTTGAAGATTTGTTGACAAATGATACCTTGTTAGAAAATCAACTCGTCGCACAGTTGAGTTAAAACTTGTGCCTTTTCAAAAGCGATCGCACTTAAATTTTAAGGATGTCTCATACATTTAGTGAGACAAAACCTAACTTTATATCTATGAAGGGACACTATGATTGCTTTTCAAAAGAATAAACCACCAACTGAACTGCCGACAGAAGCTCTGAAGGCATATTTTAATGTAGCCTTCAGAGCTACCATAACAATCTGCATCGCCAATGTCTGAACTTCCTTTTCTAATCCCTTCCATATCTCGTCATTAAGAAATTCTCCACTGTATAACGCCTGCTCTTGCTCATCTAGCTCATCCTCTAGCTCGAATTTGTCATCTGTTTCTATGGCAGAACTTTCAGCGTTTTCTATTTCGTAATACATTTCAATTTCTCGCTTCAACCATTCAAGTGCTTTCTTTGTTGCCTCATCTTTAGTATGACCCACTGCTGTTGCTTCAAATTCCTCATAGCTAAGTGTTGCTTGGAATAATCCATTAACAATTGGTTTAATTATTAGCTTCATTTCTACAAATCTTGTTTCTCAAAGGTGTAATACTAGATGCTTTAACAGTATAGGCTTTGTGTAGCGATTGCAGCACTATAATGATTAAAGTGGACAACTAAAAAAATTCGGGTCAAGAATCTGATCTCTTGTGTAAGGGCATTCTGTTGGAAATATTTCTAGTGGTATTTGTGTTTCCTTGGCTGCATCTCTACGCGCACGTCGATAGTATTTCTCTATCCACTCTATATCTTGAATAAAACGTTGCAAACTTGGTGTATCTTCTAAACAATCTTGAATTTTATCTCGACAGTTAGAAAGGGTATTATTCCAACTTTCTGTTCTTTTCTCAAGTTGGTGCTGGCATTTAAGTAAGTGCATAATTAGCAATTGTAAGTAGCTACCAAGTTCCCTTTGTTCACTGCGTCCCAATGCTTCTAATTCTTCTACCAAATTTTTAACGTCTAATGCTGCCCAACGTCCCTTTTTTAAATATTCAGCTTGTTGTTGCGTCCATTCTAGGAAGTCTTGATCATAGAGTTCTGCTTTACCCATGAGCTTTTACTCTGTTGTTTAATTAAAGTGAGTTTATTAAATATTCAATTACACTCAATCTATCATCTACAGCTACTTTGAGTAGTTATGTAATACTAGCTGATTGGGGTAGTTGAGTGCGATCGCCTAATTCATATTTTGTTTCTCAATCAGTTGCTCAAACGCTGCTAAAGTTTTTTGATGTTGCTTGTCTGCAACCCATGTAAAATCATCATGACCTGCACCATCTACCCACAATGACATTTTAGGATCAGGTGCGGCTGAGTATAGTGTATATCCGTGTTGGATAGGAATAGTTTGGTCAGCTTGACCGTGCATCACTAAGACTGGACAATTAACCTGTGGAAGTTTTTTCAGGTTAGAAAACTTATCGAAGGGAAGTAAGGGAAAAGGTACAACAACTCGAAAAGCAGATGTAAATGTACTCTCCAATATCAAGCCAGCAACAGAATGACGAGTTGCTAAATCAACTGCTGATCCTCCACCAACAGAACGTCCATAGACGATAATTTTCTTCGGTGGTACTTTTAGCTGCTGTGTGAGGTAAGTGTATGCGGCTTCAGCATCTTGGTACGCATTAGATTCTCCAGGTTTGCCATCGCTGGTGCCATAACCGCGATAGTCATAGGCAAAAACGCTAAATCCCCATTGATGTAAACGTTCTAAAAACAGCTGAACATCACCAATATCTTCGGCGTTACCGTGGATGTAGAGCATTGTATACTCTGCTCTGGGATTAGGTAAATACACCGCCGAAATCTTCTGTTTGTCAGTAACGGTTACTTTCAAAATACTGGCATTGTCTTGATAAGTAGCAGGCTGAGGCAGAAAAATCATGCTATCTGCTCTAAAAAAGACATAAAATGCGAAAAAGCCGTAAATAAACAACAATGAGCGAACTAGCCGTTTCCAACTGAGTTCACCAATCAACAGCTTTCTAAGTTGCGATCGCGACATGAATGTATGGGAAGTTTATGAGGTAATAATCAATTTTTCCCAAAACTCATGCTCAGACTTCTAGAAAGATGGAAACCTGCTTCATTACTGTCTTAATCATCCATCTTTCACCGGAGGCGATATTACAAGACTATTAGCCTTGATAATGTTGGGTGGAAAGAGGTGGGATGTAGCGTTTACGCCGACTTTGAATACTTTTGCAAACTAGTACGCAGCCAAAAATGAAGGTTGACAGGAGAACCACACTTGCACCAGAAGCAATATCTAAGTAGTAACTGAGGTAAATTCCAGCAAAGGCGATCGCTGCGCCTAAAATGCCGGAGATGATCATAATATAACCAAAGCGATCGCTTAAAAGTCGGGCAATAGACGCAGGAATCACGACCGCAGAGATAATTAATGTCACTCCTAAGACGTTAAGTGTGGCTACTAGTAAAGTTGCCAGCATGAGGGCAAATAATGTATCCATAGCTACTACAGGTACGCCATGCACCTGTGCTACTTCTCTGTCAAAACACCAAAACAGTAAAGGGCGATAAAACAAAAACACTAAGCTCAAAATCACAAACGTTACCCCAATTACACACCACAAATCCGTAGGGGAAACGCCCAATACATTACCAAATAAAGCCGCTTCAAAGTTTTGGCTAAATTTGCGATAGGTACTAATTACGGCTACACCCAAAGCAAAACTAGCAGTTGTCACAATCCCAATTGCTGCATCCGAGTAGACTTTACGCCCAGTTAAATATTGAATGAGCAAGGCGGCGGCAAATCCCCAAATCCCAGAGCCAATGTAAAAATTTAGCCCTAAAACATAGCTCAGTACGGCTCCGCCCAAAATTGCATGGGAAAGGCCATGAGCAATATAACTCATACGGCGAGTGATGATATATACACCCATCACACCGCACAATAGCCCCGCCATCATCCCAACAATAACGGCGCGACTGAAAAATTCATACTGAAAAGGTTTGAGCAGAAACTCCATGTGTTTAATTTTGAATTGAGGATTAAGGCTTGTGTCCGTTGTGGTTTAAATGGACTTTTCGCAAAATTTGCGGCAAATTATCTTGCATTTGATGGCGTAACGAAGTGCCTGCGTTAGCAATCAGAATGCGATCGCTTTGATGAAAGACCACCATTTCTGCACCAAAGGTCTCTTTTAAAATCGCCGGGGTGAACACATCACTCGGTTCACCTTGGGCAATAATGCTGTGATTAAAACACACTACCCAAGGTAGATGCGTTGCCACCGAGTTGAGGTCATGGGTTGATAGGAGAATTGTCAAACCTTGTTGATTAAGTTCTGCTAACAAATGTAACAGTTCATGCTGCACACGCAAATCTGAACTACTTGTTGGTTCATCTAACAAGACAATTTCTGGTTCGCCCACTAGCGCCCTAGCGATAAACACTCGTTGCTGTTGTCCACCAGATAACTCACCAATGGGACGATGGGCGATGTGCGCTACTCCCACCCGTTCTAACAGTGCCTTGGCCATAATGCGATCGCGTCGTGATGACCAAGGTAAAAATTGCTGCTTGCGGTAACGCCCCATCATGACTACTTCTAATGCTGTTACTGGAAAATTCCAATCTACCGTTTCTACCTGCGGTACATAACCGACCTTTGGTGGTGCAGTTCCCGGTTTTAAGCGCTTTCCTCGAAACCAAATTTCCCCAGCCCAAAGTGGAACCAACCCTAATATTGCTTTGATTAGGGTTGTTTTCCCACTACCAGAAGGCCCTACCAAACCAGACAGTTGCCCAGGATATAAGGACAAATTGACGTTAGTCAATACTGGTTGGTTTTGGAAACCACAGGTAAGGTTTCTAATTTCTAATATTGTTTCCATGCACACAAGAAGTAAAAAGTATGAAGTATGAAGTGTGAAGTGTGAAGTGCGGGACGAGGGGGACAAGGTAGAATATGCGACTGAAAACTTACAACTCAGCACTCCACACTCCGCACTTTGTTATTTAGTAGCCGTGGTAGCTGGGCCAACAACATTGGTGGTGTTTAGCTTATCCACTAACTGGGGATTTCCCCCCAGATTTTCGGCAATGATTCGCAGATTGTTTGCCATCATGCCAATGTAAGTATGTTGAGGATTGGTATTTTCTATGGCATTAGCTGAGCCTGTTCCAGGTAATTCATCATCAGCCGTGTTTGCTATTTTGACTTTCGCTTCTCTAGCAATTTGTTCTTCAACTTTGCTGGGGTAGACTTCCGAACCAAAAATTGCGGGTACACCAGTTTTGCGAATCTGGTCGATGAGTTTGGCTACATCTTGCGCTGAAGGTTCTTTAAAATCTGAAGGTTGGATTGCGCCAATGACCTCAAAGCCATATTCTCTAGCCCAGTAAGCCCAAGAGTCGTGGTATGTCAAAAGTTTGCGATTTTTAGCTGGAATACTCGCTACGACTTCACGGCTAACTTTGTCTAATGCGTCCAAGCGTTGTAAGTAGTTATTTAAATTTTGAGCGTAGTATTCTTTACCTTCGGGATCTAACTGTGTTAGCTGTTTGGCGGCTAATTTAGCGTAAGCTTCTGCGTATTTGGGGTTTACCCATAAATGGGGATTAGGGTCTCCTTTTTCTTTGGGAAAGCTAAAGTCAAAAATCCACTGAGCTTCATTTATGGTATTGTTACCTAGCTCATAAACGTTTGTTTCCTTGGGTTTAGAAGTTTTTGCCAGTTTTTCGGTTGGGGCTTCTAAGCGGAGTCCATTAACGATAATTAAGTTAGCCTTAGACAGCAAATCGGCATCGCTAGGACGGGGTTCAAAGGTGTGAGAATCAGTCCCTTCGGGAATTATGCCTTTGACGTCAGTGCGATCGCCTGCAATGTTACTCACAATATTGGTTATGGGTGCAACTGTTGTCACAACTATTAGTTTGCTTTTGGTTTGGTTCTGTACAGGTTGTGCAGTCGCATCATTTTCCGTGGGGCTAGGAGCTACTGCTGCATTTTGAGGCGCATTACAAGCTGTGAGGAATAAACCAAATATTAATAACAATGCAGATGTTTTCATTACTTCGATAGTAGTAATTTTTTGGGTGTTATTTATTCACTAGTAAATATTTTTGCTTCTAGCTAATACAATCCCCTCTTAGAGGATTTTTCTCTAACTTTTATGTTTTTTTAACATATTACTGGAATAAGTATTAATTCTTTCTTAAAAACCTCGCTAATTCATGCTAAAGATAGATGTTTCTCGATAAGAATATCCCCTTTTTAGGATAAATCTCAGGTAATAATTATTTTTTGCCAGTAATATCAAACTAATTTTACTAATCAATAAAAAATCCCATGTCAGTACATCCGGCTATTTAATATAACCCAATATATTTAGTTTTAAAATTAATTAATATTTAGATTAAATATTCCTCTTAATAAAATTATTATTTTTTAACAATTAGTAAGTATTATTCTTAATTTTAAATACTATTTGGTATTTATTCAATTTGACTTTAAAATAAATATTACTTTCTTTGTCAATTTCATATATTTGCAATAGCAATACATCAAAAGTTTGTACGGTGATCATCGTAATTTTTGTGACAACTTTAGTATTAGTAGCATTAGTATGTTAGAAAATATAAATACAAAAGTACTAAAACTTCGTAAATATAACTAAAATTTATTCTGATTTAATGAAATTTTTCCATAAACATCTACACTAAATCCAGAACATAATTATTGCTGAAAAATCTGTTTGGATTACTTAAATTATTTGTGTAGGAAGGAAACAGGCAAAAGTAAAGAATTCAGGTAGCAATATCCTGACTGTTGAAAACATCAACTATGATTCCTATCAGCCCAAAATATTGCCATTAATATTCATTTTATTACATTGTCATCAATATATTTAATATACAATAAAGGTCGAGTTAGACAAAATCAATTAAAAAGTTACAAACATAACAATAAACTCATCAAGTAAAACTTATCAAAGCTAACACAATTTTTCTTAGCTAAATTAACCAAATTATATGGAAGAAGATAATTGGACACAAACACAGCAAAGGTCACTACCAGTAAATTCCCGTGCATTGCTGTTAGTTAATCGTCATGCCCGCCAAGGGGAGAAGCGATTAATAGAAGCAACTTATTATCTGGAGAAACTTGGATTTAAATTAACAGAAGAATCTACAGAAAATCCCAAACATCTTTCAGACATTATTCGCCGTTACCAACATAAAGTTGATTTAGTAATTGTCGGTGGTGGTGATGGGACTTTGAACGCAGCAGTAGATGGCTTAGTTGAAACTCAATTACCTTTAGGAATTTTACCTTTAGGAACGGCAAATGATTTAGCCAGAACTTTAGCAATTCCTAATTCCTTAGCAGAAGCTTGCCAAATTATTGCCTACGGGGAATTACGTCGTGTTGATTTAGGCTGGGTAAACGGTAAGCACTTTTTTAATGTTGCTAGTATGGGACTGAGTGTCAAAATTACTCAAAAACTTACTAAAGAAATGAAACGTCGTTGGGGAATATTTGCTTATATTGCGACTGCGTTACAAGTGATTTGGGAGTCTCGCCCTTTTAGTGCCGAAATAAAAATGAAGGATCAATCATTTCGTGTCAAAACTGTGCAAATTGCTGTAGGTAATGGTCGTTATTATGGTGGTGGGATGGCAGTGGTTCACGATGCCACTATTGATGATCAAAGATTAGATCTCTACAGTTTGGAGATAGAACACTGGTGGCAAATCATACCTTTACTACCTGCCATGCGTCAAGGCAGACATATTCGTTGGCGTAGTGTCCGAGCGCTTCAAGGACAAAAATTTGAAATTTCCACTCGTAAACCACGCCCAATTAATACTGATGGGGAAATCACGACTTATACTCCGGCAACATTTCAAGTTATACCCAAAGCCATAACTGTTTTAGTCCCGCCAATTTAGAAAATTGGGAATAGCATTTCTGAGTTCTCTACTGCCCTAATTTTCATTTGGGTGCATTAGTCTCCATATTCACCTTGATATACTGAATAAAGCTGGGTCTTGTGGCAATTCACTCTAACTCACGCCAAATGGATCTGAGATTTTCTCAAGAAATTAAATCCTTGCTGCAAAGCTTATCTAATCATCACTTAACTTTAGGTGATATTTTGACAGAGACTGCGGAACGAGGTTTCAGCCTAGTAATAGCTTTATTAGTTTTGCCTTTTTTGTTTCCTATGCCTCCTGGATTGGCTGGGCCTTTTGGTGCTGCCTGTTTGCTGGTTTCTGTACAGATGATTTTTGGCAGGCGATCGCCTTGGCTACCTAAACAAATCGCTAGGTATAAATTTCCGCGCCCGTTTGCCCAACTTCTCTTAAAAAATCTGCAACATCTCACCAAAATAGTCGAAAAAATTACTCGCCCTCGCTTAAAAAAAATAGCAAAAAACCCTATAACTTGGAGGCTCAATGGGCTATGTATCTCTTGGTTAACAATATTATTAATGTTACCAATTCCTTTCACCAATCCGATTCCCACTGTGGGGATTTTATTATTAGCAGTTGCCACAATTGAAGCAGATGGTTTGCTGATTTGTATTGGTTATATTATCACTGCTGTCATTACTTCATTCTTTGCCTTTATAGGCTATGCCGTATGGTTAGCACCTGGGTTACTACCAGCTATTTTTAAATAATGAGTTGCTGAATTATCGAGAAAAAAGCCCTCAGTCATTTGCTGAAGGCTATCACTTAATAAGGGTGCATCTACTACTATTTGTGTTTACATATAAAACTGACTATATCCGGAAGAATTATAAGCAGTGATGAGGATTTATATAAATTATAAAAACTATTGCCAATATTTATAACTAAATATAACTGTAGGAATCTGGTGGGAAAACTTCGGAGCCAGAGGCTGATTAAATTGGGTTTAGCTACTTAATTTAGCATTATTTTTACTGAAAAAGCATTTTTATTGGCGATTGAATTTACATAAGAGACTGTGGGAAAATAATTAATTCCACAACAATAGCGATCGCAGCAATTAAAATATCTTTAGTTGGAATTGGTAGTGAAAACTATACTTTAAGTATAAAACATAAATACTGATAAGCAATTACCAGTAAGGCTTTCAGGCATAAAATAAAGTAAACTTTTATAGCCAAGTCTTATCTAAAAATATTTCATAATTAAGGGAAGAACATCCCAACGGAGAATACAAAAATGCTAGAGTCATATCGTCAACACGTTGCCCAAAGAGCAGCATTAGGAATTCCCCCCTTACCGTTGGATGCGAAGCAAACCTCAGAACTATGTGAATTACTGAAGAATCCGCCCAAGGGTGAAGAACAAACATTATTACATTTATTGCGCGATCGCGTACCCCCTGGAGTTGACCCCGCAGCTTATGTGAAAGCTGGGTTTCTCACCGCCATTGCTAAAAAGGAAGTGAAAAGTTCGATAATTTCCCCTATTGAAGCTGTGGAATTGTTGGGAACAATGATTGGCGGCTATAACGTACAATCTTTAATTGAATTGCTGCAATTTGCCACCACATCTGTCTCCGACTCTTCCGAAACACCTTTGGTAATGGGAGGAGAAGGTAAAGAACCAATTGCTGGCTATGCCGCCGCCGCCCTCAGCAAAACCTTGCTGGTGTATGATGCCTTTCATGATGTTTTGGAGTTAGCTAAAACTAATCCTTATGCCAAGCAAGTAATTAACTCATGGGCTGAGGCGGAATGGTTTACTGCGCGTCCCAAACTGCCAGAATTTATCACTGTCACAGTGTTTAAAGTTCCTGGCGAAACCAACACCGACGACTTATCCCCCGCCACCCACGCCACCACCCGGCCAGATATTCCTTTACATGCCTTGGCGATGCTAGAAACGCGCCAACAAGGAAGTTTAGAAACCATTGCGGAGTTAAAAAAAATCGGACATCCCGTGGCTTATGTTGGCGATGTAGTAGGAACAGGTTCTTCCCGCAAGTCTGCTATTAACTCCGTGTTGTGGCATACAGGACAAGATATACCCTTTGTGCCGAACAAACGTGCTGGGGGATACATTTTAGGTGGTGCGATCGCGCCTATCTTCTTTAATACAGCCGAAGATGCTGGTGCTTTGCCCATACAATGCGATGTTACCAAGCTAGAAACAGGCATGGTAATTACCATCCATCCTTACAAAGGCACAATTACCAACGAAGCAGGCGAAGTAATTTCCACCTTCACCCTCAAACCCGACACCATCCTTGATGAAGTTCGCGCCGGTGGTCGTATCCCTTTACTCATTGGGCGTACCCTCACCGACAAAACTCGCCAAGCCCTAGGTTTAGAACCAAGCACAGTATTTATCCGTCCCGAACAACCAGCCGACACAGGTAAAGGTTACACCCTCGCCCAAAAAATGGTGGGGAAAGCCTGCGGTTTACCCGGTGTCCGTCCCGGTACATCTTGCGAACCCATCATGACCACCGTTGGTTCTCAAGATACCACAGGCCCCATGACCCGCGACGAGTTAAAAGAACTCGCTTGTCTCGGTTTTAGTGCAGACTTAGTAATGCAGAGTTTCTGTCATACCGCCGCATATCCCAAACCCGTAGACATCAAAACTCACCACGACCTCCCCGACTTTTTCGCCCAACGTGGCGGGGTTGCATTACGTCCTGGCGATGGTATCATCCACTCTTGGTTAAACCGGATGCTGTTACCCGACACAGTAGGTACAGGCGGCGACTCTCACACCCGCTTCCCCTTGGGTATTTCCTTCCCAGCTGGTTCTGGGTTAGTAGCCTTTGCGGGTGCGTTGGGTGTCATGCCTTTAGATATGCCAGAGTCAGTATTGGTAAGATTCAAAGGTGAATTGCAACCTGGTATCACCTTGCGAGATATCGTCAACGCCATTCCCTACGTCGCTATGCAAAAAGGCTTGCTGACAGTAGAGAAGCAGAACAAGAAAAACGTCTTCTCTGGCAAAATTTTAGAAATGGAAGGCCTGCCAGACTTAAAAGTAGAACAAGCCTTTGAACTCACAGATGCTTCCGCCGAACGTTCTTGTGCAGGTTGTACAATTAAGCTGAGTGTCGAGACAGTTTCGGAATATCTGCGTTCTAATATTGCGTTGTTAAAAAACATGGTAGCCAGAGGCTATCACGATGAACGTACCATTATGCGCCGCGTCGCCAAAATGGAAGAATGGTTAGCCAACCCCGTGTTACTAGAAGCTGACGCAGATGCGGAGTATGCAGAAATAATTGAAATTGATTTAAACGAAATCAAAGAACCAATTGTTGCTGCTCCTAATGACCCTGATAATGTTAAGTTATTATCAGAAGTTGCTAATGATCCAGTACAAGAAGTATTTGTTGGTTCTTGTATGACAAACATTGGTCATTATCGAGCAACTGCGAAAGTTTTAGAAGGTGCAGGGGAAGTTAAAACTCGTTTGTGGATAGCGCCACCAACCCGTATGGATGAACACCAATTAAAAGAAGAAGGTGTATACAGCATTTTTGGTGCGGCTGGTGCAAGAACCGAAATGCCAGGATGCAGTTTATGTATGGGAAATCAGGCGCGAGTTGCTGATGGCACAACTGTATTTTCTACCTCCACCCGCAACTTTAATAACCGTATGGGTAAAGATGCCAGAGTGTATCTAGGTTCAGCAGAATTAGCAGCAGTTTGCGCGTTATTAGGGCGTATTCCCACAGTGCAGGAATACCTTGATATTGTGGCGAATAAGATTCATCCTTTTGCTGATAATTTGTATCGGTATTTGAACTTTGATCAAATTGCTGGTTTTGAGGATGAAGGGCGTGTGATTCCGTTGGAACAGATGCCCAAGATTGAGGACATTTTAGGTATGCCTACTGCGGCGAGGTAGGTAGTTTTTAAGGAAAAATTTAACTTGCCAGTGTACAAAGCGCGCCAAGAACAAGACAAGATTAAGTCTTTAAACCTCTTGGCGTTTTTTACTAAATTTATACAATTCTGCTAAAGCAGTAATGATAATATGTATATGTAACAACATACACACACATTAGCCCTGTGGATTTAAGTAACATACCCAAACCCATACTATATGCCTCAATTGGTGTTTTTTTACTTGTAGTAGGTTATGGTGCTGCAAAGCACGTTCCAGGGCTTAATAGCTCAAATGAGCCAAATAATGACAATCCAGCTTCTAAAGTTTCAAATTCAAAGAGTGTCAAAATACTTGTTTTTGATGAAGACTCTCAACAGGCTGTGGTTGGAGCAAAAGTAATAATGGAATCTGAAGGAGGAGTTGATTCAGATACAACTGATAATTTAGGTTTTTTTCGAGTTCAAATACCAAATACAGATTATGTAAGGATTCGTTTGAGTAAAAATGGTTGTACTCCTTATAATCAAAATATAAATTTACTAAGCAATCCTGATAGACCTAAACAAATTATATTGAAATGCTCTAAAACCAATATACCTAGCCTTAATAAATAACTGATGTAATCTATTAATGTCATCTCTACGCCAGCATTTTCAGCGTATAAAAGAAATAGTTGATTGGAGTTGGACTCTAGCTCTGCTTTGTCTCATCGGTTATCTAACGCTAGGGCAACTTGCCCAATTGTATTGGGCAATGCTGTTTTTAGGGGGTGTGGCAGGTAGTTTCGGACTTTTTTATGAATTTTCATGTGAAAAATTGGCAGAGCTAGATTCTCTTGATACTTATGAACTTCAGAAAGCTAATGCATCAGCTGCTGCGGCTCAAGTTATACTTGGAAAATTTGCTAACAGAAATCCTACAATTACAAACTACTCTTCAGATTTTGTAAGAGCAAAAGAGCAAGTAAATAATACTATACAAACTTCTTATACTAAGTTTCATGAGAAAGCTTATCAAAAAAGACGGTCTACTGAGCCAAAACCGCCAAAACCAACTCAACAAATACAACCACCGATAAGCCACTCACCTCCACAAAGCTCAACATCATCTAATGCAGCATCACCAAGAACGCCACAATTAAGTAGAGCAAGTAAGGCAAAACTTACAGCAAGAGAGTATAAGAGCATTTCTAATCCAAGTGATTATGAATTTGTTCAAGGATACATGAAAAGAAATGGAACTTGGGTAGATGGATATTATAGGAGAAAAAGACGTAGATGATAAAAGTTACAATAATAAAAATTAAATAAGTAAAACTAGTAATCGCACCTTCCCATATTCCACATCAACCTAACCCCCCAGCCCCCTTCTTTTGTAGGGAAAGGGGAGAAATCATACTCCCCTCTCTGACGCGGAGAGGGGTTGGGGGAGAGGTCAGCCATAATGTATGAATAAACACCAGCAGCTAAGATTCATACATGAATAATCCAACACCGCCACACAAATCACCACGTAAAGAAGAAAAAACTCATAACATAGTCATCGGACAAACAATAAACCTAGATAAAATGCAGCGTACTAAAGAACTTCGTCGCCAAATGACACCAGAAGAAAAAATTCTTTGGCAACATCTTCGTGGTAATCGTCTTAATGGATTACACTTTCGTCGTCAGCAAATCATTGATGGTTTTATTGCAGATTTTTACTGTCACGCAGCTAGATTAGTGATAGAAGTAGATGGCAAAATTCATGAACAACAAGCTGAATATGATGTAGAACGTGACAAAGTTTTGTTAGCAAGAGGATTGCGTTTATTAAGGATTAGAAATGAGGAAGTGGAACAGCAACTTGATCGGGTTTTAATGCTGATTTCTCAAGCGTGTTTTGAAGAGACCTAACCCCCTAACCCCCTTCCCTACGAGGGAAGGGGGGACAATTCTGGTGTTTTTCTGTGTTGAGGATTCAGGCGATCGCACTCAAATATTGATAAAATCTACAAACTTGGCCTTGTGTGTATCCTTTCACATCCTCCTAGATAGCACAGATTGGTAAGTATATACTTTCCTACAAATATAGAAAAAAGCTATCGAGTGATTGCATAAACCGTATTGTGCTTGATGGCTGGTAGTTAGGCTGATTTTAATTCTGCATCTGCGATTCCATAAACTTTCCAATTTAATCTGGGAATTTTAAATCGATTTTGATGTATCCTAGATTTTCTTAGGTAATTTTTTCAACACCCAAGTTCATAAAACTTTTTTGCGGATTTTGCTCAAGGTTCTTGAAGAAGTTCTTGAACTCTCTAAGAATCTACCTTTTGTTGCTTATTTCTTTGTCACACTTTAAGGCTTAACAAATCATCATGGATATACGACTCATCAAAAAATCCGAAAAATTAATCCTGAAAAAAATAAAACAGATAGAAGAAGAAAATCTTTCAATAGATGATTTTGAGAGCCAAGAAGCTACAGTTGAGGAAAAACAAGCAATCAATTTAGTAGAAAATAGAGAGGATGACTATATTCCATTGCGAGATAATCCTGTAGTTTTATCTATCGCCAATTCTGGATGGCAGGTTTCGGAAATCTTACGGGATATCAGAGTAGATACTTTCTACGATTGATCAATAATTTGGTAAAAATCAATAGGGTCACATACCCGGTTTCTCTCAGAAATCGGGTATCTTGTTGAATAAGAATAGGCAAAGATTCGCTTATTTATGTTGAATGCCTTGTGGTAAGTTTTTTGCTAGTTATCACAATATCTTGATATCGCAATGCTAGAGCTAGTATTAATCAAGCTGGGGGGTTCCTTAATTACTGATAAGAATCAACCATACACTGCTCGACTAGAAACTATGCAGCACCTAGTTGAGGAAATTAGTCTAGTCCGCCAGCAAAATCCTAGTTTAAAAATGATTATTGGCAATGGGGCTGGTTCCTTTGGTCATCAGTCAGCGCATAAATACAATACTATCAATGGTGTTGTCTGTGATGCTGAAAAACTAGGATTTTGTCTAGTCCACCAAGATGTTTTAGATTTAAATGTATTACTAGCTAAGTATTTTTTACAAGCAGGTTTGCCAGTAGTTAGTTTACCACCTCTAACTATGGCAATCACTCACAATAAAAAACTAATTAAAGCTGACTTTTCTGTGATTGAAAACAGTTTACAATCTGGCTTAATGCCTTTAGTTTTTGGTGATGTGGTTTTCGACAAAGCTATTGGTGGGACTATTCTTTCTACTGATACATTGTTAGCAGAATTAGCTAAATACTTTCATAGTCAAGGTAACTACCAAGTACGACTCATCAACGCAGGTAATTATCCTGGTGTGTACGACCAAAATAGGCAAGTAATACCTCATATTACGCCAGCCAATTATTCCCAAATTAAAGCTGTTATTGGTAAGAGCGCATCGGTAGATGTGACTGGTGGTATGACCCAGAAAGTAGAAGAGTTTTTAGCTATTTCTAGGTTAGGAATTGATTGTTGGATAATTGACGGCAATATTTCGGGAAATTTAGTCAAGGCTGTTTTGGGACAGCCGACTTTAGGGACGGTAATTCGTGCATTTTAATTTTATTACCGATTAATCCGAATTAACTCTGTCAAAATACTATCCAAGCTACCATTAACTTGAATTTTTTCAATCTTCTCGGCGATTCGTTCTAGTACTTCCAGTTCTTTTAACCGCAATGCGACGGGATTATCCTCCATAACTCTGGCAGTATTTAACATACTGCGAGTTGCAGCGGTTTCTTCACGACGACGAACTACGTTGGCTTGGGCTGCTTTTTCCGCTTCTACTACTTTGCTCAAAATAGTTTTAATTTCACCGGGAAGGATAATATCTTTTACCCCCACCGAATCAACTTCAATTCCATAGTCGGCGGTTTTTTGGCGAATATATTCAAAAATACTGTTATCGATTGCGCCTTTATCCTCTAGCAACGCATCTAGAGTTCTTTCTCCGACGGCGCCACGCAAAGCAAATTGTAGCTCTTTGTATAAGTAGCCAACAATATCCACTAACCCATTTTTGGCTCTCAAAGGGTCAATGATGCGATACCCAGCAGTTAAATTTAAGCGTAACGGTACTTTGTCTTTAGACAGGATATCTTGACCAGATACTTCTAACGTTTGCTGACGCAGATCAAAAACTTGTGTTTGCAAAGAACGCCCGAATAGCCACCAGACGTGCATTCCTGGTTGCAGTTGTGTTTGAAATTCTTGATTGATGTAGAGTAGCCCAAGATACTGTGCTGGAACTTCGCAGATATGCAAACAATTGCGGCTTAAAGCGAGAGTTTCTGGTAAGCCTGAAACTAACTCAGCAATTAAACGTGGTGGTAATGTTGCATCAGTGTTGATGTCAATGACTTCTACTTCCACACCCCGCCAAAATAGTTTGCGACTACATGGCTTGAGGATAGCAATGACTTTACCTTGATAGCGAGCGATCGCTACTTGCTGATTTTGTAACTGCACTATCTCACAATAAGCCGCGACAAACTCAGGATGTCGTTCAATCAACACCTCTTCTAAGGGAAAATCAGGATTTGGGACAATTCGGCTGAGAGTCCGCACTGTCACATCTCTATCAATCGCCCAAAAAGCATACTCACCAGATTCTAGCGGCTGTACAAAGTTGTTCTGCACATACAGCAAACCAATCTCATACTCGGAAATTTGGAATTTCTTAATTCCATTCAAGGCAATTCCCCGTAATTGTTGCACAAACTCAGCAGGTAATGCCAAACTTTCAGTTACGTTAAAAAGATGAGTTTCTACTTCAATAAAACCACGCCAAAAAGCCCGGAGTTGATTTGGCGGAATGCTAACCCAATTTTGACCCCAACGGACTAAAGCAGCTTGATTGAATCCAGTTCTCACTACTACAAGATATTCCTGTAATTCTGAACTGTGATTTCGCAACAATAGTTCCAAGTTTTCAATCTTAGCTTCCGGTTGGTTGAGGTCGTAGGTTGTGACTTGCCAATGTTTGCCAAAATAAGTGTAATTACCAGGCTGTAAAATTTTCTTAAAATCACTGCGGTGATATAAAATACCAATTTCGTTAGGTTTGATATAGAAAGTTTTCCACATAGTAATTCTCATAGATAAATTAGGCTGTTTTAGCCTAGAAAGAAGATTTGATAAAAACATTTATCAGTGTTGCTTGAAGAATTTACCTGGATGTTTTCTGGCAAGTAGGTAAAACTTGATGTATCACAAATTGCCTGACACACCCTGTAATTGAGCTAATAAGTTTTTAACATCTGTAATACATATAATACATTGCAACTTCAGACTCTGCAAATGTGGGAATTTATGCACTACTCATCTGTACTACAAAGAGAGTTAGCGATCGCTCTACAGCATTACCAGAAGTCCAGCCAAGAGAGGAAACACAAAAATTAAGGTGCGTTAGGCTTTAAGCCGTAACACACCATGAATCTACACCCTCATACCTTAGATCAGGTGTAGCAAACGAAAACTATCTGGAAATTAATACCAGCCATTATTGGATGATTCTGGAATCACCGCATAAGCATCAATTTCAAACAACATACCGTCCAGAGCCAATCTCGGAACAGGAATCAATGTGTTTGCGGGTGGTGTGTTACCCCATAAATTACCAATTTCGCGTCCTAATGGAATCAATTTCTCTTGAGTGTGATTGACTATCAGAACAGTTGTTTTGACTACATCTTTAGGTCTTGCACCGGCTGCATTTAAGGCAAACCGCAGATTCTGAAAAGCTCGTACTAACTGTGCTTCATAGTCATTGGAAACAAGATTACCTTGTAAATCTGACCCAAATTGACCAGAAATATATACAGTTCTTGTTCTTGGAGGTGTAATCGCTATATGACTATAGCCATTTTGAGGGGCATTATATAAAGTTGGCGGATTAAGCAAAGTTACATCTCTATTTGCATTACCCTGAGCAATTACTTCCTTTTGTGTTCCTGCAACTAAAGCGGTACCTAATCCACTACCTCCTAGCCACAAAAGAGCATTTCGCCGTGAGAATTTTGTCACTATTGAATTGACCGCACTGGTGATCCGTTGATTCATTGAAGCTCCGTAGATATGATTTCTCAATTTTTGACTAGGCTCAAATTCTATTATGTATTTAATAGTCCTTAAAAATCACCACAAATCCCACTAATTGAGTGCAATTACGTAACGAATATACTAACTTTAAAGTATCTTTAATATTTCAATAATTGGTCTAAAAAATTTATAGTTTTTTGAAAAAAATAGCTAATTTTACAAAATTTTTGCTGTTATCGTTTTTCTTGGTACACAAATCATTTCAGCATCAAATCGGGTTGCTGTAATTTTATGATGATTAATTTGATCATCAGGTTATATCTACAGCTATTGCGAAAATACAACATATCTAATTTTAAACTCTGCAAATGTCAATGTTAACAGTTTAGTTGCGGGCAAAAATCTCTCCAAAACTGGATTAAAAGTGCTACTACTTTCTTGAAGCTCCCCAAGGGTAATCTCAAAAAATACGGCAGCCCTTAGATATGCCGTTCAGTTTGTCAGTTCCAGAAAACTGGATGTGACTAACGAAGGGACATACTCAAAATTAAGGAGGAAACAATTGCACTAGCTTCCTTGCTGTTACTAACGAAGATTATGAGTAATCAACGCTAGTAGAACACTAACACCGCAGAGTTTACTAACCAAAATAGATTTTTTCTTTCTTGGTTTTTCCCGATTCTGTGAGTGCGAAATAGCCTTGTCCCTAACAAGGTGCCTTTATCCAAGGCGAGGTTTTGTGTGAGAAAGTCCAGGATTTTTACCTGTTATCAATCGGCGATACACCGATCGCTCACTTAATGAGCTAACTTTCTCATGACTAGTTACATATCAAGCGGAGGTATACGTTCAAGCCAATGGTTGGCGTACCAGTTGAGCATCCAGAACCCAAACTTAAGCTTTGCATCATGTATTCCTAATCGATACTCAATTTAACTCAAGCAGATATCCAGAAACAGACGGTAATTACTTAAGGCAACAGTTCTCAATTTTTCTTACCATATTTTTTCTGAATACGCTGAATTTGTTGTTGGAACTCAGCACCTTTTTCGGGGTTTACCATTGCGACAAAATTGGCGAATCCGGTGATTGAGGCGACAAGATTAGATGATTTACCCCAATATTTACCTTCTAACCCTTCATTTTCTATTTGATGTAGAGTTGCACGGAAGCTTTTTAATTTTTTCCGAGAAATATTAATTTTTTGATTAACGATAATACCCGTCACTTTTTGCTGTTGAGAGTTTCGCAGAATGCGGGTTTTGTCTGGGTTGATGGCAAATCCTTCATCAGAGATAATTGATTGAGCTTGTTTAATGAAACTGCTGGTATGTTTAATTTGCTCACCTGATGCTGAAAATGTTAAATCATCAACATAACGGGTGTAGGTAAAACCAAATTGTGTGGCGATCGCACTTAAGCGCTCATCTAAACTCCGACAAATAATGTTTGTAATTGCAGGGCTGGCTGGGGAACCTTGGGGAAGATGACGTTGTTTAAGTTCAACAAAGTTTATCTCACCGTCTACGTTGCGTTCTTCAACTACAGGCGCAGTACACAATAGCCCAAAGATTGTAGCAACGTATGAAGAATAACCGAAAGATTGAAATAATCCTTTAACCCGCGGATATGTAATAGCCGAGAAAAAATCTTGTAAATCAATGTTAATAATGACTTCCGCGCCAATATGAGGGGTAGCATTAGTAATGATGGAGCGATCGCCACAAAAACCATGTGCTGCATTATGAATGGCAATTTTTTGTAAGATATTATGCAAAATCCAGTATTGAGCGCGTTTTAAGTCGGGCAATGGTGCAGAAATAATTCGCGTTCCTGCAATTTTTTTCGCAGTTTTGAAATGAATGTAATGTGAAATATGGGAAGTTTGAGAATTAAATGCTAAAAAATGAAGTCGAGCAATACTAATTTCTATAGATGCTGCAATCTGTTCGGCATTATTATATACATCTAAATTGTATTTTTTTAACTGTTCAATATTGTTTTGATTATGATTTTGAAAATTCATTTTAAAACTCTGCAAATGTAGGTGTTTACAGTTCAGTTGCGGGCAAATGTATCTCCAAAACTGGATTAAGATTGTTGCTACTTTCTTGAAACTACCCAAAGATAATCTCAAAAAAGACAGCAACGCTCAAATATGCCGTTCGGTTTGCTCATTGCAGAACACTGGAGATAAACGAAGGACATACTCAAGTTGAAAAGAAAACATTTGCACAGGCTCCTTAACTGTGACTACCAACACCACCATGTGATATTAGTAGTCAACCTACAATGCAGAGTTTTACTAACCCTGTTGTGTCACTTTAGGCAGAGGAAAAATAGAATTCAGGGTGAGTTAGGAAGATAAAAATTGGAGAAGTAAGCCTATAAACGATGGCTTGAAGCTGAGAAAAACCCTCATACAGTTGAGGAATAGAAAAAACTGTTAACCAGGGATATATGAGATTAAATAAAACGAAAGGTTGAATAATTAAACGCAGATTGTTGAGAATATTCTTCCAACCTTTACCATGATCCCACCAGGGGTGAGAAGCGAATGCTGATTGAGGAGATGGAGGAGAAGGACGCAGAGATTCTGAATGAAGACTAACCATAAGGTAGGCACTACAGACAATTTC
Organism: Nostoc sp. HK-01; assembly: GCA_003990705.1. Lineage (GTDB taxonomy): Bacteria > Cyanobacteriota > Cyanobacteriia > Cyanobacteriales > Nostocaceae > Nostoc_B. The sequence goes on from AP018318.1 coordinate 1,064,892, forward strand.
CCACCAGCGTTCAATATCTTCATAGCGAGTAAAACGATAATCAGCCCAACCTAATTCATTCTTACTTTGTTTTAAACCATATTCTACCCATGTTCTTAACCCATAAAAATTCCCAACCTCTCTAGGTGTGATGTCGGGATATTTGCTCATCACATACCAGGTAGAGTTTCCGGGTAATGCTTCAGTATCTGTGGTAATTTGCCAATATCTATGTTCGCCACGTTTGCCGTGAATTATTTCTCTAATAAATCGATTTTCACTACTTAAGTCAGAGAATACTCTTTTAAATTTCTGCCACTTTAAATATTGAGTATACTGACCTTTAAGCAAGTCTACAGAATGGTTTGAGCGTATTGCTACTAAATAATTTAAATCTAGTTCATCTAATACAGATACAAAATTTGTGCCGCTTTCGCCATATAAGCTATCAGCCAGTACCAAGTTGAATTTAAAACCCATCGACTGTAACTTTCGTATTAGCATTGCCCCGATTTGAGGCTTGGTCAGATATTTATCTCCTGGCTTTAATTTCTCCCGTGGTTTGTACACTTCAAACAGTAGTGGGAATGTCATTCCACAAAATACACCATAGGCTGTAACTGCCACAACTCCGTTCTCTACTTTCCCCAAATTACCTATGTACTGACGTTTCACATAATCTGTGGTCGTACCTTTCTTTTTATCTCCGGTTTCATCAATAATTAAAATGATTGGTCTACCTTTGAGTATTTGTAGAATTAGCTCTAATCTTAAAGCTCTTAACTGTTCTACTTCCCAATATGGGGTAGTTAAGAAATGGTGTAGCCCTTGATAGTTCTCTAATCCAACAATTTTTGCTATTTCTGGTAGACTCTTTCGTTTTATATCAGAAATACATCCTATATGCAGATACTTAAACGCTTCAAAATTTCTGACATCTGAAAACAGCTTTTTATACCAAAGACAATATTCATCCACAAATTTAACAGTTTGTTTAGGTGGACGAGGCTCTACCATGCTCTGTGTCTTCGTTCTAGGCTTTTTACATTCTTATACTACCGCGATAGTGACACAACAGGGCTAAATTTCAATTGGCTACCGTGACAGGGTAGTGTCTTTTAACCCGGACAGGGTGGGAGAAAGTACAGGAATCGAACCTGCAACACATCGATTAACAGTCGATTGCTCTACCAGTGAGCTAACTTTCGGGTCTTTGATGTAGGAGTCGAACCTACGACCAGCCGAGGGCTTCGGATGCTCTACCACTGAGCTAATCAAGCGACGGAGTAACAACCTATTGCTCTACGGTATACGCACAATCTAGAGGTTGGCGCACCAGTCGGGTATAGAGAACCCGAACCATAGTTGAGCCGATGTATTATTACCTTGTAACTTAATGTAGCACAAGGAAATTGAAAGTCAACTTATTGCTGGCAGTAGTGCGATCGCACCATCATAAGACTTTAGTTAGAAGAAAACAGGATTCTTACTGGATATAAATATTATTTTTGACTGAATCCAGACAGATTTAACTGATATCTACAGCTAATGATAGAGTTCATTGGAATTTTCAATATTTAGCATCAAAGTAGTTACAAATATTAATCCATCCACTGAAAGCTGTATTTTAAATATTATGCCTGTTAACTGCTTGACACAGCTAAATAAGAATAATGATTCTGATGCAGATCAGCATACTCAACAATCAATAAAAGTAGAATTTGCTCTAGTATTAGATCAAATTAAAAATTGTGTTTGGCTAATTGGAATTCCTTCATGGTTATTTGCCGTAACTGATAGAAGCGTTGCTATTTTTTATGATGGAAATTTATCACCAATAGACATATTACAGCTATTAATGACTTGCTTATTTTTTGTCAGTTGGCTTTATTTAAAACCAGAAGAAAGTTTAAATAGCAATGATGTAGAACCTAATGAATATGAAGAATATTTAAGTCGCAGTCAAGCTCACAAGTTCAGGCTAAAAAAGCGGCACATGATTAGTCAAGATTATATTTTACCTTTTCCTTATTATTGTCAAATCTATCACTTGCTAAACTTAAAGCACTTAGAAACAGTGCATAAATTTAGCCTTAATAGTTTAAAAATTTTGAGTATCAGTCAATTCAAACCAACTAATATTGGTGGAGTGATCAAATTTACTACTATGTTGCAACCAAATATTAATCTGTTAAGATTTTGGCGGCAACCAATTGTCGAGGTAGATTTAATTTTACATACTCCCTATACTATTGAACTGAGTATTCCGGCATATAATGACAAACGAATAGTTGTGATATTTCATGCTTTTCCTTTAAGTGAGAGAGAACATCAATTATTTATAGATATATATAGTGATTTAGAATGGCCTAAGCCAATCTTGCAATTTATTTTGCATTGTGCTGCTTGTTTGACACTGTTTGAAGATTTGCCATATTTACAAGCTTTAGCAGAAAAAAATGTTGAACGTTTATTTAATGTGAATTTAGCTTCTAAACACGAAACCATGTTACTGTTTAAACGGTTTATAGAACTATATGGTACTCGACAAAAAAGCATCCAGTTACCAGAATCGACATAGTATTTCTAAATCATACGTGAACAAACAGATACCCGACTTCTTAAAGAAGTCGGGTATCTAAAACTAGCAATTTTGAAAATTCACAACAGCTACTTTAAATAGCAGACTCAGTTCCTGTCAACAATGCTTTAGTTGCAGACTCTCCTGCTTTTTTCAACTTGCGCGTTAGTTGAGATACCAAAAGTCCTGTGAGCGCAAAATGTCCTAAAATTGCCAGGAAATAAGAAAATGTTAATCCGTCGCTTGTTGGCCGAGATAAAGCAATGACTGGCGCAGCAATGGAAAATAGCCAAACTACAGCATAGTTGTCAGGTTTAGAGAAAAATATTCCTAAGAAAATAGGTGGGAGTATAATTACAGACATTAACACCCCTGTTGCCCACAATTGACGCTGTTCATTTTTCATGAATAGGATTAATTGGGTTAAAGCTGCATAGATCACAGCTAAACTGCCAGCAAAAAGCAGCGCTAGGCAAGCATTAGTTTTATTTTCGATATTTACTTGCGAGATTAAAACAAAGCAACTTAAGGCACTAACAGACATTATCACATTAATAGCGATCGCTAAAATTCCCGGACTTTTTTCACCCCAGATTAAATCATTAATTAGACTATTTTTCCCTAAACCTTTGGCATGAGAAACATGTTTATATCTTGCCCAATCTTGCAGTGTGAGACGACCAGGACTGATGGCTGCAATTAAATATAAAAACAGCCCTAAATTCAAGACCATTAAAAGGCCAATATTTTCTTGAAGTGCATAACTTCTAGATGAGCTATTAAATATTAAATCTTGCCAATCAGCACATCCTAAAATGATGACTGTAAAGCAAACTGTGAGCAAATAACTCTGCTTTTTGGTCAACATAGTTGCATTAGGATCACGAAAACAACGCTGTAAAGATTGCCAAATGAAGTACGCACCTACAAGATAAACTGCTATAGCAAAGCAAGCTGTAGTAATGAAACTTTCTCCTATAGGCAGAACAAACCAATGAAAGTCGGTAAATTGGGGAATATTTTTGGTTAATTCAGAATTAATCTCAGGATATGGAATTAAGAAACATGGGTTAATTAGCCCAAAAAAGCTTACTGGATTATTAGCAGAAAAATTAGATGCTATGGTTTGCTTGCTAAATATGAGATAACCTAATAATGCCCCACTACCTAACCAAGCTTGAAAACTGCCTAACCAAGAACCAACTAAGCCAAATAATAATGCAGCGCTGTAGTAGACAAAACTAGCAGCTATGACTACTGCATAAAAACTGATAATTTCTATTAAAGGAATTTTCGCATTCAACCCTGACCATAAATGTAAAGGTAAGGCTAACACTACAAAAACATAAAGTAAGGCTGGAACACCTAAGATTTTCCCCCATAAAATACTTTTTGGTGATTGGGGACTAAGGCGAATAAAATTGAGCGTATCACGTCTTTCTTCTGTAGCTAAATCATTAATCAGGAGATAGCTCCCTGCTGCTAATAATCCAAAGTTAACAATAATACTCAGCCAACTGAAAATATCAAACGACCATAATTGCCAATTAATTATAACTTGACCTAACCCATCAGTTAGGCATTCTGCATAGTCGTATTTTGTGATACCTGTACAATATTTATTGGGACTACCTTGTAATACACTCAGGCGCGTAGGTAACTGGACTTGAAATGACATGAATAATATAAATTGTCCCAGAAAAGATATGGCAGATGCTAATACAATATTGCGTGGTTTCAGTCGCCCTTTAATTTCCCGAAACAACTGCGGATTCCAATTTCCTAAGCGACCTATCAAATCTTCTATCATTACTATATTCTCCCAAACAATACTGAATAAATAGCTAAAAAAGAACTAGTTGAATATCTAGTTCTTCTTTTTGATAAATTAGCGTCCTGCTAACAGTGCTTTTGTTGCAGATTCTCCAGCTAACTTCACCTGATTTGTCAAATGTAAATTTAACAACGCTAAAACAGTAAATTCAGCTAGAAGTGACATAAAAACAGTGACTGTTGCTGAGTGTTCTAGTCCTACCCAAGGAAAATTAGAAAATAACCAAAAGACAGAATTTGCTTCAGGTGTAATGTTCAACAGCCCAAAAATTATTGGTGGCACAAACATCACTGTACCTGTAGTTGCGATCGCAAATAAAGTCCGCCGTGGAGTTTTGAGTAATAACATTCTCTGCGCTATGGTTGCATAAACCATAGCTAGAGTAATAAACATAGCTATTCCTAAGATAGCTTTCATTCTGCCAATTTTGTTCACCCAGTCAATGGCATTGTTATCGTGAGTATTCAAAGCTGGTGCAAGTACAATCCACACTAGTAATGGGATAGTAATTATTATCAAACTAAACCCAATTGAAACTATTGCAGGACTTTTATCATGCCAAACTAAATCTTGCCATATAGTATTGTGGCTCATTGTTTGTTGATGACGATATCTTGCCCAATCTTGTATTTGGTGTCTATGAGGAGACAAGATTGCTAACAAACAAGTTAGTAAAACTAAGTTAAATAATACAATCCAGAAGAAATTTTGACCGATTTGATAATTCAAATCGTAGTAACAGTTCACTGGTTTATATTCTCGGTAAGAGGGACAGTAATTCTTGGTATATTGCAGAGTAAAACCCCAAAAAATTACTTGAGAGCAAGCTACTAGTAAGTAACTTTGTCTTTTACTTAGCAAGGTAGCATTAGGATTGCGAAACCTCCGTCCGAGTGCTTGCCAAATCCAATAGCAGCTAACACCATAATTAAATAGATGTAATCCTATAAATGTAAAAACATTTTTTCCTAACGGTATATAGAAAAATTGAGTCTCTGATAAAAGTGATGAATTACCTCTATTAAATAGATTTGGAAACAGATATTTCGTCATATCAAAAGGACTTAATAATCTCAGCCATGCTGCTGTGTTGTGCAGGTTTTCGGTATTAAATGCAAATTGCATTGTAGTTAGCAAAAACATGATTACTGCACCACTAGCTAACCAAGGTTGAAAGCTGCTAAATCGATTACTCATCAAGCCAAATAATAATGTGGCACTATAGAAGAAGAAGCAACTAGCAGCTAACACTATATAAAAGCTGAAAATATAACTTGTGGCAATTTTGGCAGAAATTCCTGACCAGATGTGTAGGGGAATTGCCACTAAAATCATCAAATAAATGACAATTGGTACTCCTAGTATTTTGCCAGTTAAAATGCTAGTTTCTGACTGGGGACTGAGGCGGAGAAAATTCAGCGTACCACGGCGTTCTTCTTGTGCTAAATTATTGACTATTAAATATGTACCTGCAACTAAAAGTGTATAAATAAAGACGACACAGAGTGTGAGAAATATGAATTCCCAGTGGTCGCGCCACCACCCTTGAAAGTTAATTTCTGAAATAGGACATGGTTGCTGGTATAAATTATATTCTACTTGTTTTTTTTGTACTTCTAAAGATTTTAATTGCTCTTTGAACTCCTGAACTTTTGTAAAGTCGTAGTTTTTCTTACTATTATAAAAGTTGATTTGTTTTTGAGCTTGACCTATGAGTTTATAAAATGATTCAGATTGCTTTTGATAAACCTTACTTAGATTACAATACGATCCATTCATAGGATACTTATTATTAGGATATTGACCAAAATGATAAATAAGTAGCCCTATTTGACCAATTAGGGAGATAGCGAAGGCAAATATCAAGTTAAAAGGTTTGAGACGACCTTTAATTTCCCTGAGAAGCTGAGGATTCCAGTTGCCGATTTTATCTAGTAGATTCAGATACATAGTAGAAGTGATGATGATTTTGATGAATAATATGTCAGGATGCTTGTTTATGACCAAGCTTGAGAAAAATGGTTTCTAAGTCTTCTTGAGTGCAATGAAAATCAGTAATGGGAATACCAGCTTGAATCAGCGATCGCAGTAATTCTGCACAAGCTGTTTGATCACCAGAAAAATTTACTCTAATGTTGTGATTTCCCGGTAAGATCTCCCACTCTTCTACCAAAGGATGATTTTTCAATTCACTAATTACAGCGTCTATTTTTCCCAATGTTGATAACATAATCTGTTGGCGTGAAAGGCGCTGATAAAGTTGTTTGAGTGAAGAGCTTTCTACTAAAAAACCTAGTTCCATAATTCCTACCGAAGTACACAGTTCCGCTAAGTCGCTGAGAACGTGGGAAGAAATTAATATTGTCATCCCTGCTTCTTGCAAGGCTTTGATAATTTCGCGGAACTGCATCCTGGCGATGGGGTCAAGTCCAGATACAGGTTCATCTAGGAGTAATAAAATTGGTTCATGAATGATAGTGCGTGCTAAACTTAGCCGCTGCTTCATTCCCCGCGACAGTGTAGAAATTAAACTGTTGCGTTTATTACCTAATTGGATAAGTTCTAAAACTTCATGGAGACGTTGAGTGCGCCGTGGTTCGCGTAAACGATACAACCGCGCAAAGTAATCGAGGTAATCCCAGACTGTTAAATCTTCATACAGCGGATAGTCATCGGGTAAGTAGCCAAGACGACGCTTGATAGTGGGGTTACTCTTATCCCGTACCATGCGATCGCCATTAATATAAATCTCACCCGTTGTTGGCTCTTCAGCCGTTGCTAACATCCGGATGAGAGTTGTTTTACCCGCGCCATTCGGCCCTATCAGTCCGTATACTTCACCCGCTTGGATTTCTAAATCAACATCATTGACGGCTATATACCGTTCAAATTGCTTAGTGAGTCCACAGGTGCGAATTGCTAATTCTTTTACCATAGCTGCTAGAGTACGGCGGTTAATTACACACTAACCTAGCCTCTCTCTAGCATTGTTGTCAGGCTCGTTTCCGAAATTGAAACTGAGTTAATGTCCAATTAACCTTCAGTGTTTAAATATACAGCTAATAACATTTTAGGCTTTTAAAAAAGTAGGTAAAGCAAATAACTTACCTACTTGTTCACAAATATTCTATTTTTTGAAAGAGTTTGACAAATTAAATTTGATATGGATAGGGCAAACTTAACTCATCATAGATGCAGATGAAATCGCAGAGTTTCCATCATTTGGTGTACCATTTGTGGATTGACTGCTAAAAGCATAACGTTGTTCGGGTATGGGATAACCAGCTTCACCAAAGGCTTCCCGGATGGCTTTATTAGTGTCAAAATAAACTTGCCAGTAGTGTTCATTATTGCAGTAAGGGCGTACTGCTAAGACTGGCCCGGCTAAATTAAAGGTGATAATTTCAACATCTGGTGCAGGGTTGTTGATCACGTTAGGAATTTCGCTGATTTTGGCTTTTAAACGAGCGATCGCATCATTATGATTCACATCATGATGCAGTTGAGCCAGCAAATCAACCCGACGGTAGGGATTAGCGGAAAAATTTTGGATATTATCAGAAAAAATCTTATTATTGGCGACAATTGTTAAGACATTATCTGGTGTGGTGATATTAGTGGTAAACAGTCCAATTTCTGTAACTGTGCCTGTGACACCTGCGGCTGTAATAAAGTCTCCAACTTTAAAGGGACTAAACACAATTAAAAAAGCCCCAGCCGCGAAGTTAGCCAACAATCCACCCCAAGCTGCACCAATGGCTATACCTGCGGCGGCTAACAATGCGGCAAAAGAAGTGGTTTCAATGCCGAAAAAGCCGAGAATTGCCACAACTAAAACAATTCTTAAAGTTACGGCAATGATATTCAGCAGGTAGTTAACTAGAGTTGGATCAACGTGTTGACTGCGGAAACCACGTCTGATCAACTTGAGCGCAAAATCAATCAATTTCTGTGCGACAATCCACAGAGCGATCGCACCTAGGATTTTCAAGCCAAACCCTGTTAAAAGTGCAACGGCAACTTGGCCAATTTGATTAAAATTCATACCCTTTTTTATTTCTTGCTACTTTTATCAAAAACATTACAAGAAACTGAGTAAAAAATCTTGATGAACAGTTTTTTTTTAATCTTTGGGTAAATACTAAAAACTGTCACTTTATTAAACTTAGTCAAAATTAGTTTATTATTCGCCCTCCTCCTGTGTTTTTCGATGCTCTCCAATTCTGCCAAAGATGTCATCGATTGTTGGATTTCCTAAAATTTGATCTCTATTTTTTGTGTAATCTCTACTACCTTTTTCAAATTGCTGCATAAATTCTGCCATTCCGGCAGGGCTAAGAGCTTTTATCAAGGCTTCTATTCTTAACCTTGTAATTTCAGCTTGAGTGAGCTTAGTCACATCTAGCATTTATTACCGCTAATACTCACTGCAAAAATTAAAGCTTCCATAGGTACATCTTGCTCGGTATGATATTTAATCTGCAAGCATTTACCTAATAGAAACTAGCTATGACTCAAAACTACCGCATTACCTTACTTCCCGGCGATGGCATTGGCCCTGAAATTATGGCAGTGGCGGTAGATGTGCTGAAAGTCGTAGGGACAAAATTTGATATTGAGTTTGCCTTTCAAGAAGCTTTGATTGGTGGTGCAGCCATTGACGCAACGGGCGAACCTTTGCCCACGGCAACCTTAGATACTTGCCGTAACAGTGATGCTGTTTTACTCGCAGCTATTGGTGGTTATAAGTGGGATAATCTACCATCTCACCAACGCCCGGAAGCTGGTTTGTTGGGACTACGCGCGGGTTTGGGATTATTTGCCAATTTACGCCCAGCCCAAATTCTGCCCCAGTTAATAGACGCTTCGACTTTGAAACGGGAAGTTGTCGAAGGCGTAGATATCATGGTGGTGCGGGAACTCACAGGTGGGATTTATTTTGGTAAACCCAAAGGAATTTTTGAAACTGAGACTGGTGAGAAACGCGGTGTAAATACAATGGTTTACAGCGAATCAGAAATTGAACGCATCGGTAGAGTTGCCTTTGAAACTGCCAGAAAAAGAAGCGGTAAACTCTGTTCGGTGGATAAAGCCAACGTATTAGAAGTATCGCAGTTGTGGCGCGATCGCATCACGAAACTTGCCGCCGAATATCCTGATGTGGAACTGTCTCACCTCTACGTCGATAATGCCGCCATGCAATTAGTCCGCGCTCCCAAACAATTCGATACGATTGTCACAGGTAACTTATTTGGCGATATTCTCTCTGATGCTGCGGCGATGTTGACTGGCAGTATTGGGATGTTACCTTCGGCTAGTTTGGGTGCTTCTGGCCCTGGCGTATATGAACCAGTCCACGGTTCTGCGCCTGATATTGCAGGACAAGATAAAGCCAATCCTCTAGCACAGGTTTTGAGTGCGGCGATGATGTTACGTTACGGGTTAAATCAGCCACAAGCAGCAGATAGCATAGAAAAAGCTGTATTGCAAGTTTTAGAACAAGGCGATCGCACAGGCGATATCATGTCACCAGGAATGAATCTTTTGGGTTGCCAAGCAATGGGTAAGTCGCTCATTCAAGCATTAGAGAAATAATTCTTTGAAGAGAAACTCGCCAAATTGGCAATCTTTACAAGAAGTTTCGGGTACACTATAGACAAAATCTAGTAAGTAGATAGCAGTAACATAGTGTACGCTTTACGACAAGATACATCTAATTTCACCGCCTCTAGAATCCAGCCACCTCTGGTTGATCCCGCAATCATCAGAGCAGCTGGCCAGATTTACTACACATATTGTGAAGTACATCCAGAAATCGCCGGGCAGCCTTCCGGGGTAGCAATTAATCGTGTTACCCATCGGGGTAAGGTGATTTTTACTCACCAACCAGTTCTATTACCACAAGAATGTTTTGTGCCTTTAAATCAAATTGAGTCCCACATGTATTAGTTAATAGTCAATGGTCAGTGGTCATTTGACAAATGACAAATGACAAAGCACAAATGACACAGAACATTTGACAAATGACTATATGGACTTTTTAATGGCTGTTCCGGCGATGATTGTTGTTTTCGCCTTGGGTGCATCTATAGGTAGCTTTATCAACGTTGTCGTTTATCGAATCCCTGCGGGGTTATCGATTCTTTGGCCACCTTCCCGTTGCCCCCATTGCTTAAACCAGCTAAAAGCTTATGACAATGTACCTGTGCTGGGATGGTTGTGGTTACGCGGAAAATGCCGTTATTGTAAAAGCAAAATTGCTGTTCGTTACCCGGTGGTAGAAGCAATAACGGGTATAATTTTTCTGGCAATTTTTTTAGTATTTCAAGTTTCGATCGCTACATTAGGATATTGGACTTTTTGTAGTTGGTTATTAGCCTTAGCCTTAATTGACTTAGATACCATGACTCTCCCCAACGCCCTTACTCAATCGGGGTTAGTCGTAGGTTTAGGATTTCAAATAATTAGCGGTTTTGTCCCAGAAGTCAGCGGGGTAGGAATAATCAGACACCTGATGATGGGAATAGTCGGTGCAGTTATTGGCTTATGGCTATTTGATGGCATCGCCCTTGGTGGTTCAATTGTGTTAGGTAAAACGGCAATGGGTGCGGGAGATGCCAAATTAGCCGCCATGATGGGCGCTTGGCTAGGTTGGCGGTATTTACTTTTGGCTAGTTTAATTGCCTGTGCCGTGGGAGTATTAATAGGTGGATTAGTACTTGTGCGATCGCCTCAAAAAACCGGAGTAAAAATCCCCTTCGGCCCTTTTTTAGCACTAGGCGCAATCATCACTGTCTTTACTGGACAGGCAATATTATCGGCTTATTTGCAATTTGCCTTGCCGTCCAATTAACTAAATTTAAAGTAGGTAAACTTTACACACCCGATAAATCAGGCCAGGCGATCGCGTGATCTACTATAATAATATTGTTTATCGGCTTTCTGTTTATAGCTTAAGAAAGCACTTACAATTCCTAACGACTGTAACAGTCATTACGCCATCGCCGCTTCACCTTTTGATAATATCAGCCTGTGACTTGTATTACCCTCTTAACGAAAGAGACCCGTTGGCAAAACTAAAGCCACAGATGCTAACTGCTCAGAAACTAGCACGATATTTACAAAATATGGGGACAGCCGCTTGCCGCTAGGGTTGGGTAACAGCATCTTTTTGGGGGAGTTGGTATTCCAATGGAGATGACTTGGCTAATACATTTACAAAATGATATCCGCGAGAGACTTGTATTGGTATAAGCATTTTCGTTAAGCTGGCAACCAAAGATACAAAATAAGGTCTGAATTGCTTATAAGCGTAATTTTGGCTATGTAGTCATCAGGCATTTGTTTTGATTAATCACAAATGAACACCAGTTGCGCCAAGTCGGCAGAACCGACGACAGTTGCGACAACGGAGGAAACCTCCGTAAAGCATTGTTTCCCCAAAGCACTGGTTCCTAATGACAAAAGACTGTTTTCGACCCATACCCACTTGAATAAGATAAAAATGGCAAACAACGAAGAATCACGCGGTTTAAAGTCTCTGTTTGATTGGTTTGCAAATCGAAGAAAATCAGGCTCTACCAACCTGGAACGGCAAGAACGGGAAATTGCTGATGGGTTATGGCACAAGTGTTCTAAGTGTGGTGTTTTAACCTATACAAAAGATTTGAGAGCTAATCAAATGGTCTGCGTTGAATGTGGACATCATAATCGGGTAGACAGTGATGAACGCATCCGCCAATTGATAGATAACAATACTTGGCAACCGATAGATGAGCATTTGCGTCCGACTGATCCCTTACAATTTCGCGATCGCAAACTTTATAGCGATCGCCTCCGGGAAACGGAAAGCAAAATCGGCCTCATAGACGCGGTAAAAACCGGTTTAGGACAAATCAACGGAATGCCCGTAGCCTTGGGCGTGATGGACTTCCGCTTTATGGGTGGTAGTATGGGTTCCGTTGTTGGCGAAAAAATCACCCGCTTAATTGAACAAGCAACTGGGCGACGTTACCCTGTAGTTATTGTCTGCACCTCTGGTGGTGCAAGAATGCAGGAAGGTATGCTTTCCCTGATGCAGATGGCGAAAATCTCCGCAGCTTTAGACCGCCATCGTGATGCCAGATTATTGTATATTCCTGTCTTGACTAACCCCACCACTGGTGGTGTAACTGCGAGTTTTGCCATGTTAGGCGATATCATTTTGGCAGAACCTAAATCAACCATTGGTTTCGCTGGTCGGCGAGTGATTGAGCAAACCCTCCGGGAAAAACTGCCAGATGATTTTCAGACTGCTGAAGATTTACTCAAGCATGGCTTTGTGGACGATATCGTACCCCGGACTCAGTTAAAGAATACTTTGTCCCAGTTAATTGCTTTACACCAACCAGTTGCAACCGCCCCTTCAATGATGTTGTGGGAGTCAATGACATTGAGTTCTACCGCAGTTGAGTAAAAGTAAAAAGGTAAAAGTAAAAAGGCAAAAGTTGAAATTTGTTTTGCCTTTTACCTTTTGCCTTTTATCTTCCTGGTTCTTGCACAAAAAACAGTGGTACAAGTGCAGCTAGGCGCAACAAGCCAGAGAGGGCGAATAAGCCGAGTAAGCCATCCCAAATAGCAAATTGGGCGATGAAACTGCCGATGGTGGTGCCTAAAGCGCCACTACCACCAGCCACAGCCGCCGCGATCGCAAAATAAATTGACTGATTTTTAATTGGTGCGATCGCTAATTGCAAATTGTTATTACACAAGTCAATGGCTGCCCAAGTCACACCAGCCAAAATATGTAAAAGTGGCAACCATAGCCAAATATCCATTTGACTGGCACTAATTCCCAACCAAAAAATTGGTGTCAGTCCTACCATAATTCCCACAAAAATTAAAATAGGCAGATTCCCAACTCTATCTGCTAATTTGCCCCACCAAATCATCATCAACAAGTTAGCCCCAGCTTGCAAACTGCCGTAAAGCGTCACCCAACTAACATTTATACCCAGAGTATCCAGCATATAGAGATTAAAAAAAGGTGCGCTCAAGTGAACAGCAAACATCCATAAAGATATATAAATCAAAAATATTAAAAAGTTAGAGTTTTTCCAAATACTAATAGTAGGTGCAACAACTAATTCATCTGTATTATTTATAGGTGTAGAACCCAGAGAATTTTGCAATTGGGGATTAATATCTACCTTGAAATATTGACAGCCGATGCTAACAATGCCAAACACAACCCCAATTAGCAACACAACCCCATAACCTTGGATATTTCCCCCATACCAATGGGATATCACTAAACCAGTTAAAGGCAGACAAATTAAATTAGTCAAGCTAACCGCACTGTTGCGAATCCCGAAATACCTACCGCGCAAACGTCGGGGAACGATCATCGCTAACCAACTCATCCACGATGCACAACCCAACCCTCCTAAAAGATGAGTGGCTAAAACAATCAACAGCGTCATCACAACTAACTGTTGTGAACTGATACCACCCCAACTAAAGATAGCAATAGCGATCGCTAAAATTAGCCACAGTAACCGCGCAGTTCCATATATTCTCAGCGCATACCGAAAACGGCTAGTAGTGCGTTCTGATAAATAAGCACCCAAAGGCTGAATGAGATTTACCAGCATGGGTATAGAAGATAACATTCCAAATACCACTGGACTAGCATCTAATTCCACCAGGAAATTACTGAGTAAAATACCGCCAGTAGTGATACCAAATACCGTTGCTAAAACAGCATCCACCGTAGAGGCTCGTAAACTAGTACGAATAGTATCCTTAGAAATACGGAAGACAGGTTTTTTGCTAGGAACAAGTGTAGTTGTTGGTGTAACAATCTGGGATATTTCCAGAGTCAGAGAAGCCGCTGTTTCGACCTGAACAGAATCCATAGTTATGTTTGAAGTAACGCATCTGGGCGCAGTTTGAGTGAAATATTGAGGAATCGAAATTTCCTCATCAGCTTTGGTTATAATTTTTCGTTATTTTATCTTGCTTAATCTCAACAAAAATTCAGATTTGTTAAACATCTGTCCTCAGCTACAGACGATATAAGTGAAGTGAAAGCTACTGTCATCCATCCGTGAAAAGAATTAGCTTGTGGAGATTTTTGGGTGTAGTCATAGCGATCGCGATCGCTATTATTGGCTGTCACAGCCTACAACAACCAACAGCCAACGCCGTCACTGTCAAACTTAGTGGCTGGGCTGGTTCCCAGGTTGAGCAAAAGCTATTAAGACAAGTTCTGCAAGACTTTGAAGCCCAGCGTCCCAACATCAAAGTTAAATACGAAGTTATTTCCGACCAATATATGGACGTAATTAAAACTCGTTTGGTGGGAGATGCGGCTCCTGATGTATTCTATCTTGATGCGTTGGAAGCGCCTTTTTTGATGAGTCAAAATGTTTTGGAACCCTTAGATAATTACATTCAGCCAGAATTTGAGATAGAAGACTTTGAAGTTACCCTTTTAGATAGTTTTAAATACCAAAACCATATTTATGGGCTACCGAAAGACTATTCTACATTAGCTCTGTTTTATAACACAAAATCTTTTGCTACGGCAGGCTTAAATACTCCGCCAAGTAATTGGTCAGAACTACGTTCTTATTCCCAAAAATTAACAAGCAAGCTCAACAAATATGGTTTTGGTGAATTGCCTGAATTAGCACGTCAGGTATATAAAATTAAAGCATTCGACGGACAAATTATCGATGAGAACGGTTATGCTACCTTTGCTAGTAAAACTAGTTTACAAGGATTGCAATTAGTTATCGACCAGTATCAACAAGATAAATCCTCTGCTCAAAAATCTGATGTCGGTACAAACTCAGGTAGCGAAATGTTTGGACAGGGTAAAGTAGCGATGGTGATTGAAGGAAACTGGGCAATTCCTTACCTACAAGAAACCTTTCCTCAACTCGAATTTGCTACCGCAGAATTACCCACAATTAATCATCAAAAAGGCACAATGGTGTTTACTGTCGCCTATGTAATGAATAAGCAATCTCAGCATAAAGCCGCCGCTTGGGAGTTGATTTCTTACCTGACTGGTAAAGCGGGAATGCAAAAATGGACAGCCACAGGATTTGCACTACCAACCAGAAAATCTGTAGCACAGCAATTAGGCTATGACAAAGATCCTCTCAGAAAACCATTGGTTGCAGGTGTGAATTATGCAACACCGTGGCAAGTTGGTCAATATCCCGCAGCAATTATGAATAATTTTGATAATCAGTTTGTCAGTGCTTTATTAGGACAACAAACATTACAGCAAGCAATGTTACGGGCGCAAAATGCAGCGAATCAGCAAATTAAACTGATGGATTAAGAAACTTCTAAATAAAAATTCTCTCTCTGTGTTCTCTGCGTCTCAGTGGTTTGTTCAGGCTAGTTATAGTAGTAACATAATATGTTGGGTTAAATTGCATTTAACCCAACATATTATGTAAATTTTTTGGATGTTTCTAATCAAGTTCCCACTCTAATTTTAATGTCTCCAACTTAGGATTTTTGACACTCAGTTGCTTACATTCTTCCAAAAATTCTTTCACCTGTTCTTGGGTCAAACTTAAGCCGCCATCTTGGAGATTATGAATATAAGTAATTACATCTGAAGTTGTGAGATATGAATTTATTTCTTCCAGCAAAATAGCATTGTTGACTTCTCGACACACTAACTCAATATCAGATGAAGTAAATCTACTACTTTTCTCTGCTAACATCTCAAAATTAACTGATTTTTCTACATTCAATTGTGATAAATAATGCTTAAATATATCGACTCTTTCTGCTTGGTTTGGCGGAAAAATAGGAACTTTCCAATCTAATCTGCCAGAACGTTTTAAGGCACTATCAATACCACTTAAATAATTAGTAGCAGCAATAACTATTACATCACTATTTTTGATATTATTCAGTTCAATCAATAATTGATTAATTGTGGCTCTTTGGTCAGTATGAGAGTTTTCATCATTACGGTTAAACCCAATGCTATCCAACTCATCGATAAATAATACAGAAGGGGCTTTTTTCTTAGCTTGGACAAAAATATCTCGAATATTTTTTTGGCTTTGACCTATCCATACACTGATAATATCAGCCGGAGAAAACTTAAAGAAATATCGCCCTGATTCATTGGCAAAAGCATTAGCTAGTAATGTTTTACCACATCCAGGTAATCCATAAAACAGAATGCCACTAATTGCACCTTTATGTCCTTTAGATTGTAATTTGAGCAGTTTATTTAATTTTTCTTTTTCCTCATTTAATCCTTTGACTTGGCTAAAGTCCAGCTTTACTTGTTTGACAACTGGTGTGAGGTGTCTGGTGACATTTCTTTTAACCCTATATTCAAAAGTCGGATATTCAATTTTTTCAAATGACACAGGTACTAGTTGATGTTTCTCATAATCTGGTGTCATAACTATAATTTTAAAGTTAGCACCATAATATTCTGCTAGTTTATATTCTAAAATTTCTTTAGTTTTTTTCAGTTGATAGTAGTTGCGAGCAATTTCAAATCCCGGTACTACTAACCAGACACTTTCTAAATTATTTGGCCATACCTGAGATTTTCGTAAAATTCTCTTAATCATATCAAAAAACAGATTGTTATCAGCAAACTCTTGATATTTGAGAGTTTCTATTTCCACAACAATTTTATTTTTGACATATACTTCTACTTTTTCAGTTTGATATTCTTCATATTCATCTTCATCTGTATTATCATCTTCTTGAGAAGTTAACTCTACCTCACAACCGATATGAGATAATTCATATCCTAAACTTTCTAAAGTTTTGATGGCAAAATATTTCAGATATATGTATTCAGTGCTTTCTTGCTGCCACTTCAGATGATATAGATGTTCGGGTTTGATTTTCAGTAGTAGTTGTGATTCAGCTTGAATTTGAGCTTTTTGAAGTTCTAAAAAATAATTGAGTAGAGAGACATCATCTTCATCTGTTTGGTAATAAGGAAGTTCTAATAATAGCCGGAAGTGAGCTAAGATTTCTTCTTTTTGTTCAATAGTAGCTTCCTGAGAATATTTACATCTCAGTGTAAAAGTAAAAGGGATTTTACTGGCAACTGTATCGACTAAATGTCCTAAACTATCTTCTTTTTGTTGGGCTTGAATTTCTAATAATGATGGACAATGAAACAAAAGGAAAGATTGTGTAGAGTTATATTTGTTTAAAGACAAAGATATATGTTCAAATTGCTCATCAAATTTTTCTGAATCTAGTAATTCTAAGCCTGTACCTCCAAGTATGACACTTGTCATGGTTGAACGATAGAAATGAAATATATTAGCGCCTTTAATAGAACTTTCCTTATCATTTTCGCAATCATCATCAGAGTCAATGATATTAGTGGCGAATTGGCGGACAGAAGAACTTGCCACTTCAGTTAACCCTTGATATTGAAATTTCCTAATCAACTCGTAATTAAAGATTTTGACGACAATATCTGAAAAGAAATCTACATCTTGGGGAATGAGAAAAATCCCCATAGGTTGATTTGAATCTAAACAAGATTGGAAGCGTTCGTATTCTTGATCAGAACCAAAGTCAAATAAATAGTAAAAGAAATCATGTTTGACTTGAATTGTTTCTTTAAGCTTTTGAGAAATTACTTCAGATGATAAAAATTCTTCAGAAATTTCTACACCTTTGAGAGAAATAGCTATTTTGGTGTCTAAGGGAACATATAAATCAAAAGCTGGATTAGCACATAGCCCTAAGTTATCAAGAATGGTATTAAAATCATCTATGAATGCTTGGCTTCTGCGTTGATAACTAAACTGTTCCATGATGGTTTTAACTCGCAAGCTTTTTTTGGCTTTACCTGTTCTTTGCAGTTCATTTTTGATAGAGCTTAAGTAGGCTGTATATGACATTTTGTCTCCTGACAATAACCAAATCTATTATTCCCAAACTGAGATATGCAGTTAACTTACATAAGCGATCGCCACAATCTCCGATGTAACATAAATAATCATGCACTACCTATCGCTTCAATTAGGTTGTGCAGAATTAGGCAGAGGTTAAGTTATGTTCCAAATTAGCAGGCGGCAAAATCTGACAGAAAATTTGGCTGGATATCTGTTTCTCGCACCCACTATTCTGATTTTGGGAACTTTTGTTGTATTACCTATTCTCTACGCCGTTTTTCTGTCGTTACACAAAGTACAGCTTCTCGGCGGAATTAAGTATGAGTTTATCGGCTTTCGCAATTTCAGCCGCTTAGTTGAAGATGAACGCGTTTGGATTGCTTTGAAAAATACGGCGGAATACGTCGCCATTGTCGTACCTTGCCAAACTATTTTGGCTTTAGTTTTGGCGGTAACGCTCAATTCGGGGATTCGCGGGAAAAATTGGTGGCGCATCCTTTATTTTTTGCCCACAGTCACTTCTTCCGCCGTCCTGACGCTGATTTTTATGTGGATATACAACACAGATGGGCTACTGAACGATGGTTTAGCTTTTGTGGGTTTACCTACTTATAACTGGTTGGGTGATCCATCTGTGGCACTCAAAGGCATCATGATCATGAATATTTGGTCAACTGCGCCGTTTTATATGGTGATTTATCTAGCGGCGTTGCAAGATATCCCCCAAAAATTGTACGAGGCGGCGGAACTGGATGGGGCAAATACTTGGCAGCAGTTGATTTACGTGACGATTCCTTTACTCAAGCCTGTCACTTTTTTTGTTGTCGCTATCGGAATTATCGGGACTTTTCAATTATTTGACCAATCTTATATTTTTTCTGGTGGAACTGGCGGGCCGAATAATGCGACGCTGACTTTGGTGTTGCTGATTTACCAAGCGGTATTTCGCAATTTACAGATGGGTTATGCAGCGGCGATCGCATTTTTATTAGCCGTAGTCATCATTACGATGACTTTAATTCAGCGGCGGTTATTTGGAGGTGAAAAAATGTGACTACAATTTCTCGCATTCCTTGGCTCAAAGTATTGTTATATCTGGTGCTGACGCTTTATGCCGTGATTACCTTAATACCATTTCTCTGGGCATTGTCGGCATCATTTAAACCATTGTCAGAGATTGTCAACAGCGGCAGTAATTTCATCCCGCAAAATTTTACCCTAGATAATTACAAACAAATCTTTTTACAAGAACCACTATTTTGGCGCTGGTTATTTAACAGTGTAGCGATCGCCCTCAGTGTGACACTATTAAACTTAATATTTAACTCAATGGCGGGTTATGCCTTAGCTAGACTGCGCTTTGTTGGTAAAAGCTTCTGGTTTTTCCTAATTTTGGCAATCTTGGCAGTCCCAGCGCAAATTACTTTGATTCCCACCTTTTTGATTTTAAAGGCGATCGGTTGGCTAAATTCTTATCAAGGCATGATTGTGCCGGGGATGGTTAACGCTACATTTATCTTTATGATGCGGCAGTTTTTCATCAACTTCCCCAGAGAACTAGAAGAAGCAGGACAACTAGATGGCTTAACTACCTTTGGGATTTTTAGATATATTGTCTTACCTTTAGCAAAACCAGCCCTAGCAGCCCAAGCCGTTTTCGTCTTTATGGGTAGTTGGAATAATTTTTTGCTACCTGTTGTCATCTTATTTGACCCCGAAATGTTCACCTTACCCTTGGGCTTGAACACCTTCAAAGGTGTGTACATTAGCTATTGGAACTACATCATGGCGGCTTCTATGGTTTTTACTCTGCCTGCTTTAGGTATATATGCTTTCTTC
Organism: Nostoc sp. HK-01; assembly: GCA_003990705.1. Taxonomy (GTDB): domain Bacteria; phylum Cyanobacteriota; class Cyanobacteriia; order Cyanobacteriales; family Nostocaceae; genus Nostoc_B. The sequence continues at coordinate 1,085,023 of AP018318.1, forward strand.
AACCGCTATTTTATCCAAAGCGCCACCTTTACAGGCGGGAAAGGGTAGTTATTAGTCAATGGTCATTTGTCAATGGTCATTTGTCATTTGTTACTTCCCCTAATCCCCTGATCCCTCATCCAAATTTTGGGCAACAAATTGCACTCCTAACGTGATATTGGTATTACAGCGACTTAATCTCTATTTGTCTGTTAACAAACATTATGGGTTTTGCAGATCTACCGATCGCAGAGATAGCAATAAACTACAGTAAGACTGTAGCAAAGGTGTTTTCTCTGTATAAGCAATTGGGAATTGCCTATAAATGCCAAAAGGCTCATTGGGCGTTGGAAAATGCAAAAGCAATTATGGCGCAAACATCGTCAGAAATTTACCACCAAGGTACTAGCGACTCGGTGAGTGATACCAGAGTCACTTGGTGGGCGATTTCGGACTGGAGCGAATTTTTAATAACATAGAACCGCTGTTAGCGATATGGAGATTGAGCATCGCATTATTTAGCTGTGTTGAGCGTCAAAATTTTTAAGGGGAAACAATGTTTAGAAGATTAATTGGCGTTGTTGTGGTTACTGTTTTACTGACATTTCAGTTGATGGTCGGTAATGCTACAGCTGTGGAACTAGACGAAGCGATCAGAACAGTGCCATTAAATAAACAGGGTGATACAGTCGTTCTTAGCCTCAAACAAGTTAAAGAAGGCAAACGCTTATTTCAGTACGCTTGCGCTCAATGTCATGTTGGTGGTGTTACCAAAACCAACCAAAACGTAGGACTTGAACCAGAAGCGCTATCACTGGCTACACCCAACCGGAACAACATTGAAGGTTTGGTAGATTACATGAAAAATCCTACTACTTATGATGGGGAAGAGGAAATCTCTGAATTACACCCCAGCCTCAAGAGTGCAGATATTTTCACAGAAATGCGTAATCTGACCGAAGATGATTTAGTAGCGATCGCTGGTCACATCCTCCTACAACCCAAAGTTGTCGGTACCAAGTGGGGCGGTGGCAAAATTTATTACTAAACTTCAGTCCTAATTTCTGAACTGTGAGGGATTAGATGCTAGGAATTGAGGTTTGAGAAAAAATTTTGGATTGGTCTGCAATCTAAAATCTCAAATCTAAAATTCCCAGCCCCTAATCCCTATATTTTTGAGCAAGCAAGATATAATATCCATTCTCTTGTGAGTTAAGCCATAAATTTTTGGGTGCAATATAGTTGATGAATAATTGCTTATTGCCAAGTTGCTGAATCTTAATTTATGACCCAATTAATAAAAAAAATTGGATCTACGACATATTGTCAAACTTTGGCGTTGATTTTATTTAAAATGAAATAGGGAAAATAAAACCTTCTATTAGGAGAAAGTCATGAAAATGATTGCGGCAAGCCTGCGACGCTTGAGCCTGGCTGTTTTGACAATTCTTTTAGTGGTGAGCAGCTTTGCTGTTTTTACACCTTCAGCTGCTGCTGAAACCCACCAAATCAAGCTGGGTAGCGATAAAGGGTTGCTAGTATTTGAACCCAAAAAGCTGTCCATCAAACCCGGCGATACAATTGAATGGATAAACAACAAAGTTCCTCCCCATAACATTGTCTTTGATGCGGCTCTCAACCCTGCTAAGAGTGCAGATTTAGCTAAATCTCTGTCTCATAAACAGTTGTTAATGAGTCCTGGTCAAAAAGACACAACCACTTTCCCAGCCGATGCACCTGCGGGTGAATACACCTTCTACTGTGAACCCCACCGTGGTGCAGGTATGGTTGGTAAAATCACCGTTGAGTAAAAGTAGCACTGTTGACCTAGATATTTTCTAGGCTCTTCAGTACAATTCACAAACTGACAAATGCCAGAGTCTGGCAAATACAAAAAATCTCACAATGGCGGTGACGAGTCTTATTTCCGCTAAGAATGCTCAACAGCGCATAGCGATGTCAGAGATTAACTCGTCACCGCTAATTTTATTGAAATGTAAAACTGATAAAATGTATAGCTGTAGTCAGATATGTTAGGACAATTTGAAAGCTTGAATGCCAGGAATAATCAGATTTTTCCTCCAGCATAGCTGCCTCCTGCCTTCTGCTATAGCAGTCCAAGTATAGATTAGAACTATATTTATTTAGTCGCTGGAGCCTGGAGAATCACTTGAGAATATTTTTGTTAATGTTATTTCTAGCGATCGCCCTCTTCAAATTAACATTTACTTATCCAGCACTAGCTGCCGAAACATCCAACGGTGCCAAAATCTTCAGCGCCAATTGTTCTTCCTGTCACATAGGCGGCGGTAACATTCTGGTTGCCGAAAAAACTTTAGCCAAAGAAGCATTATCAAAATACTTGGCAGATTATAACACTGACTCCATTCAGGCAATTATTCATCAAGTGCAGAATGGTAAAAATGCCATGCCCCCCTTCAAAAATAAATTAACTTCTGACGAAATTTTGGCTGTAGCTGCTTATGTTTTTCAACAAGCAGAACAAGGTTGGTAGTTATAGCACTATCCTCTAGCCTTTATTCCCAAAACTAAACATTAGCCTGTTGACGCTGATAAAGAGACCAATACAAACCTTTCTGCTGTAAAAGTTGAGTGTGAGTACCGCGTTCAGCAATTACGCCCTTCTCCATCACTACAATTAAATCAGCCCGCTTGAGTGGTGCAAAGCGGTGAGCAATCAGAAATACTGTGCGATTTGCCGAAACTCGTTGCAGATTTTGTAGTACCTGCTGTTCAGTTTCGCTATCCAAAGCACTCGTCGCCTCATCCAAAATTAAAATCGGAGCATCAGACAAAAACAACCGTGCCAAAGCAATTCGTTGTCGCTGTCCTCCAGACAAAGCCGTACCTCGCTCACCGACATTTGTCTCGTAACCGAAGGGCAATTGACTGATAAAATCATGGGCTACAGCCAATCTCGCGGCTTCTACTACCTGTTCAGCCGTAATATTGGGATTGCCCAAAGTAATATTTTCTAAAATTGAACCATTAAACAAAAAGTCCTCTTGTAACACCACCCCAATTTGTTGCCGCAGTGATGCTAAATCTGCACTCTTAATATCAAAACCATCAATTAAGATGCGTCCCGATTCAATTTGATACAACCGTTGCAACAACTTTGACAGTGTACTTTTACCTGAGCCACTACGTCCGACTATCCCAACAAACTGTCCTGGTTGCACATCAAAAGTAATCCCTCGTAACACAGGTTCAGTATGGGCTTGGTAACGGAAAAATACTTGTTCAAAATTCACTTGCCCTTTTAATCTTGGTAAGACTAATCCTGTACCTAGTTCCGCTTCTGGGGCAGTGTTGAGAATATCACCAATTCTATCGACTGATAGTAATACTTGTTGCAGATTTTGCCAGAGTTGTACCAAACGTAATAGTGGTTCTGTCACTCGTCCAGATAACATCTGAAAGGCAACTAACTGACCAATGGTAAGTTGTTGACCAATTACTAACTTTGCACCTACCCAGAGAATTAGTAAGGTAGAAAAATTGGTGAGAAAGTCACCGATATTACTGCTGATATTAGATGTAGTTGAGGCTTTGAACCCAGTGCGGATAAATCGGGCAAATAAACCTTCCCAACGTTCCCGCGCTACGGGTTCAGCTGCATGGGCTTTTACAGAATGAATGCCTGTAATTGTTTCGACCAAAAATGATTGACTGTCGGCACTGCGGTTAAAGGTTTCGTTCAGCCAGTTACGTAAAATTGGTGTGGCAAAAATCGTTAAAATGGCAAATAACGGCAGCACCGCCAAGGCCACAAAAGTTAAAGGGATGTTGTAGTAAAACATCAATGCCAGATAAACAACGGCAAAGATGCTGTCCAAGATGACAGTTAAAGCTGTACCTGTGAGAAATTGCCTGATTTGTTCCAGTTCTTGAACACGGGCGACAGTATCACCCACCCGCCGAGATTCAAAATAAGCTAAAGGCAAGCGCATAAGATGGCGGAATAGCTGTGCCGATAAACTTAAATCTAAGCGTCGAGCAGTATGGGTAAAGATAAATAGGCGCAAAGTGCCAAGTATCGCCTCAAAGCAAGCAATTAATAATAAGGCGATCGCCATTACATCCAGGGTAGGCAAACTTTCCTGCACCATTACCTTATCGATCACGACCTGGGTAATGAGGGGCGTACCTAAGCCAAATAGCTGTAGTGTAAAGGATGCCAGCAGAACTTCCCCTAATAATCCCTTATATTTCCAAACAGCCGGAATAAACCAACTGAGGTTAAATTTTTCTTGTTTGTTAATCAGTTCTACTTGCCAAAGTTGTCCATCCCAGGCAGCTTCGACAATTGATTGTGGTAGAGTCTCACATATTTGTCCTAAATTTAGGGGGTTGGCAATAATTAAGCGTGAACCTTTAACGGCATAAACAACTACCCAACTGGGTTGGGGTTGAGTTTCGCTTTGCCATAACATCAGTGCCGGAAATGAAAGTTTGGGTAATTCGTCCCAACTAACTTGGAGTCGCCGCAATACTAGTCCAAGTTTTTCCGCAGCTTCAACAATTTGTTTAGAGTTTTGTCCCCGCAGTTGTCGTTGTACCCATTCGAGTTGCACGGGGTTGTCTAGTTGTTGCGCCACCATTGTCAGGCAGGCGGCGGCGGTGTTGCTGTGGGCAATGAAAGGATAATTTGATGTGTCTGGAGTGCGGTTGAGTAATTCTTGTAGAGTGGGCTGCTGAGTTTCTGGAGGACTAACCGTGGCTGCTGGTAGAGGCTGTTGTGGTTCTGGGCTGGGTTGAGATTGAGTATTAATTTGTGCTGGTTCTGCGGTGGAACCGGAGAAGAATTGTGCAATTTCGGGAGTGCTAAATTCTTTCCACAGGGCGCTGTCCCAACAGGCGACAATGACTTCTTTACTGGCGGCTACGGCTTTGCAGTCTACTGCTATTGTGTAAAGGTCGCCGAACCAGTCGCCAGTTTGCAAGGCTGCAAGGGCAAGACTATCTTGTTCTTGTCTCAGTCTAACTTTCCCTGAGACTATATAGTATTGGTAGCCGCGTTTTTGCGTTGACCAGATTTTTTCTCCTAGTTGGTAGCGATGGATAATTACCAGATGACGCAATCTTGCTTGTTGTTCGCTACTTAGCCAGCATAATGGCCCTTGATTCCACGGTATTTCTGCTATAGCGTTGATTTCTAAAGATTCATTATCCAGGGGTGTTAACCCATTTGTAATTTCACTGTTAGCTTTTGAATTTTCTCTGCTAGCCATTTTTCAAATAACTCATTTTGTAATGCTTGTTGTAGTTGAGTATCTTCTAAAGACGCTGGCAGAAATTGTTCTACGCGAAACAAACCATAACGTCCTTCTAGTTCTACTGGCCCTACTAATTGCCCAGAACTGGCAACATCAATTGCCGCCCGTAATGTGTCTGGCATTGTGCCACGGCTGATTGCTCCCATCATGCCGTTCATGATGCGATCTTCTGTGAGGGAATATTCTCTGGCTAGTTGTTCAAAACTGCCTCCTTCTTCGATTTGGGTTCTGAGTTCTTCACAAAGTTCTTGGCTTTCAACAATAATGCGAGAGATAACAACCCGATCTAAAAAAATTTTTCTTTCAATAAAGTACTCAGGAATGCTAGTTTGAGTGACTACTGTTTTGAGTTTTTCTAATTTAAAACCCAAGGTAATTGATGAATGAAATGTTTCATAATCTGTACCATTTGTTTGTAACCATTCTTGAAAAGTTTGTGGTTGAGTTAGTTGATTTTTTAACCGAAAGTCAATAACTGCTTGTTCTGTTAAAGCTGGGTTGATATCTAAATCATCTCTAGTTTGGATTTCTTGCTCAATCACATACTGACGGAGAATATCGCCAATAAACTGTGATAATTTGCCAGAAGCTTGCAGATATTTTACTGCCTGTGTGATTGAGAGTGGATGATCATTTATTGACAGAAATGATAAAGATTCCATGAATTAACTCAAGAAAAACAGCTAAAATTTCATAATTGACGGCTACCTGAACTGTGTCAGGAGTCAGCATAGAAAATTATGGCAACTACACTGTTAATGTGTTACCTAAAAATATGTCTAAATTCCACTAGTTAACTAGCCGATCGTAATTGTCCACAACCAAGCAAAGAGGATGGCGGCGATCGCACCAATTAACGTATTTAAAATATTGACTAATTCATTCGTCAGCCAAGTATATTTAGTTTGCAGTGTGGCTCCAATAACACTTTCTAAATTGGTCGCAATAAAAGCCGCTAAGATACACCACAAAATCCCTAGTGAGTCGATCAATCCTACCGTCCAACCAACGCAGGCGATCGCGATCGATGCCACCACACCAGCTAATGTTCCTTCTAAACTAACTGCGCCTTCTGTACCTCGCGGTACTGGTTGCAGTGTGGTAATTAAAAATGTACTTTTACCATAGGCTTTCCCGACTTCGCTGGCTGATGTGTCAGATAGCTTGGTGCTAAAACTCGCTACATAGCCCAACAATAGCAGGGACACAGGATGGGGAACTAGAGACTGGGAATTAGCTACTATAAATCCCGAATTGATGATTCCTACACCCAAAGCACATAATGCTGCGGTTAATGCTGAACCCCAAACATTTTCCGGGCCTCTTGCACCAGAACGCTTTTCGGCTATACCTTGCGCTTCTTTCTCTGCCATACCAATGCGCGTCACTCCTGAACCCACCAGGAAATAAAACGCCACTACTAGATATCCTTGCCAACCTACAGTTCCCCAAACTAGTACACCCAGTATCCAGGCGTGGAATAACCCCGCTGGGGTGAGCAGCTTTTTCGGAGCAATCCAAACTAAACCCAATAAAATGGCGTTTAATCCTACTCCCACTAACCAGGGATTCGCAGAGTCAATTAAAGGTAACATTAGCAGTGAATCACAAGTAATGTTGTCATTGGCAGCATATCAACAGAATAACCAATTTTCGACCTTAGATGTTACCTCTCATTCTTTAATTTTAAAAGTGCATAGATTCTCTTACTTTTACTAGTGGTGAGAGAAAAAACAGGCAAGACAAAGAACAAATTTTTTAGCTAGAACAAGTCAGGAGTCAGAAGCATAATTTCTGTTGTTAATTTTTAGTTATGTAGCTCATAACCTTAGAAGCTGCTGTAAATATCGCTATCAGCATATAAGTGACAGCAATATAAAACTGTGTTGCACTTAACCACAAACAAGTTTTTAGCGCATAAATTGTAGATATAGCAGGTTACAAGTTACAGAGTTAAAGCATTAGAGACTTTCATTAATCATTTGTCTCTTGTCAATACAAATGACCAATGACTAATAATCAAGGACGACCTTTACGGATGATTCTGTAATTTAGACGTGTTTTAGCTTACCTTGGCTATACATATAGTACAAATCTAGTAAACATTAGTTATGAGTCAACCTATATTCCATCTGGCTTTTCCGGTTAGTGATATCCAACAGACAAAAGCTTATTATGTCGATGGTTTGGGCTGTATTCCTGGGAGGGAAAACCCTCACGCGCTGATTCTCAATCTTTATGGACACCAACTAGTAGCACACACTACCAAAGAAATTTTAACTAGACAACGTACTATATACCCCAGACACTTTGGGTTAATTTTTACTCAGGAAAGTGACTGGGAAAACTTGTTAAATAAAGCACAACTGCACCAACTTTTGTTTCGGGAAGAAGCGAAGGATCGCTTTGTTGGTTCTCCTTTAGAGCATCGGACTTTCTTTTTAGAAGATCCTTTTTATAATTTGCTGGAGTTTAAATATTACCGCTATCCAGAGGCAATATTTGGTAGTTATGAGTATACCCAAATTGGCGATCGCTCTTAAAATTAGCACTTACATATAAAAACGCAAAATCAAGTTTTGGGTAAGGATGTAGGAGTTTAAGTATCCAAAAACCCCTTACACTCTTTCACCCCTAAGCCCAGTCTCCATCGACAATCTTTGTGCGTCATTCCGGTTAATATTTCGTATGGGTTCGGCTAAGGCTGTGGCGACTGCGGCTAAACTCCTAGAGTCGGTTAACATCCAAGGGTGCGATGCTGCGGGGATAATTACTTCTGTACCTATGGGCATTTGCGAACTTTTTGCTGGCACAATCATCAAATCATAAGGTGTCCAAATTGAGGTAAAGTTCAATTGCTTGAGCATTACAGCGTCAGAGTTTAAATCCTTGAGGAAGTTACTGTGAGGACGCATTTGTTCACAACCTGGCAGCCAAGAACCATAAGCCACTACAGTTCCATAATGAGGGGATGAAATGGTGATAAACCGCTGTACGCGCTCAATTCCTTGCAGTCGTTGGACATAATAACGACTGACAATTCCGCCCATACTGAAACCAACTATATCTAGTTTTTGTTCTGGTTCAAAGGTCACATTAATATAATCAGCTACTTGCTGCGCCAACACATCCAGACCCACATCACCGTTATTAGGTACTAAATTTAGAGCATACACAGACCAACCCTTATCTTGTAAATAATTTTGCATTTTGCGGAATACTGCTTCTGTATCCCCAATACCGTGTATTAATAAGACTGGGTTGTGCGTTTGATGAATTTTGTTCATTGCCTGATTCACTTGCATGAGTCTGTCAAAAATCTAGCTGAGTTATCTTGCTATCTGTGAATGAGCTATGACACTCACATCACTGGCGTGGATCTAAATATTTGCTTCACAGTTATTTATATATTTACTCAAGCTGAAATGTTAATTTTTATTAAGCTAACTTTCATAATCTTGCTTATAGTTACAGTAAAATTTAATAATGAGTCTTGATATATACGGGCGGCAAGTGCCTGAAAAATCAAAGACATTTGCTCTGTAGTCTTACTCCAGTGTTGCTCAAACACTAAACTATAAAGCTAGTCAAAGTAATAGTACAGTGCAAAAAAATGTAGCATTAAGCTGCAATTTTTAACATTACGGTCAGATTTACAGAATTATAGAAGGCAGGAGAAATTCTAATGTTCGGTTTTATCAAAAATTTAATTGCTGGGATTTTAGGCTTCTTCACAGGGTTGTTAGGTGGCAAAAAGAAAAAAAATGGGGGCTACTACTTACAATTAGATGAGAGTGGTGCAGAAGTAACTCCAGCACCAGCACCTAAAGCCGCACCAGCACCTAAAGCTGCACCAGCAGCAGCCTCTAATGGTACAAAAGCTACAGCAAAAGCGCCTGAGCCAGCGAAAAAACCCGCCGCTGCTCCAAAAGCAGCCAAAGTAGAAGCATCTAAAAATGGCAAAGCTGCACCAGCTGAGCCAGCAAAGGCTCCCGCGGCGGTAGCTGTGAAGAAAGAACCAACCGAAACAACATTTGCACCCAAATATTTAACGCCTACTGCTACCAATGGTCGCCGCCGTCCAGGCGCTAATATGAGTTCTTTCTTAGACATGGCCAGTCAAGTTAAAACTCCTAACCAAGCTTAGTGATTCAATTTTCATTGTGAGCGATCGCCGAGCATTTATGAAATACTAATCCGCTGTACAACTGAAAAGCAGCATCCCAATTTGTCGGTTCTCGGCGAAACAGATGTATATGGGGTGTGATATTGTTTAACATTTCTGTTTGATCTAAAATCGTCTCCGCAAAAGGTGTGAAATCTGACCAAAGCTTCACTTGTGGTAAATGCTGCTCTAACCAGTTGAGTACTTGATTCCAGTTAATTCTGATAGTATTTTGACTAGGTTGGGCAGCAATTTCTACACCTTGTTGGAAATCATAACTATGATCAGATAGTCGCAGAATGCAGCGTCGCCCAGGTATGTGTAGATCACAAAACTGAGCATAGTCTTGAGTTTGAGTTTTCCGTTCTAACTTGTGACGCGCATCAATATCGACAACTTCCTCAAAAATCGGTAATAGTCCAACTACTCTAGCTTGTACTTCTGACCAATTAAAAGTTAAAGAACCAAGTTGATTAGTTTGGTTGCGACAAGCAACAGTAGCTTGTTGAGCAGATTCCGAAAAATATTCGACTTGATAAACTTGTATTTGTTGAACTGCGGCGATTGTTGTCCAAAAACAAGGAATTCCCGCTGCTTTTAGCTGTTCACCATAAAATTTCAACACTCCCACTTGTCCAGAGCGATAGACTTTCCAACTCCGACTGGGTATAACGAGCCTCGCTGTATAAGCGTCTAGCTGCATAATTTGAGCAAATTTAGCGATAACTGTAGACTTTTGCTCCTGATTCAAAGGTTCTAGTACGAGTACTCCTGGTTCACTACTGTTAGGCTCGGCTGTAGCTTTAGCAATAGCACGTTGTCTTTCTTCTTGTTCAACTTCTTGGAGACGTTGTAAACCTTGACGTGTTTGGGTAACGATTTTGGTATTGGTGGTACTCCGCAACAACTGGCGATAAATTTTCTCGGCATCCTGTCGTTTATGAGATACTTCGTAAAGTCTGCCAAGATAAAATTGCACCCAAGGATTATCGGGTGATTCTTTTAACAGTTGTTGGAGTAATTTCGCAGCTGTGTGATAATCTTTACGGTCAAAAGCGATCGCAACACGCTCAATCATAGTTTCTTTCCCTGCATCCCCGCGTTTGCTTGGATTGACGCGAGATATATCATTTATACTTCATACGCTGCGGTAACTATGGATAAAGCCACAATAGGTGCAGTAACAGCGCGGAGGACACGACGACCGAGGGATACGGCTTGAAAGCCAGATGCGATCGCATTTTCAATTTCTGTTTCTGTCCACCCACCTTCGGGGCCTGTAGCAATAATTAGTTCTTGGTCATTTGTCCTTTTTCCGTTCTTGGGTAAGCAATTAAGTAAGTGAGGATAATTACCACGCGCCTCACAGATATACTTACTCTTGACTATTGACTCTTGACTATTGACCCTTGACATAAAAGCCACTGGTTCTAAAATTGTCGGGACAAACGCTCGTTCCGATTGTTCAGCGGCTTCCGCGGCGATGCGTCGCCAACGTTCGATTTTTTGGGGACTAGGATGAAGGAGAGTGCGATCGCTCATCACCGGAGCAATACAAGTTACACCAATTTCCGTACAGCAGCGGACAACTTCATCAAAGCCATTGCCTTTGGGCAAAGCTACTATCAACGTAATTGATACAGGTAATTCCGCTTCTACGGAAAGTGTTTCTAAAACCTGCGCTTGTTCCCCTGTTAGCTGCGCCAACCACCATTTACCCATACCATCCATTGCAATAAAGCGATCGCCCTCACGCAAACGCAAGACACGTCCGAGATAATGTAGTTGTTGGGGTGTAAGTAAAATTTGGTCTTGTTGAAATTGAGAAAGTGCGATCGCAATTCGTTGTAGTTGAGCCATGCTAAATTACTTATGTCCAGAGGAAATAGGCAAAAATGTTTTTGCCTGTACTAGACAATGTTTGCACCAGATACTGTTTTTTTCCCATCTTCAGCAGCGTTCAACTGGATTCGCTTGATTTCCACCTTCAGCCCATTTTCTGGACGTAACGTAATTGAAGGCTGCGGTACAATTGGATATCCTGGCACTAAATCTATTTGGAAGCTTTGAGCAATCGTCGCTAGTAATAAAGCCGCTTCCATCTGAGCGAAACCTTTACCAATGCAAATTCTTGGCCCATCACCAAAAGGAATATATACTCCTTTAGGTAGTTGTTTTTCTAACTCTTCTGTCCAGCGTTCTGGCTGAAAAACTTCGGGGTTCTCAAAATATTTGGGATGACGGTGCATTACCCATTGGCTAATCATGATTGATGTACCTTGGGGAATTTCGTAATCGCCAATTTGTGTATCTACTGCGGCTTCTCGTCCCATCAGAGATACGGGAGGATATAAGCGCATTGATTCTTTAATTACTCGCTGTGTATACACCAGCTTTCCTAGGTCTTCTAGAGTTGGTAACTTTCCTTGCAGGACTTGACAAAGTTCCGATTGTAATTTTTCACGGACTTGGGGATTTTGTGATAAAAGCATCCACGTCCAAGATAAAGTATTGGCGGTAGTTTCATGACCTGCCAACATTAAGGTAGCGACTTCATCCCGCAGCAATTTATCATCCATCTGCTGACCTGTTTGTTCGTCTTTCGCTTCCATTAACATCGTCAACAAATCATTAGTTTTTTCTTTGCTATTGCGACGTTGTTGAATCAGTTTGTAGATAGCTTCATTCATTTGAGCAATAGCCTGACGATAACTGATGTTTTCTGGTCTAGGGAACCACTCCCACACCAGAAAATTTTGCTTGCGCTTACTTTCAAACCAGTTCATTGCTACATCCAGTGCATGAGCCACCACCTTTGCTTCTCCAGCATCCACCTCAGCGCTAAATATGCACTTCATCACAATTTCTAAAGTCAACCGCATCATATCTGCATGGATATCATGGGTTTCACCATCGCCCCAACGTTGCAGCATCTGGTTGGTGTAATCCACCATGATTTGGCTATAGACATTAATTCGCTTTTGGTGAAATACTGGTTGAGCAAGACGACGCTGCCAAAACCAAGATTCGCCTTCTGCTGTTAATAAACCTTCTCCTAGCAGAGTTTTTAAACTACGTAAGCCTCGGCTTTTAATAAAATCAGTGCGATTTTTGAGAACTTCTTCTATGTAGTCGGGGTTAGTGACTAAACAAGCAGGTGTTAATCCCAACTGCAAAGGCACAATATCACCATAATCACGACAACGGCTGAGAAATCCTAATGGATCTTGCCCCAGTTGCTGGAGATGACCAACAATAGAATTAACTGGCGGTGCTGATAACTCAAATACATCTTTAGACATAGAAAAAATCCTTCAGGTTTGTATCTCCTCAAGAAGATTAGTTCAGAATTGAGATAAATTCTTCAATAGATAGAGGTATTTAAGTATGTCGGTAGAAATAAAAATCTGGTCATTCAATTTATTGAAATATCCAAATTCTCAGTCTCACTACACCTCTACATCAAACAATTCATTCACGAAGCTAAACTCATAACAGAATTATTAGTCAATTTGCCATCTTCCATATAGACAATGCGATCTGCAATATCCAGAATTCGGTTATCGTGAGTTACAAGTAAAATAGTACAGCCTTGTTCTTTGGCTAATGTCTGCATCAAGGTGACAACATCTCGTCCAGATTTGCTATCTAAGGCGGCGGTTGGTTCGTCAGCCAGAACAATTTGCGGATTGTTGACTAAAGCCCGCGCGATCGCTACTCTTTGTTTTTGTCCTCCAGACAAATCATCAGGATAATAGTTCAGACGATGACCTAAGCCAACTAAGTCCAGCATTTGTGCTGAACGCTCTAGCATCTGCTTCACTGACAAATTATTATGTAATTCTAAAGCCATCTTGACGTTTTGGACAGCAGTTAAGCTATTGTGTAAGTTGTGTGCTTGAAAAATATAACCGTTGTGTCTGCGGGCTAAAGTCAATTCTGCTGCATTAGCACCACAAAGTTCTTGTTGTAAAACTTTCAAACTTCCACCAACTTGAGCAGAACGCAGTCCCCCAATTAAGGTGAGTAAGGTAGTTTTACCAGAACCCGAAGGCCCGGTCATAATCACAATTTCGCCAGTATTTATTTCTAAGTTAACATCAAACAAAACTTGTTTTTGTAATTGACCTTTACCAAAGTAATGGTTGAGATTCTGAATAGAAATGACAGCTTCTTTAGTCATCATATTAAATAGCGGTCAAGAATTGGTTACACAAAGATTGATAAAAATGAGGCTGGATAGAAAGTAATATTTTTACTCAGCAGTTTGTTTGCTTAAAACATATCAGCAGGGTCAGCAGATTGGAGTTTACGAGTTGCGATCGCTCCAGAAATGCCACACATAATAATAGTTAAAATCAACACCGTCGTTGCTCTAGAAAGGTTCATGGCAATGGGTAAAGCAGTGGCATTGGCTGCTAATTGATAAAGTCCAATGGGTAAAATAAAACCGGGGATAAAGCCTAAAAATGCCAAAATAATGGCTTCTTCAAAAACTACCGTAAGTAAATATTGATTACGATATCCCATTGCTTTGAAGGTGGCATATTCTTTTAAGTGACTGTTAACATCAGTAGAAAGAACTTGATAAACAATCACCACACCTACGACAAATGCCATCCCTGTTCCCAAGCCAAAAATAAATCCAATAGGACTTTCTTTTTGCCAATAACTTTCTTCAAAGGTGATATATTCTTGATGTGTGAAAACTCTCACATCATTGGGAAGATAAGCGGCTAATTCCTTAGCTACCTGCTGCGAATCATATCCAGGTTTTAGCTTGATTAATCCTAAGTTGACGCTGGCTGCTTCTCTGCGGGGGAAAAAATGCAAGAAGGTTTGGTCACTACCAATTAAAATTCCATCAGCGCCAAAAGATGCGCCTAATGTAAATAATCCACTAATGGTCACTGTCCGACGCTCAATTTCCGTGGTGACAGTTTTTCCTTGCTCAACTTGGGCGATCGCCTGTTGATAATTTCCTCTAGAATTGCGATCGAACAAAACTCTATCTGGGAGCTTAACTTTATTTAATTGCTCATTCACTTCCGGCAAGTTCAACGCAGGTTGTTCGGGAGAAAAACCGATCACTTGCATGGATGTATCTTTGCGCGTTTCTGGATGTTTCCAAGTAATTGTGTTGGAATAAAACGCTTGGGTGATTTGGACTCCGGGAATATCTTTGGCTTGATATAAACGTCGGCGGGAAAATGTACCCAAATTTTGAGTATTTCGCGCTTGGGGACTAACTAATATAATATCTGCATTCAAGCTGCGGCTGAGTTTTGTGTTGCTATCATACAAAGCGCTTTGAAAACCCATCTGCATAAACATCAACACATCAGCAAAAGCAATGCCTGATAATGCCACGAGAAGACGGCCTGTTTCTTTGCTGAGTTGTAGCCATCCTAGGGGTGTCCGCCGTTGAAATTGCTCGATAAATGCAATCATTGTTCGATTTCGGCTGTAATTTGCAAGTTGGTAAATTTAGCGGCTTTTTTACTGGATGCAGCATCTAAGGCGATATGCACTTCTACTACCCGGCCATCAATATTGGTGCTGGGGTCGGTGTTGACAACATTTTGCCGTTTGACTTGAGAATCAATACGTTCTACTTTTCCGAGTAGTTCACCGGAGATAGAATCACTACTGACGCGCACTTTTTGCCCGACTTTAACTTTACTAATGTCGCTTTGATAAACTTCAGCAACTGCATACATCTGCTGAGTCTGCCCAATTTCCACAATGCCATCATTGCCAACTACTTCGCCTGCATGGGTATGAATTTCTAAAATCTCCCCATTCATGGGCGATCGCACATAAGCTTGATCGAGTTCGGCTTTGGCTTGCTTCATCGCCGCAACAGCCCGATCAATTTCGGCTTGGTTTTGTTTCACATCCACCGGACGGACTTCTGCTATTCGCTCTAAATTCGCTCTGGCTTGATTGAGTTGTGCGGGACTAGTTGATTGAATCCGTTCTAATACGGCTTGTGCTTCTTGCAAACTTTTTTGTGCGGTATCTAAAGCTAACTGTCTGCTGTCTCGATCTGACGCTGAAATTGCACCCTGTTCATACAAAGATTGATAACGGTTGTACTGTCTTAAGGCATTTGTTTGTTCTGATGTTAACCGCGCGACGGTTGCAGCTTGAGCATCAATATCACCTAAGCGCTGTGCTTCCAGACGCGCTATTTCCGCACGTTGAGCATTGATTTCTCCAGTTTTCGCTCCGGCTTTGGTAATTGCCATTTTGGCTTGGGCAACTTTCACATCTTCCTGCGCTTGCTGATAAGCGGCGAACAGGCGATCACGGCTATCCAAAATTGCAATTACTTGTCCTATCTTGACGCGATCGCCTTGTTTCACTAGCAATTGGTCTACCCGATTGCCGTTATTTGCTGTCGGCGCTGACAACTTAATAATTTCTCCTTGAGGTTCTAACCGCCCCAAGGCTGTCACTGTGGTAATTTGCGGTGAAATGATGACGGCGTTTTGATTCTCTATCTGTGGCTTTGATGGCGATTGGGATAGTAGATAGGCAGAAACCCCACCCGCAACAATCAGCGCCGTCGCACCTAACCCTATCCATTGACGAACTGTAGCTGAAGAAGCTTTGGCTGGTAAGTTTTGCAGCATTTTGCAAGCCCCTAATCTCTTGATATTAACTTGTAAAACTAAACTGTTTTGTTTCGTCTATTTGAAATTAAACGAAACAGTTTCGTCTTGTCAAGGGTATACTGGAAATTAGGTGAATTACTAAAAAAACTCACGCAGAAAAACACTCTGTTAAGACTGAGTGTAGGGGTATAAGTCAATATGGTTCAGTTAGTGAAATTTAAGTCTTAAAGATCCCCCTAAATCCCCCTTAAAAAGGGGGACTTGAAGAAAATTCCCCCCTTAAAAAGGGGGGCTAGGGGGGATAGAAACCTTAACTGAACCATATTGGGGTATAAAGGTGTAAGATTTTTGCTCATATAGAAACCCTGTATAACCCTAGATTTTTCTCGCTGCGTGAGTCTTATCAGGTATTCGCTAGTCTGTTTGCAGCCATTAAGCAATGAAATCCAAAAGTGTTGAGCGCGATTTATCTCCAGAAAAGACGGAAGCTATTTTAGATGGAGCAATGCAAGAGTTTTTAGAACACGGCTATGCGGCTGCCAGAATCGATAAAATTGCTGTAGCGGCGGGCGTTTCTAAAGCGACAATTTATCGGCGCTTTCCTGATAAAGAAAGCTTATTTACAGGACTCATGCAGCAATTAGCTTGCAAAAAAGAGCTTTTTAATTCAACTCAACTTCAATCTGCACAAGGCGATGTCACTGCTTTCTTAAAATCCTTGGCAAACAAGATGCTAAATAATGTTGCCGATGATCCACAAGTTCTGACATTTTTGCGGATTATTATTGGTGAGTCAGGGCGTTTTCCAGAATTAGCACGCGCATTTGTGCAAAATATTGAAAAACCGATACTGGAAGCAATGACACAATATCTAGCTTCTCACCCTGAACTAGAACTACCAGATCCGGAAGTTGCAGCACGAGCCTTTATGGGAACACTGATTCATTTTGTTCTACTGCGAGATGTGATGCACAGTGGTGATATTGTACCCATTGACCGCGATCGCCTGGTTGATCAGCTAGTCAAACTAATTATTAAATAAACACTACAACAGCTAATGAAATTTTTCTCTTAATCACCCATCAAGTCTTGAAGTGAAGCAAGGGTTGTGTGAAAATTGGGGTCTTTGGCATCTAAGGAATTGAGACATGGCGCGTCTAGCACTGCTGAGTGTATCTAATAAAACTGGTTTAATTGACCTAGCCCGTAGCTTGGTAGAAGAATTTGGCTTTGATATCATCAGCAGTGGGGGAACAGCCAAAGCCCTCAAGGATGCAGGAATACCCGTGACTAAGGTTTCTGATTACACAGGTTCACCGGAGATTTTAGGTGGACGGGTGAAAACGCTACATCCACGCATTCATGGTGGAATTTTGGCACGGCGGGATGTACCTCAAGATATTACAGATTTAGAAAATAACCAAATTCGCCCGATTGATTTGGTGGTAGTGAATCTTTATCCGTTTGAGGAGACTATTGCTAAACCAGGGGTGACTTTGGCGGAAGCTGTAGAACAAATTGATATTGGTGGCCCGGCAATGTTGCGGGCATCATCCAAGAATTTTGCTCATTTGACGGTATTATGTGACCCAGCGCAGTATGATGAATATCTGCAAGAGCTACGGCAAAATAACGGAGTAGCTTCCTTAGAATTTCGCCAACAAGCAGCCTTGAAAGGATTTTTACACACAGCGAGTTATGATAACGCGATCGCCTCTTACCTCGCAGGTACACAACAGCATACAGTCAGCGGTACTGAGTTACAATCTCTGCGTTATGGCGAGAACCCCCATCAACCCGCCGCTTGGTATCAAACTGGCGCTACACCCACAGGATGGGCAGCCGCCAAGAAATTGCAAGGTAAGGAACTCAGTTACAATAACTTAGTTGACTTAGAAGCCGCCCGTCGGATTATTGCCGAGTTTACCGACACGCCAGCCGCGACAATTATTAAACATACCAATCCCTGTGGTACAGCTTTGGGAAATACCATTGTTGAAGCTTATCAAAAAGCTTTTAATGCTGATTCGACTTCGGCTTTTGGGGGAATTGTCGCCTTGAACCATCCCATTGATGCAGCGACAGCCAGCGAGTTAACTAAGACATTTTTAGAATGTGTCGTTGCGCCTGACTGTGACGCAGAAGCGCAAAAAATTCTCTCAAAGAAAACTAACGTGCGAGTTTTGACATTAGCCGATTTAAGTAATGGCCCGAAAACTTTAGTCAAACAAATTGCTGGCGGTTTCTTAGTGCAAGCTGCGGATGATATTGTGGCTGATACGAGTAAATGGCAAGTGGTGACAGAACGCCAACCTACAGTCGATGAATTAGGAGAATTGCTGTTTGCGTGGAAAGTCTGCAAACACGTTAAATCTAATGCCATTGTAGTCACAAGCGATCGCACTACTCTAGGTGTTGGTGCTGGACAAATGAACCGCGTTGGTTCCGCGAAAATCGCTCTAGAACAAGCTGGTGATAAAGCTCAAGGCGCAATACTCGCCAGTGATGGATTTTTCCCCTTTGATGATACTATCAGAGCCGCCGCCGCCGCCGGGATAACCGCCATTGTCCAACCAGGTGGTAGTTTGCGTGATCAAGATTCCATCAAAGCTGCTAATGAATTAGGTTTGGTGATGGTGTTGACAGGAGTACGTCACTTTTTACACTAATTGGGATTGACGTACAAGGGTGGAGATTGGATGTAAGAGTTTTGGAATATAGCGCCACACCCAGCCACAACCCAAAATTTTGGGTGCTAATTGAATCTAGATAGTGCAGTTGTAAAACTGTCACTAATAACACTTGCCCTTCTCTAACTATAGTGTTATTCTCTAGTTGTGTGAGGAGCAAGTTGAAATTAAAAAGCGTCTGGGGTGGAAACACGGCAACACTCCCAGGCGTTTTTTATTATTTATCATTCTTGCTTATGCGAATGATATTAGCAATTACTGCTGCTAATTCTGCGGGTTCGATAGGCTTGGTAAGATGTTGCTGAAAGCCTGCGGAAATAATCTTTTGGGAGTTAGCTTCACCAGCAAAAGCAGTTAAAGCGATCGCAGGTAAAATACTAGCTGAAGTTGTACTTCTCACCTGCTCAATTAGCATATAGCCATCCATTGTGGGCATACCAATATCGCTTAATAGTAAATGTGGTTGGGTTTCGGCGATCGCTTGCAGTGCTTCTTGGGCTGAGTTTACCGCTTGGACTCTAGCACCATACTGTTCCAAAATAAAAGTTAGTAAATTTAAAGTATCAACATCATCATCAACAATAACTATTTGGACACCTTGAAGATTAGGTGTATTTTCAATTAAAGGATCATCAGTTAATGTTTCATTCGCAGTCACCATTAAAGGTAACTGTACTGTAAAGGTTGCACCTAAATTCTCTCCGGGACTGGTGACTTGCACAGAACCACCGTGGAGTTCTACAAGATGACGCACAATTGCTAATCCTAGTCCTAGTCCACCAAACTTCCTAGTTGTAACCTCATCGGCTTGGCGGAAGCGGTCAAAAACGAATGGGAGAAACTCTGCACTAATACCTTTACCTGTATCAGTAACTTGAATTTGGGCAAAATTGCCAACTTTTTCTAGTCGTAATTGTACCCGTCCGCCTTCTGGTGTAAACTTGACTGCATTTGTGAGTAAGTTCCAAATAATTTGCTGTAAGCGGTTGGGGTCGCCTTCAACTTTCACTTCACCAACAGCAAACTCAGTGTGCAGGTGAATTGATTTGGTTTCAGCGGCTAGACGTACAGTTTCTAATGCAGATTCAATCGTAGTTACTAAGTCAACTGTACAGAGATTCAAACTGAGCTTACCCCGCAGAATCCGCGAAACATCGAGTAAATCTTCGATTAACCGCGCTTGTAATTTGGCATTGCGTTCGATAGTTTCTAGAGCTTGGGTTGTCTTGGCTGCATCTAATCTGCGACTCTTGAGTAGTTTTGCCCAACCGAGAATGGGATTAAGGGGCGATCGCAATTCATGAGAGACAATTGCTAAAAAGTCGTCTTTCATGCGGTTGGCTCTTTCGAGTTCTATCCGGGCTGCACGCTCTCTTTCTAATGCTTGCGCCCGTTCTTCAACCACCAACTTCTGTTCATGAATATCCGTACATGAACCAAACCATTTGATGATCTGCCCATCTTGATTTCGTAATGGAAATGCTAATCCTAAATGCCACCGATATTCACCATCCGCAGCACGACGCATACGATATTCAATCTCATACTTTTTCCCAGTTTGCAAGCAATCTTGCCAGCAGTTGATAGTATTCTGCACATCATCTGGATGTAAAGTATCCAACCAGCCTTCACCTTGGGTTTGTTCTAAGGTTTTGCCTGTGTAGTCATACCAGCGTTGATTAAAATACTCATGGTAGCCATCTGGTTTGGTAATCCAAAACATTTGTGCCATTGTGTCCGCTAAGGTACGAAACATCAATTCGCTTTGCCGTAATGCGGCTTCGGCTTGTTTACGATTGGTAATATCTAAATCAACACCCACCATGCGGATTGGCTTGCCTGTTTGGTCATAAAATACACAACCTCTGACAATTGCCCACCGAATTTGACCATCAGGTTTAATAAATCGACATTCAAGATTGTATTCTTCTCTTTCGTAAATAGCACTATGAATTGCTTGTTCTACTAAAGCCACATCATCTGGATGAAGCATGGCAGCAAATGTTTCATATCTGCCATCAAAAGTCCTAGGCATTATGCCAAAGATGCGTTCTAAATTAGTAGACCAGTGAATTTCTCCCGTAATGATGTTCCAGTCCCAAGTACCCATATCAGCGGCTTCTAAAGCCAAATTCAGACGATTCTGACTTTCTTGCAACGCTGTTTCTGCTTGCTTACGTTTGCTTAAATCCAGCACAAAGCAAACCCATCTAAAGGGATTGCGCGTTAATAAAGTCGCACCTATTAAAATCGGCACACGGGAGCCATCTTTGTGGATATATTCTTTCTCAAATGGAGTACAGACACCAGATACAAATACTTCTTGTACTTTAGCTTGATCCAATTCACTATATTCTGGTGGAGTCATATCTTGCCAACGCAAGTTACCTGCTAATAAATCTGCTTGGGTGTAACCGAGCATCTGCAAAAAGGCATCATTGGCAAAGGTAATTTTATCTGGCTCGGCTTCAATAATGCCGATAATGCTTGATTCTAATAGCTGTCGCAGTCGAGACTCACTTTGTCGTAGTGCTTCTTCGGCTTGTTTGCGATCGCTAATATCAACATTCACGCCCACCATACGTAAAGGTTTACCTTCGCGATCGTAGTAAACTTTGGCTCTAGCATGAAGCCAATGAATGCTACCATCCCGCCAAATTACGCGAAAGTCGGTGAAAAACTCGCCTGATTTTAAGGAATTGACAATATCTGTATGTGCTTTAGCTAAATCATCGGGATGAACCCATTTTTTCCAATCTTCGTAAGTTCCACCAAACTCACCGGGCTGTAAACCATAGATTGCTTCTAATTCCTTTGACCAAATATTATCGTTAGTGGGAATGTTCCACTCAAAGCTGCCAATTTTACCAACTGCTTGGGCTAAATCTAGCCATTCTTGCTTTTGTCGTAATACTTCTTCACCTTGCTTGCGCTCAGTTATATCTATAAAAGCTCCAATTACGCCCCTAATAGTACCCGAATGATCGCGCAAAGGTGCGGCTTTGCCGTAAATATATTGCACATCATCTTCATCAAAAACAAATTCAAATTCTCCCTCCATCTCCTGACCCGTCAAACCGGCTTGCTGCATCGGTAATTCGTTGAGGGGAACATCTTGACCATTTTTTTGAATTTTAAATGGGAAAGTATATTCTCCACTAGCGGGAGTTGCTGTCATGATTGAGCCTGGTTGTAGGCGCATCAATTTATAAGCACTAAGGTTGACTGTCATCTGATGACATTGGGGATCATGAGCAATCCAAACTGCGGCGGGTACAGTTTCCATGATGGTTTCAAGTTCTTCAGCCCGCGCTTTGGCTGTTGCTTCACTTTGACGCAATTTTGCTTCAGCCTGCTTGCGTTCTGTAATATCTACATTGACAGCTACTGCATTAATAATGGCTCCGGTTTCATCTCGAATCGGTACAACAGAATTGAGAATAGTTTTGCGCTGACCATCAAAGCTTTCAATATCAATTTCTTCACCAATAATTGTCTCACCTGTAGCTAAAACCCTGGCGAGTGTCCATTCTTCTGCGGCAATCGGTTTACCTGTATCTGCCCACCATCCTTTATATTCATGGTATTGACTGGGATCGTCCAAAAATGGTGCGTTTTCGCCCCAAATTGCTTTAACGGCGGGATTAATTTCGATAAATTTGCCCTTAGCATCAGAGATGACTACTCCTACAGGCAGAATATCTAGCATGGCACGCAGCAATTGACTTTCGCGATCGCGCTTTGCTTGTTCTTGAGCCAGAATTGTCTCGGAATGCTGACGCTCACTAATATCAGTCAGCATAGCCACCATCCCAGAAAATTTGCCTTGCTCATTCAGAATGGAGCTAATAGAAACAATTACCCATAGTTCAGATGCGTCTTGGCGGTGTAAACGCACTTCAAACTGCCGTTTAGCCTCCTGATGATGTTGCTGATTTTGCTCTACCCATTGCTGAATTTCGCTTTGAGCATCATTTTCGAGAAAGTCAAAAATCGAGCGATCGCGCATCTGCTCTACACTATAACCAAGCATTTGGGCTAACTGAGAATTCACATATTCTGTTTGTCCGTCTTGGTCAAATATCCAGATACCTTCGTAGGCTGTCTCCAATAGACTGCGATAGCTCACTGTGAGCTTTGCCAGCTTGGCCTGGGACTTTTGTTTAGCAATATGCAATTCTGAATTTAAAGAACTAATTAATAGCGATATCAAGCTAAAAACAATTAGCTGGAGTACATTAGTCCAGGTGTTGGGTATAAGAGAGTAGATGGGCGGAATGAAGAAGTAATTATTGACTAAAACCGCCAAGACTGTAGCCAATAAACCAGGCTTTAATCCCCCATACCAGCTACTCAAAACTACAGCCCCAAAAAACAGTGGCGAGACTTCTAGTTTAAACAGGCTATCCAGCGTTAAGCCTAGTAGCAGCGCAATTAACACGGACAAAATAGAAACACAGTAACGCTGCAAATAGGAGCGCTGGATTTTTGACATACTGCATTAATCCTTGGCAGTAATATGTCTTAAAGACATAGAATTTTGGTTATGGTGGGCAACCACCCTGAGTTATATCTTATCTAAATATCTAATTTGTATGCTTTTCAGCCCAATAAAGTAGGTCTTATATCAAGACTTCATAAAGTGTTACATAATATACTTGCCATTTGAAAAAACAAGTGATATCTTCTAGTTGTGTGTGAGGAGCAAGTTGAAACTAAAAAGCACCGAGGGTGGAAACACGGCAACACTCTTAGGTGCTTTTTAATTTGGGATAAAATTATACCATACTTTGTGCAATAAGTAAAACTGTCACACAACAGATTTACTTATTCAAAAAACAAATGCTATTTTATAGTTGTGTGTGAGGAGCAAGTTGAAAAGAAAGAGCGCATGGGGTGGAAACACGGCAACACTCCCAGGCGCTTTTTCATTTTTAGATTCTGCCATTCTTAACCAAGTTTGCTTAAAACAAAAGCAGCCAAAAATCCAAAAACGACAATTAGCCCAGCAAAATCATGGGCTTGCTCAAAAGCTTCGGGAATCATGGTGTCTGTAATCATCGCCAAAATAGCACCAGCGGCTACAGCAGTAGTTGCAGCGATAATTTCTTGTGAAAAGTGGCTGAATAAAGCGTAACCAACCAGCGCAGCTATGCCAGAAATTAAGGCAATTCCTCCCCATACGCCAAAAATATAAGCCGTAGAACGCCCGGCTTTTTTCATCCCCGCAGCACTAGAAAGACCTTCGGGAACGTTGGAGAGAAACACCGCCGCCACAGTTACCCAACTGACCACTCCGCCGTCAATCATACTGACACCGATGACGATAGATTCGGGGATACCGTCCAGTAAAGCACCAACTGCGATCGCCACTCCACTTCCACTATTTTCTGCTTCTGATGGTTGCTGTTTTCCTGAACGCTTACGATGCTTTGCACCTTGATAGGAAAGTAGCCAGTTTGCAGCTGTATAGACAACTGCACCACCAACAAATCCAATGGCGGTGGAGTCAAAGCCACCACGCTGATAAGCTTCATCCATGAGTTCAAATGCTAGTGCTGAAATTAACACCCCAGCACCAAAAGCCATAACTGCGGCGATCGCTCTTTGGGGGATTTTGGCGTAGTAACCTACTGCTGAACCCAGTAACAACGCTGAACCACCAACCAAACCCCAGAAACCTGCTTTTAACCAAAGTGGAAACATCAGAACCCCACACTCTTTTTAGTCCTGGAATTATGTTACTTAGCAACAAAAGTCCACTCCAGCACCTTAATAGGAGCTTTTTGCAGTGCTTGAATTAATTGAGATGGACTTTCAAATTTGACTTGGGATAAGTCACAAGCTTCGACATTGACTGTAAATTTTTCATCTTCAAATGGCCAAGGTTGGACAGTCACTAAAGAATCACTGCGTTGCATAATGTCATAACGTTGACCATCAGGCCCCTGGCTAATTTCTAAAAATCGTTCATCAGCCGGGAGTTCTTGCTGACAGAGAATTAATGATAAGCGATCGCACCATTGCATAAATGCGTAAGCTGCATCCACTTCATCTTCTTCAATCCCCAAATCTTTCCGCCAATGTTTCTGGTTTTTTACTTGTTCGTCTAAAAATTTGTCTAATTCTGGAGATTTACCTCGTTTAGACTCATTTATCCGACACAGATGTTTAGAAATTAGTAGAGTTACCCAGCGTCCGCGATAGTGAGCATTTTTAATCAGATTCGCCAACTTATCAACATTAATTTCTGGATTCAACATAAAATCCATTGGTGCGCCCGCTGCGGTAAGATTATCTTCTTCCCACTCTTTTTCTAAGTCATCATGATGAGAAATTGCGGCGAGTGTTTCATATAATCGTGGTGGTGCATTCTTCCGTCGCCATTGTCCTGCTAGTTGTGCTGCAAGTAAAGCATGGGCGCGGTGATAAATAACTTCCCAACCATTTTGTGTAGACTTAACAATCACAAATCAATCTTCCTTAAATAGTACTGAGTTACAAAAGCAGAAATAATAACTTATTTCTTTTGACAATAAATTGAGCCAGGGAAGCAACTCCAACTGACTCAAGTTATGATCATTGAGGTTTGATAAGGAATTAAGAGGAGAGAAGATTTAGTTAGTTTTGCTTTCTAAAGGGTTAGCAATGTATTTGAAAGCAGGTTCAGAATTCCAAGGGCCGCGCTCATCGTGACCATTGCCATTACTTGACAGATTGTAGTAAATATTCACCGTTTCATCGGGTTGTATATTACCAAAAAATGGATCTGTCAATTTACCCAGTGAATCGAGAGCTTTCATAAACATCTGGGTATGCGAAATTTCTCGCGTTAATAGATGTACCAAAGTATTTTTTGTACCTTGATCTGTTGCTAATTTAATTAGCTCTTCGTAAGTTTGGCGAGCGCCAGCTTCAGCTGCAATATTAGCTCTCAAATCACGAACTACATCGCCACCTTCATTGATATAGCTGGCTGTCCAAGAATTTCCTTGGCTATCTAAAAAGTGAGGCCCAATACCACGAATAGCAAACAGAGTACTTTTATAAACCTCTGTTTGATCTGTATTTTTAGTATGAGACTCGATAAGTTTACCAACCATCTCTAAATGCCCGAATTCTTCAATGGCAATATCTTGCAACATATCTTTAATTCCAGCATTTTCCACATGAAAAGATTGCACCCAATATTGGAGAGCAGCAGTTAGTTCTCCAGTTGCACCACCAAATTGCTCAAGAAGTAACTGAGCAAATCGAGGATTGGGTTCACTAATATTGACAGAATGAATTGGCTCTTTTTTATGAAAAAACATGCAATGCCTCTTTGATTATTTTCAACAAAAAATAGTGGACAATAAATACATCTATTGCCGTGGCAGTTTATAGTTCTGCACTGCTCTTCTAGATAATTTCTGGTACTGCCAATAATATGATTAGTGTGGCGTTTACGGAAAACTAGCTTTCTACAGTAGGTACATTATGGTTTCAACTAATGAGTAACCGTGCTTCATATTTGTAAAGAGTGTTATTGGCATAATTACCAAATACACTCTATATTTAATAATGGGCTATGCACAGTAATTTACGCATTACTGCTTCTTCGCAGCAGTCCCCACAAGTAAATAGCAATGATTGCACCAATGACTGCAATAAATAAACCGGGTAGACTAAAACTTGTGGCTGTCAACTGCAAAGTACCCGTTTGCAACAAAGTATATAAACTTCCACCAAGGAAAGCACCAACAATACCTAAAATCATTGTCGAAAGAATTCCGCCACCTTGATAACCTGGGTAAATGGCTTTGGCGATCGCACCAGCTAAAAGACCTAATATTATCCAAGCAATAATATTCATAACGACCTCAAAATCTCATCTGTAACCAGATTAACAACATTGATTTCTTGGCGTTTCTCCCAGATGAGGTAACTTGTAAAGTCAAAAGATAGATAGGAGTTGATCTACCGATTTATAGATAAAAATATCCTGATATATGCAGCATCAGTATTTTGCTTAAATCTCATTGAGGGTTCATATATTTTAGATAAATTTTAGTTTTTAAATCTTAGCTATATGCAGAGAATATAAGATAGTACTGTTTTATTCTTAGGACTTACACAGGATACCAAAACTAAAATTTTAGCAAAGTGCTGAATGCTGAGTATAAATCTAGCCCTTATTATGGCTTTGAGCAATCAACAATTTCCTAACATATTAGGCTGAAGCTATATAGATGGATCTGGGATAATATTCAGCCCAACCTTGACACCCTGAATCCTAAACTTTTGCTGAAATCATTACAATTATTTATTAAATTGTCCGGGAGAATTGCTTGTCTTGCTTTTGATTATGAGCATCAAAAACAACAGCAATGTTTCTCACTAATAATCTGCCTATATCTGTAATTTGAATGTAATGGGCAGATAATTTAATCAGTCCATCTGCTGCTAATGGTTGCAATGCTTCTAGTTCTTGAGAGAAATATTGATCAAAATTGATGTGATATTTCTCGGCAATATCTTGTTTATACAACTGAAAGTGCGACATAATGCACATGATCACATCTCGGCGGATAATATCATCTTGAGTTAGTTTGATACCTTTACTAACAGGTAAAACATTGTTAGCAACTGCCTGATAATAATCTTTCAATTGTTTATGGTTTTGGACATAGGCATCGTTTAACATACTAATTGATGTTGCACCAAACCCAAATAAATCTGTGCCAGCGTGGGTAGTGTAGCCTTGAAAGTTGCGCTGGAGGGTGCGATTTCGTTGGGCGATCGCTAATTCATCATTAGGTTTGGCAAAATGATCCATACCAATAAATAAATACTCGCTATTGGTTAATTCCTCAATGGTCATTTCCAAGATTTCTAACTTTTCTTGGGGTTTAGGTAAAGCCTCTTGCGGAATATTTTTTTGCGCTGGTTTTAACCAAGGCACATAAGCAAAGTTAAACACCACAATTCGATCAGGATCTAGAGCAACTGTCTTTTTGATTGTCTCTCGAAATGTCTGGAGAGTTTGATAAGGTAAACCATAAATTAAATCGACATTTACGCTGTCAAACTTGGCTGCTTTAATCCAGTCCATGACATTGAATAATAATTCTTCTGGCTGGATGCGATTGACTGCTACTTGTACTTCGTTATTAAAGTCTTGAATGCCAAAACTAACACGATTAAATCCTAGTTCCCGCAGAAAGAAAATATATTCTTTATCCACATAGCGGGGACTAATTTCAATGGAAATTTCTGCTTGGGGGTCAAACTCAAAATGTTGTGTAATCTTTTTCCAGAGAAATTCTACTTGGTCAAGGTCTAAGTAATTGGGTGTACCACCACCCCAGTGCATTTGCAATACTTTTCTATCTGGAGAAATCAAGGTAGACATATTCCTGATTTCTTGAGCTAAATGTTCTAGATAAGGTTTGGCAATATTTTTGTTGTTGGAAATTACTGTATTACAGCCACAGAAATAACAAGCACTTTGGCAAAAAGGGATGTGGAAATAAAATGATAGCGGAGATTTTCTTTGATTGGAAGCGGCGATCGCCGCATGAAAATCAGCTGTCGTAAATGCTTCATTTAACTCTGTCGCAGGTGGATAACTAGTGTATCTTGGTGCCGCTGTGTCGTACTTTTTGACCAAATCCAAATCAAATTTGACACCAGGTGATATGAATACCATCAAAACCTCCAATGTATTGGGTAGGCTGTATTTTCAAACTCTCAAATCACAACGAGGCTGAAAACCAGTCTGAGTAGTTGGTTGTATAGCAATCTGATTTAATTGCTGAATTACTTGTAAGGATGGGGAATGGGAAACAGCAAGAAGAAAGAAGAATCTACCTCAGCTTTGCAAAAATCAAATAGCAATCTTGTATCGTGATGAGAAGTGGCAACTTGTTGATTTTGTTCACAGCCAACAAATTGCCCATAGATTTTCTATTTGCTAATGCAAAGCAGCAGAAATATTCATACTGAGTCAGATATTCTCACCCTGCGCCTCTACTCTTCTAGCTTTTCCGTCTAGCTGCTGTCTAGTTTAGATATCAGTTGCAGTGCATGATGTGTTGACTCCAACCAAACAGCTAATTTCTCGAAAATTAATTAGTGGCGGCGGCTTCAGTGCTACCTGGGTTATGAGAACCAGTCAGGTTATTAAATAGTACTTGACCGATCGCTCTAATTAAACTTCCTTCTAGTTCCTCCGCCATTTGCATATTCAAACTAAAGGCATAATTGGCTTCAGCTACAATGCTTTCGGCTGTGGCATCATCAACAGGTACAGCGTTTAAAGCATCCCGGTATTTGTCTTTAAAGGCTTTTTTGTCGGGAATTTGGTCAAAGTTATAAAAAGATGTACCTTCGTAGCTAGACAGCTTGAGGGTTGACTGGGCAATTTTTTGTAACATCTGACCACCAGAAAGGTCGCCCATGTAGCGGGTGTAGGCATGACCGATTAATAAAGCAGGTGCAGATGCAGATAATTCTTGAATACGGGCGATGTACTTTTTGGCATTGTTGGAAGGTGTGATTAAATTTCGCCAGTCGTTGCCATAGTAAAATACCATGTCGGTTTCTAAAGCTGCCCGGCGATTCAGTTCAGGAAAGTACATCCCACCAATCACAGGATTGTTTTGGTGACTGGCTAAGGCTGTTTCTAGTTCGGTGTACACAAAATACAAGTTGCCAAGAAACTTCGCAAAGCAGTCTTTATCTACAACACCTTTGAGAAAACATTTCATGAATCCGACATTTTCTGCTGCTGTATGAGCTTTTTGCGTACCAGAACGCAGTTTTATGGCTAGATTGCTACTCATTTTTGGTTCCTTCATCACCGACTTACATTAATTAAGAGGCTAGGCGCTAGTATTCTTACTCAGCACAGGCTGAACGCCTCGCTACCGCTAACAGCACTTTTACAAGAATTTACGTCAGAGATAGAGAATTGTTATTCTAGATGTAGAGGGGAAAAGCATCGGCATCACTTCAACCAGCAAATACCACTGCCGATACTGTTCTTAGGGATTTTTGTTCTCCCAAAATCATTTAACTATCAATACTTGTATAACTATACAGCTATTAATATTTCTTTATATTCCTATATGTTTGGACAAAATGGAGATGCTGCATTGCTACATCTCTAGAAAGCGGCAAAATTAGCTAAAAAATAGGTGCTAAAACCCTGAGAAACCGAAGCATTAAGGTTATCTCGTGAAATCTGCTTTTCAATAATTTAACTGATGTGGAATAACAACATTTTATGCTTATATAACTATTAAAAGATAAAATAATTAAAGGAGTCTCATGGTCGATTCAGTGGCAACTCCAGAGCCTCAATTGCTGAAGCCGGGTGTTAAAGCACCTGTTGCAGAAACATTATTAACACCTAGGTTTTACACCACTGACTTTGATGCAGTGGCGAAATTGGACATATCGGCTAATGAGGCAGAAATCCGGGCGATCGTTGATGAACTGCGTGCTGACTATAACCGCCATCACTTTGTGCGTGATGATGAATTTAAACAATCATGGGATCACATTACAGGGGAAAAACGCCGCGCCTTTATTGACTTTTTAGAACGCTCTTGTACCTCAGAGTTTTCTGGCTTTCTGTTATTTAAAGAATTATCTCGCCGCCTGAAAAAGAATAACCCACTGTTATCAGAAGCCTTTGAATATATGGCTAGAGATGAAGCTCGCCATGCAGGATTTCTCAACAAATCAATGGCAGACTTAAAACTATCTCTAGACTTAAACTTTTTAACTAAGTCCCGCACATATACTTTCTTCCCGCCAGAGTGGATTATTTACACAGTTTACCTATCGGAGAAGATTGGTTACTGGCGTTATATCTTGGTTAATCAGCACATGCAGGAGCATCCAGAATACCAATTTTATCCACTGTTTCGCAAATTTGAGAGTTGGTGTCAAGACGAAAATCGACATGGGGATTTCTTTAAAGCATTGCTGCGATCGCAAACCAAACTCTGGAAAAGTTGGCAAGCCAAATTGTGGGTGCGGTTCTTTCTCCTGACTGTGTTTGCTACCCATACAATGACAGTATTTGAAAGGGCATCATTCTACGAAGCAATTGGTATCCATCCCCGTAAATACAACAACAGAGTTATTCAAGAAACAAACAATACTTCTGCACGAGCATTTCCCCTCATCCTCAATACAAATCACCCGGAATTTTTCTGGCGCTTAGAACAGTGTTCTGAGAACAACTTGAAAATCGTTGCAATTAACAAAAGTAATCAGCCAAGTTTGGTTAAATTCTTCCAAAAAATCCCGCCAATTCTCGCCATTGTTTGGAATATGTTACAGCTATATCTCATCAAACCAATCGATACAGAAACCACACGCGGCACAGTTCTGTAATTTAGTAATTTTGGGGTGTTAATAATAATACTTTGAAGACATAACACCCTAAACATTCAGTTGCCTGCATCATCAATCAAATACTAACTCTAACTTTTGTCCGTGGTTGACCGTGGTTTAATAGAATCACTAATTAGTTTTCAGGTTGCAACTGACAATGGTAAGCCTCGGCAAAAGTCTTTGGAACCGCTTATCTCACAAGTTGTTCAGACCAAAACGCCTTGCTATTTTTGAAGCTTGCCTGATTGGTCTGGTTTCTGGACTAGCAGCTGTTTTATTAGGGCAAGGCGTGGGATGGCTGGGCGGATGGCGACAGCACATATCTAATTTGTTTCCAGCCTTTTATGTGCTACCAATCATTGGGTTGGTGGGTGGATTCACAGCAGGTTGGTTAGTAGAACATATCGCCCCCGCGGCGGCTGGTAGTGGGATGTCAGAAGTGAAGGCAGTGTTGGCAAGAGTACCCATGCCCCTCAACCTGCGAATTGCTGTGGTGAAATTGCTCGGTGCAACATTAGTTTTGGCTACAGGCATACCCTTGGGGAGGGAAGGCCCGACAGTGCAAATTGGAGCGGCCATAGCCAATCAGTTCAGTCGCTGGTTTCCGACTTCACCTGATCACCGCCGTCAGTTGATTGCTGCCGGAGCCGGTGCCGGATTAGCCGCAGCTTTTGATGCCCCGATCGCCGGGGTGTTGTTTGTAGTCGAAGAACTACTGCAAGATGTCTCTGGTATCACATTAGGAACAGCAATTCTCGCTTCATTTATCGCCGCTGTAGTTTCTCGAATTCTAGGTACTCATAGTCTAGATTTAGACTTGCATTTTTCAAGGGGCGACAAGCCAGTTAAAGAGCTTGCTGTATAAGCTTCATAGCCCTTAAACCTCGCTGATAATATGCTTGCTTATTGCGACTGAAACCGGCCAGTTCCTCGACCCATGCTTGACACTCATGCCAAGCAACTATCCAATTTTGACCATATAAACCTATCCAGAAATTACTGTGACGTTTCTCATTTCTATTTTTTTCTTGGCTACGACAAATATATGATTCTTGTTTTTGAAATTTAGTCCTTTGTCCATGTAACCAAGCACTGGTCATAGCTAAAGCAATTAAGAATATTAAACGTACAAGTCTATCAGGATTAGCTTGAGAACTTTCCAAATTGTAACCGCCAGTTTTACAATCTTTGAACATGGCTTCAATCCCAAAGCGTTGAGTATATATTTTGAGGGCAGTATTTAAATCAGGCAAATTAGTTAATAAATACCAAGCTTCCTTTTCTTGTTTACTTCTATACTTTCTTTTCCAGTAGACTGCTAAATTAAACCGACCAAAACCTTTTTTCTGAGTCAACTTAACATTGGGATAAAATTGACGAATACCAGGGTAAATCTCAATGCTACTTAAAGACTGAAATTTTTGTCTTTTTTCTTGAAAAGTCGTATCCTTTTTTTGACGAAATACAAAACTCTGGTTCTGCTTGTGGAGCCAATGCGCCAGTTCTACGCTATGAAATTCTCTATCCCCGATAATCACTAATTTATACTTTTTTAATAAACGGATTACTGGGCGTAATACTTTTTGCTGTTCTTCTAAGTTACTGCTACCATCTTTTTCTAATAAGCACCAATATATTGGCCATGCTCTTTTTTGGTAAATCACACTTACCATCAATATATTATTTTCTTTCCACTGTGTTCTATCCATCGCAATTGTTAACTGTGACCCTACTTTAAAATTTTGGTTAATTATTGCTTCAATGATAGGGAACCACAACAAGACTACACTCAAAGCATTTAGTGTTAAAAACCTTTGTAAATGCCGCCTACGACTATTTTGTTGTATAGGTAAAGGTAGTGTTGCTGCTAATCTTTCTATCCTGACCTGTTTCTGATTTTGTAACAACCACACCAACATCTTCAGAGTGATTAGCTGTGCTTTATTTAGGTATTTTTCTAAGAAGTTTTGGTAGAATGATGCCAGCATTATGACGACGGTCTTGGTCAAATTACGAGACCGTTCTTTTTTACCACGAAACTGATCTCCACAGAAGAGTCTACTACCCCTATACAGTTCATTCTCAATAAGCATCTAATTTTTTCAAGGAGTCTGTGCCTCCCAAACCTTTATCTGTCCTGATTTAGAGGCGATTGTCGCCCCTTGAAC
This sequence comes from Nostoc sp. HK-01, assembly GCA_003990705.1. GTDB lineage: Bacteria > Cyanobacteriota > Cyanobacteriia > Cyanobacteriales > Nostocaceae > Nostoc_B. The sequence goes on from AP018318.1 coordinate 1,118,335, forward strand.
TTGCATTTAATTACGCCTAACACCAGTTTTTTTGCCCCGGAGATTCCTTTCTATTTACTCTTGGGGATTTTAGCTGGGTTGGGAGGCATATTATTTAATCGTGGTGTGCTTGCCAGCCTGGGTTTTTATAGTCGGTTTGGGCAAATTAGCTTATCTTGGCGCATTGGCCTAGCTGGGCTGGTCACGGGTTTTGCCTTGGTCGCACTTCCACCTGTTTTTCGGGACAACGCTGGATTGCGAGAACTGTTGTTAGCGGGTGATGCTAACTGGCAAATGGTAGCGCTGGTATTCTGTATTCAATTTTTGCTGATCCTTTTCACTTATGGTTCTGGTGCGCCGGCAGGCTTGCTAGTACCGACTTTAGCCTTGGGAGCAGCATTAGGTTATTTAGTAGGAATTTGGGAACATCACTGGCTGGGATTGAGTTTGGCGACAACGTACGCGCGGGTGGGAATGGGGGCATTTTTCTCTGGAGTTGCCAGAGTACCGATTACAGCAGTCATCATTGTCTTTGAGATGACTACTGATTTTAATTTGGTGTTGCCACTAATGATTGTCTCCGTCACGGCTTATCTAGTAGCAGAACTGTTTGATGCGGGGTCACTATACGATAAATTACTGGAATTTAAAGGCATTCATCTGGCTAAACAAGGCACAAACCAAGGGCCTTGGCTAGAGCTAAAAGCTGCTGATGTAATGCAGCGTCATGTAGAAACTCTGTCTAGCCGGATGAGATTGGATGAAGCATTGCAGGCGTTTTCCCAATCTTCTCACCGGGGCTTTCCGGTATTGGCAGATGGTAAACTAGTGGGTATTTTGACGCAAAAAGATGTAGCTAATCTTTCTCAGAGAGGCTTGAATGGCGATCGCTTGGTAGCAGAAGCAATGACCCCAGCGCCGATCACTACTTATTCAAAAGATACTCTGGCGCATGTTTTACATTTGCTCAATCACTACAACTTGAGCAGTTTACCAGTTGTTGAAGGACGGCGTTTGGTAGGGATTATTACCCGCAGTGATATTATTCGCACAGAAGCAGCCTATCTCAACACCCAAGAAGACTTGGCAGTTCCAAACTCAGAACCATCGCAAATCATTTACTGTATCCGTGTGCCAGAAACAGGACAAGGAAGATTACTTGTCCCTTTGTGCAATCCTAAAACAGCAGACAAACTGTTGCAGATGGCTGTAGCAATTGCCCGCGATCGCCATTATGAAATTGAATGTCTGCATGTCATTGTTGTACCCCGTCACCAACCGCTTACTGAAGCTAAAGTAAGTATGAGAGTTGGTCAACGCTTACTACTTCAGGCAATGCGTCTAGGACAAGCTTGGGATGTACCTGTACATACTCAAATCCGAATAGCGCATAATTTGTCGTCAGCCATTTTGCAAACTATTCAAGACCGTCATATCAATATGGTATTGATGGGTTGGAAAGGTGGCACAACCACACCAGGAAGGGTTTTTAGCCGTGTTGTTGATACAATGATTCGGCAAGCGGCTTGTGAAGTAGTTTTAGTTAAGCTTAACGACCAAAGTCATTTTGAGCGCTGGCTTGTGCCGATGGCTGGTGGCCCTAATTCCCAGCAGGCGATCGCCCTAATACCAGCATTAACTTCTCTCAGTAAAACACCAACAGTCAACTTATGTCAGGTATTTGAGCTAGAAGCCACCAAACCAGACACCACATCTTTAACAAAAGCGGCTAACTTTCTCCAACAACACCTGCATGGCGCAGTGATAACAACTCCAGTTCATGCTACTTCGGTTCCAGACGCGGTGCTAGAGTATGCCAAGCACAACCAAAGTGATGTGATTGTTTTAGGTGCTTCTCGTGAAGGCTTGTTGCAGCAGGTGGTACACGGTAATATTCCTGCAACTATTTCCCGTCATAGTCAACAGACAGTAATTTTAGTACGGGCAATTTCTACATAAACAACATCTTTAAAAGGGAAGTAAGCTAAAATTCAAGCATATCAAGCATTTCCCCATTAAAACACCTTATGTTGGAGACTTTACAAACTCGAATTTATGAACTCGAACAATTTGCCAACAACCTAGTTGCTAACCAACTCACACACCTGAGTTTATTGAGTGTTGGCATAATTTTTATGGCTGGCTTACTCACTAGCCTAACTCCCTGTATGTTGTCGATGCTACCCATTACCATCGGGTATATCGGGGGCTATGAAGCAAAAAGCCGCTTACAAGCAGCAGCCCAGTCAACTTGGTTTGCATTAGGGTTAGCAACTACCCTGGCTGGCATGGGTATCATAGCTGGTTTAGTAGGCAAAGTCTACGGACAAATCGGTTTTGGTTTACCAATTATTGTGAGTGTCATCGCCATTATTATGGGGTTGAACTTACTCGAAGCATTACCCATACAATTTCCTTCTTTGGGCGAGACAAACTGGATTTCCCCAGATTTACCTCCGGGAGTGCGTTCTTATTTTATCGGCTTAACTTTTGGCTTAGTGGCTTCTCCTTGCAGCACACCTGTTTTAGCGAGTTTACTAACTTGGGTCGCCAGCACACAAGACTTAATTTTAGGCGCAGTTTTGTTACTTTCTTATACAGCAGGGTATGTTGCACCATTAATTTTGGCAGGTACTTTTACCGCTGCGATCAAAAAACTACTGGAGTTGCGTCGTTGGTCTGGTTGGATTAACCCAGTCAGCGGGGCGCTATTGGTAGGATTTGGTGTTTTTTCTTTGATTTCTCGCATTCCCTTTGGCAGTTTGTAACCCATGACTTTAGATAATTCAGCGTCTACAGAATCAAGTTGGTTGTCAGCACCTTGGCGCTTTATGCGAAAGGAGGTTTTGCCTGTACTGACAGACTTACGATTGGCGATCGCCTTATTCTTAATCATCGCCCTGTTTAGTATTAGCGGTACTGTGATTGAACAAGACCAGTCAGTCAGTTTCTATCGCACTAACTACCCAGAACATCCGGCTTTATTTGGTTTTCTGACGTGGAAGGTCATCTTAATAATTGGCTTAAACCGCGTATATCATACTTGGTGGTTTACCGCATTACTTATCTTGTTTGGTAGTAGTTTGAGCGCTTGTACATTCACACGTCAATTACCAGCCTTAAAAGCTGCTCAACGCTGGAAATATTATGAAGAACCCCGACAATTTCAAAAATTAGCTTTAAGCGCAGAATTAGATACAGCTGCTTTAAATTCTCTCACTCCATTATTACAAAATCGTCGTTATAAAATTTTTCAAGACAAAGATAATATCCTCTACGCCCGTAAAGGTATAGTCGGACGTATTGGCCCGATTATCGTGCATATTGGCATAGTCACGATTCTGGTGGGGGGAATTTGGGGGTCTATGACTGGATTTACCGCCCAAGAAAAAATTGCTAGTGGCGATAGATTTCAGGTAGAAAACATTATTAATGCTGGCCCTTGGGCAAACACCAAACACTTAAAAGATTGGTCATTGCATGTTAATCGTTTTTGGATTGATTACACACCCTCTGGGAGTATTGATCAATTTTATTCGGATATGTCGGTTTTAGATCATGACGGTAAAGAGATTGACCGTAAGACGATTTTTGTGAACCAACCTCTGCGTTATCGAGGCGTAACTTTCTATCAAGCAGATTGGGGCATCTCCGGTGTCCGGTTTCAATTTAATAACAGTCCTGTGTTTCAACTACCGATGGCGGCCTTGAATACAGGCCCTCAACAAGGAAGACTCTGGGGAACTTGGCTTCCTACTAAACCAGATTTGAGTGAGGGCGTGTCTTTGATTGTCAAAGATTTGCAAGGCATGATATTAATTTATGACTCCAAAGGTCAGTTAATTAATACCGTGCGTGCTGGTATGGCTACCGAAATCAATGGTACAAACTTGAAAATATTAGAAATTATTGGTAGTACTGGCTTACAAATCAAATCTGATCCTGGGATACCAATAGTTTATGGTGGTTTTGCCATTTTGATGGCGGGTGTAGTCATGAGTTACTTCTCCCATTCGCAAATTTGGGCATTACAAAAAGGCGATCGCTTGTATGTAGGTGGTAAAACCAATCGCGCTCAAGTTGCGTTTGAAAAAGAGGTCTTAGAAATTTTGAATGGACTGAATTCACAGTCAACAGCAGCCGTGGGATAGATTTGAAATCTTTAGCCTCTTCATTATCTCTCCACTAAAATCAACACATACATAAATTATGAAGGCTGAATAAACATAGTGATTTTCTCTGTATCTTCACTGTAATTATTCAGCTTTTATATTTTTTAGTGTGCAGATAAATATATTATTTACTGAGAAATCTAGATAATGCTGTTTTTTTCAGACTTTACTATAATCAAAATATATTGTAATTAGTTTTATCATCTAAATTATTAGAGATTTTCACTCTAGAATCTTTGCAAAAATCATTGTTAGAGAAACTAAGTTAGGTATGAACTTTAAGTCTACTTTATAAATACAGTATTGCAGTAATTAGATTTATAGAGTTTTACTTATTATGATATCGATTAATTAATATATTATTTCATCACTACTGAGATGCAGATACTTTCCTCAAGACTGTCCTCTCATATTATCTGTATTTTTACCAGTTTTCGATAACTAAAATTTGTTGCTAGATAACAATCAGCCCCAAATTCTCATATCTGTTCGCTCGGTTGGTATTTCGTTATAAAGACTTGGCAAAAACAACTTTTAACTATAGACATTAAAAATCTTAATGGGATACAAAGTAGTTACCCGAAAAAAAGTAGCTCTAATACAACCAGTGTTTTCCAACGGCAATCAAGTAAATGATTGAATCTTCACTAGTTAATTAAAAGAAATCAAAACTTAGTTAATTGCGTATCAATATCTATGACAGACATGAACAGAATCCGCTTTGTACTGATTGCTGCTGCTACTTTGACTTATTCACTTTCTGGTATGGGTTCAGCAGGTGCAACAACTACCAACACTACATCTACAAAAGTAACTACCATTCAAGAAACCATTAAGGAAGCTTCAATAGCTGCCAAAAAGGCGAAAGAAAGCGTAGATACACTGAAAAAAACAGAAGATACACTGACAAAAACTACCCAAACGGCAACCAAAGCTAAACAAGATGCCATCAAGGTTTTAAATTCTGCTGAACAGACATTTCAAAAAACAGATGCAGATTTTATTGCAGCTAAAGCAGCGTATGATGCGGCCAATAAAACTTTAACTGATACCAAAACAGTCTATGATGCGGCTAATAAAACCTTGACTGATACCAAAACAGTCTATGATGCGGCTAATAAAACCTTGATTGATGCGAAAGCTGCCCTCGCAGCGGCTAAAACTCAAGCGCAAAAAAGTGCAGCACAACAAACTGTTACTAACGCTACTACAGTCTTTAATACTGCAAATACCAAGTTGAATGATGCAAAAACTCAGTTTAGTACTGCAACTACCAAGCTGAATGATGCAACAAATAAATGTAACACTGCAACTGGTAAGTTGAATGATGCCACAAGTAAGCGCACTACAGCTGAACAAGCAAGAAATCAAGCTAGTCAACAAGCGCAAACTGTCACTGCAAATGCGGACAAATCAGTTAAAGATGCTGAAGATGCGAGAAATCAAGCCAAATTAGAAGCAGACAATGCAGCTAAGTATTCCGTAGAGGCACAAGAAGCCTCCAAAAAGGCTAGTGACTGGAGTACAATGAAGCGACCCACTGTCAAAGATAGATCAGAAGACAAAAATTTCTTATCTATACTGCCCCAGTTTCAAGCTTTAGTACAGAAAGAAGGTGTGGCGATTCCCGCAGATCAAGTCAAAGCACAGAAAGTAGACTTCTCTCACTTATTTTTGGCGCAAAAGCACAATGTACGTGTTTGGTTCCTGAATGAAGGCGCTGCTTATAAAAACCAGTTAGCCTATGAATCCATTCGGGGTGACAAATACGGTAACGGTATGATATTTGAAAATGTCTCTTGCAACAGCACCAAGAATAAGTGCGAAAAAGGCGAGAAAGATGGTGTTTTAGATATCGGTGATTTTGTAGATTTGGGTAGTTTTAAATCTGGTACACAGCTGAATTTCTTACTCAAAGCTGATGGTTATAGCGCGAAACCACAAAATGGCGATATTTATGGTGCAGATCCAACTCTTAACCCTGATGGATTACAACACTTAATGGGTTGGAAGATTGGCAATTATCTGATGATGGGTTTTGAAGATTTACGCAACGGTGGCGATAAAGACTATAACGATACAATGTTTGTTGTTGACTTTGGTAAAGATAATGTCAAAGCCTCTGCTGTACCAGAACCTTCCGCTACACTCCCAATTTTAGGTTTAGGTGCTTTAGGAATGCTGAAGCTGCGTCGCCGTCGTCGTTAATAGTTCAGGAATTACGCATAAAGGTTGTCTGTAGAGAATGGGTTTAAGGGTGTAGGGGTTTTGAATGCTTATACCTCTTTACCCTACCCCCCAACCCTTGATTTTTCGTCTCACTGGGTAAGTGCTAATTTTGTTATTTAAGCATTAGCGGTTAATTCGCTGATGCTTTTTGATGGCGTACTTCAATAACTGTATGTACGTTACCACGCGGAGAAAAATCTGCTTTTACAGTAATTTCTAGCGGATCACAAGCTGCTACTATGTCATCTAAAATTTGATTGGCAGATTCTTCGTGGGAGATATAGCGATCGCGGTAACTGTTAATGTAAAGCTTGAGGGCTTTTAATTCTACTACCCGTTCATCTGGTATGTATGTAATATAAATGGTGGCAAAGTCAGGATAGCCGGAAAACGGACATTTACAGGTAAATTCCGGCAAAGTAATGTTGATATCATATCGCCTACCTACTCGCGGATTGGGAAAGGTAATTAAATTACCTTCCGCAATGTTGCGTTCGCCATACTTAACTTCTGATGTGTCATTGGTCATTAGTCATTTGTCCTTAGTCTTCTTTCATTTGTTACCTCAGCCATAATAGGCGAAAAGCTGATTAAGATAAAAATTCTTTGACCTTTTGCCTTGTTGTACTACTCTTGTTCCCAATCGGGACAGTTCTGATCATCCCAACCGTGGGGGTGCATAGCACAGACTAATAAGTTACCACCATAAACTTGACCGTGGTAGTTTGTACAACCTACGCAGGCAGAATTTTGTTCTGGTGTAGCTTCTACTGTATAGGGAAAACCTGGATCTGCATCTGTAACTATATCTTCCAGTTCCCAATACATTTCTAGGAAGGGTGCAGATATTTCCTGTAAGTATTGTTCTACTTCAGCGGCAATATTATTTTGTACTTCCTCAGTTAATTCTTCTGTGAGGTCAAAAAAGCTATCAACCATATCATTCATTCCTTGAAAGAAGCGTTCTACTTCCTCTGCCACTGTTTCAACGATTCCCATTAAATCTTTTTGCCATTGTTCCATAAATTTGACGCTCTGCTGGCTATAAAATTAGGATGCTAATAACCACCCAACTTGAAGTATATAAATACATTCTAGGCAATGTATGTTGTCAACTTCCTGGGTGGGGCAGCGAGTTATTGTACTATTTACTGCTGATGCTGAAGGCCAAAACTACTATTTATCAATCTCGTTGCAGTTTTTTTAACTCTTCTTGCAGTTTTAGCACTTGGTCACGCAAGTCATCCACATTTTCAGTTGAGGTCTCTTTTACAGTTGGCGCTTCATCTTCCTCTAGGATTTCGATGCGACGAGGTTCCGAAGGAGTTGTTTTTTCAGCATTATCAGCAGGGTTTGGTGGCTGTTGCGCTTGCGTCATCATATCTTCCACGAAGCGGCGGGCTTCTTCTGTGTTCATTTCTCCCCGCGCTACCATTTCATCTGCCAGTTTTTGGACTTGCGATCGCAGTTCGGATAATTTACCTCCCGCTTTCTCACCTGCGTAAGAAGCTAACCCAACACCGAGGTAAAAAGCCTTTTGTACAATATCTCCAAAACCAGGCATTGCTGCTGATCGCTCCTAAAAATAGGGGAACCCGGAGACTACGCCTACTACAAGCATCCCGTGTTGCTGCCACCTTCCGGTTCTGACAAGGTTTAGGCGTTGCAGTCGCATAGATCCAGGTCTAATAAAATAATAACACGAAAACTCGTAAGTGTGATCTACTCAACTACAATTTTCCATTCGTAAAGCTGGTAGTTGACACAACCGTTTTTTACCAAGGGGTCAAGTGCAATTATGGCTTGTGCTTCTTCCATAGAATCCGCTTCAAACAGCAACATTCCGCCTCCCATTTTTGCCCAGTAGCCTGTTTTGGCTTGATGCCCTTTGGCAATTAAATCTTGTACGAAGGCTTTGTGGGCAGGTAAATACTGGTCAAAGATGGTTTTATCGACTACACCTGACTCGATCTTGACAAACCACGGCATTTTGCTACGAACCTCATAGGAGCAATAACTAGCTTCCATCACCATAAATCTTTTGAGAGACGTTGCTATGCCACGGCCCTATTTCGATATTACGAAGCTTGTGTGTGTTTCTGTTTAGTCAATTGTAGTGATTGCTGGCGTTTAAGTGCTGACACCGTGCCAAGAGTGCAGACAGCCAGTAAGCTCAAGATGGATGTAGGTTCGGGAATAGAGATAATCCTGGCTGAAAAAACAATGGGTAATTCACTATCTTCTGTCCCTAAATTTCCAAACCCTGACAAAATTGGCGGTGCTGAAAAAACCTCTAAATAACCTGGTGTCGCCAGAAAACTAGCGAAAAACGGACTAGCATAGCTTCCTGATGATGTGGAATAACCAAAACCGTCACCTGTTAACTGCTGGCTATTCAGACTAATTAAATTGTCCACGTTAAAAGGTTCGTTACCAGGAATTGGAGTCCCCGTAGGTTGCAAACCAGTAATTGTTTCATTATTACGTGTGCCACTAATTCCCAAAATCTGGTAAAAACCAGAATTGTCAGGAGTGTCATTAGTAATGAGATTACCGCTTGCTGTAATACCAGAACCAAAATAACTCCATTGCCAATTTAAACTAGCAGCAGAGACTGCTTGCATCGTTCCAAAAATCAATCCCGATGCAACTGTCAAAGCTGTAGTAGATAGTAGAGCTAGATTTTTCATAGAGTATAGTTGGGGGTAGATGCGTAGCTGTAAAGCCGCGCTGCGAAAGAATGAGTCATTTCCTGGCGAATGCAGAAGCTTTTTGTATAGCTTCGTTGAGAATGACGCAGATATTTCACCCGAAAAGCTTGTGGCTAGACATCAAAAACTTTCTAGGTTAATTGATATTGGAATCTTCAACCAAGGGCAGTTTAACATCAAAGATACTTAGTTTATCCGTATAGTAATTACTTACTCGATTTTTAAATTAAACGGCAAACGCGCATAAATTCCATTAGGGTCATTCATACTTTGGAATGACTCTAATTCTTGTTGCAGCTTTTGAAATTCCGCAGTCAGAGGCGCAGATGCTTTGATTTGTTGTCCCTGAATTTTGAACTTTGCACTAGCCTCTTCAACGGCTTTGCCAAACAAAATTTCGTTTAAACTGCTTTCTTTGGGGTATTCTTTTAACTGCCAATTGTTACCTAAATTTGCTTTTTTGGCGGCGTATTGTAAAGCTGCATTCAGTCCACCGATTTCGTCTACTAAACCAATTTGTTTAGCTGCTACACCAGACCAAACCCGTCCTTGGGCAATTTCTGCGACTTTTTGTGCTGGTAGTTTGCGCCCTTGGGAAACTTTATTGAGAAATAGACTGTAAATACGGTTCACACTGCGCTGATAAAGTGCTAGTTCTTGGGGGGATTTTGGACGAGAGACAGTTTGATTATCAGCATAGCGTGCTGTTTTGACGACATCCCAAGTGATGCCGTTATCATTCGCCAATTTTTCTCCGTTGAACAGGATACCAAATACACCTATTGAACCAGTGATTGTATTTGGTTCGGCAAAAATGCGGCTAGAATCACTGGCTATCCAGTAACCTCCAGAGGCAGCAACATCACCCATTGATACTACTACAGGTTTGATTTCATGGGTTAACCGGATTTCTCGCTGCATGACTTCGGCTGCTGTTGCACTACCGCCGGGACTGTTAATTCTTAAGACAACGGCTTTGATATTTTTATCTTGGCGGATTTTGTTGAATATTTTAGCAAAGCGATCACCTCCTACTTGTTCATCATCACCTTTACCATCAACAATTTCGCCTTCGGCATAAACTACGGCAATTTTATTGTTAGATTCTCTTTCGACACTTTGGGATTTATGAATAAATTGAGCGTATTCTGAAAGGTCTACTTGACGGAAAGTTTTATCGTTTTGATCACTACCTGTGAGTTGTTTTAAATCGGCAACTACTTGATCATGGTATGCCACTTTATCAACCAAACCATTAGTTTTAGCTACAGGTGCTTCGACTATGGCTTGATTATCGGCGATCGCCTGCAATTTTTGCGGGTTGATTTTCCGACTTGCACCAACTGTAGTCCGCCACTCACTCCACACATCGTCTAGTAATTTCTGTGTTTGTTCACGATTTTCGGGACTCAGTTTGTTGAGAATTAAGGGTTCGACAGCACCTTTAAATTTACCAACCCTGACAACCTGAACTCCAATACCAAATTTCTGTAATGCTCCTGCTAAGAACATCTGTTGGCTGCTCAAACCATTGACTTCGATTGCTCCCAAGGGATTCAGAACTAAGGTATCAGCTACGGAACTGAGGTAATATTCTTTTTTGCCCCAATCTTGTCCATACGCAACTACTTTTTTCCCTGCGGCGCGAAATTCTTCTAAGGCTTTGCGAATTTCTTTGAGGGAAGCGAAGCCCAGGTTGCTACCTGCTCCATGTGTTCCATCTAAATATATGCCGACAATTTTCGGATCTTTTCGGGCTTTCTCTATAGCATCTAGAACTTTGAGGAGTGTGATCCGGTCTTCTGGATTACCTGATAATGTTTTTTGTAACTCTTCCCCTGCACTGGGTTCTCGATCGGTAATATTTAAGGATAAGTCAAACACTACTACAGACTTATCTTTGACTATTGGACTAACATCTTGAGAAGCTGCGATCGCAAACAATAGTAGTAATAGCCCGGTAGTACTAATTCCACAGAAAATAAATAGACCTAGTAAGCTGCCGATTAAACTGGCAACAGTTTGTTTAAGAAAATTATTCATTAGTCAATAATGAGTGGTTATGAGTAATTTGCTACAAAGACAAATTACTACTGTTTTATTGTATGCGGTGTAAACTTCCAGAATGTTGTAACTGCTGTAAGTTTGCGTTACCAGTACAAAATAACACTGTGATGATTTCTGCAATTAAAACTTCAACTAACTCAGCAATGGCGGCTTCTGAGACTACGGCTGCTTGCAGAAAAGGCATGGCTAAACCGACGATATCTGCACCTAAAGCGATCGCTTTGGCTACATCTAAGCCGTGACGCAAGCCACCAGAGGCAATTAAAGGAATATTCGGTGCGATCGCCCGCACACTTGTAATACACTCTGCCGTTGGGATACCCCAATCTGCAAATGTTGCGCCTAACCTACGTTGCAAAGCATTTTCTGCCCGTTCACCTTCCACTTTCGCCCAAGAAGTTCCCCCCGCACCTGCAACATCAATGGCTGACACCCCAGCCGCAAGTAGTTTTTCCGCCATTGCACCAGAAATTCCATTGCCTACTTCCTTGGCAATCACAGGTACACTCAACTTACTACATAAATTAGTGATATTGTCAAGCAATCCACGGAAATTCACATCGCCTCTAGGTTGAATGCACTCTTGCAGAGGGTTGATGTGCAGAATCAACGCATCAGCTTCTAGCATATCGATGATCCGCAGACATTCATCTAGACCATATTTATAGTTAAGTTGCACAGCACCCACATTGGCAAATAACAATACATCCGGTGCATACTTGCGGATAGCGAAAGTGTCAACTACCTGGGGTTTTTCTACCGCCACCCGTTGAGAACCGACACCCATCGCTAGTTTATATTGTTGAGCAACTTCAGCTAAACGGCGATTAATAGTTCCGGCTTCTTCAGTTCCTCCAGTCATCGAAGAAATTAATAATGGTGCGGCTAGGTATTTACCTAAAAAATTTGTGCTGATATTAATATCGTTGCGGTCTATTTCTGGTAAACAACAATGGCTAAAACGATAACCTTCTAACCCACTGGTTATTTCACGGCACTGAACGTCTTCTTCTAAACAGATACGGATATGATCTGCTTTACGCGACTGAGTTTGTGCAAAATTGTTAGTAGAGGCTTTCACTGGTAGGTATGACTCAAAGCAGTTGTGATAACTATTTTAGGTCTTCCGCACAAAAGTGAGAGCAGGTGATAGGTGACAGGTTATAGGTGAAATCCTATCAATGTTTAGGACAGGAGAAGGGTTTATAGTTTTTGCACACCCACCCATACACCCATTCACCACAAACAAACTTGGTGCGTAAATCCTAAATGTATTTGTACATAAAGATTTTGAATGGTAATATAAAGCACTGAGGATACAAAATAGCATTCTTATATACAGAAGTACATCTTATGGCAAAACACATTTACGTCAGCTTCTGGGCTAGAGTTCCTAATTGGTTATTAGCACATCGTATGGCGGTAACTGTGTTGACTTTTGTATCACCTTTTGTAGTTAGCGGTATCAGTTATAAAACTTTGGCACAAACTCCCAATGGACAGAGAGTTGATCAGTTAATCCAAAGTTTCAGCAACGAAGATTTATTAGAACAACTTAATACAGCAACAACTTTAGGCAACCTCAATGATAGAGAGTTTAGTAGCGAAGCATTAGATAAACTCCAACAAGCATTAGTCAACCCAGATTGGCGCGTGCGTAGTGGTGCAGCCTTAGTTTTGTCGCAAAAAGGTGGTGTAATAGTTAAAAATGCTTTACCTGCATTAGTTAAAAATCTTCAAGACGAGAATTGGTTTGTTCGCAGTAGTGCAGCTAGAGCTATTGGCAATATTATTGCTGAAGATACTGGTGATGCCAATGGCGCAAATACTGTGATTGAAGCTGCTAAGTTTTCTAGTTACTTGGTTAATGCACTGCAAGATTCTGACTTTTCGGTACGTTTTAGTGCGGCTACAGCTTTAGTCAAGTTAAATACTAAATCGTCATTTATTGTATCTCGCTTAATTTCCAACCTTAGTAATACTGACGATCCACAAACTCGCCTGGCTAATGCGGAAAACCTGAAAACAATTAGTAATGAAGCTACACCTATTTTGCCAAATATTGGTAAAGCTCTAAAACACACCGAACCATCAGTGCGAGGACTCGCTTTAGAAACTATTGGTAGCATTGGCACAGATACTAGTGCAACTATGCCTTATTTAATTCAAGGTTTGCAAGATCCAGATTGGACAGTGCGTAGCAAAGCAGCTAGAGCAATTGTGAGAATAGTTACTAATCTGCAAGAAAAAGCTAGGGGAAATTTTATCACTGCATCTGATATTAATGCTATAGATGAATTACAAACGATTCAAAGAATTTTCCAAAACCCACAAAACCATTTTTATAATAATGAAAAAGGAAGTGTCAGTTTAGCTATTGATGCTCTGCAAGCGGCACGTAGGAATAGATAACCTTAATTAAAGGTTAGTGATTGAGATAGGTGTAAAGGTTATGTTGATTTAAGGCCTTTACACGCCAAATTAGTATTTAGTCAAAAGATCATCTTGTGACTATTTCTCAGCCGCACTACTAGGCTGTGGTTTGGTGGTTCCATGCAGTTTGATAAAACTATCAAAGGCATACCATGCCAAAACATACCAAGGAATGATTTCTAATTGCAAACCTCTTACTAGCAACTGTCGTACAGATAAACATCCCAGTGCTAAGGGAAATATCAAGCGTAAATCAACTACATTATTTGTGGCTCTTTCTACTCTGTCGTTTAAGTCATAAACAGCATTAGCGATAGTAGCTGCTGCATCAGAGTGGCTTTCGTTAGTAACGTCGGCGAAAATTATGCCGATATCTTTGAGTGTAGCTAGTACATTTTGCCAGCTTTCATCATTGCGATCGTGGTGAATTACAATACTGCCATTTTGGATGTTAGTATTTACCTGGCTAATATTGGGTTGAGCATCCAACATTTTGACAATGCGTTGGATTTCCCAAGTTTGACGATGAGATGGTGCAATTCTTAAGCGTAGTCTGCCTGGAGTATCGCTAATAATTTTTGTAGAGATAGGCTGGGATGGCGTGTTCAAGGTATCTGCCTCCACAACTTTAGGCATCATAGTGACATTACCATGATTATTTGTAAACACATCCACCCTCCTGAATAATCTTTGAATGCTTTTGAGTTTTGTTGACCTACCAGTCTGCTAATTTTGTTTTTCAATGATAAATTTTTGCTGGTATTTTTTGGTTAATTTGAATCACCACAACTGACAGAGACGGGTAAAATACCCATCTCTTCATTTGCTGACTTAACCACAAGTCTCATATATGGATAATAGGAAAGTTTGAAGTATTCAGTATGAAACTTGATATTTCATCCTTTCCCAACAACAGTCTAAAACTTACACACCATTATCTGATGAACTTTCTACCGGAGTAGCAGCTTCAAATAATGGGGTTTCTCTGTCTTCTGCGAGTTCGGCTTTGGCTTCGGCTACGATGTCTTCCCAGGTTTCGCCTAGTTCTGCAAAAGCTCCTTTGCTTTTTTCATAAGCGACAATTCCGCCTTTGATGATGGACTTAGCAATGGGTTTACCAATTCCCGCCACAACAGGAATCAGGACGGGTGCAAGTAGAACTGCACCGATACCAGCGATAATCCCAGGAGCGCCAGCATCTTCAACAAAATCAGTAATTTTCGGCATAATCAAGTATCTCCAGTTGAATTGAAAAATTGTCAGAAAGCTATCCAGCTTAATCTACCCAAGGTCTGACCTCATCTTGCTGATGATAGAGCTTTCTTAGGGGAATTTTTAAGAATTGGACGTAAACCGTTAACACCTGCAACGATTGTTGAACCATTGTTAACTACCGTTGCGCCTAGGGGGTTTAGCCCAAATAGCACAGCGATCGCCATTGCTGCAATATTAGGAATAGCAACAATACTTGTATTTTGACGAATCAATTTTTTGGCGTTGCGTGCCAGGGCGATCGCCTCTAAAATTCCATGTAAGTCATTTTCCATCAGCACGACATCTGCGGTCTCACGAGCAATTTCTGAACCGTGAGCGAAGGATACCGAAACATCAGCGTAGGCTAAGGCTGGGGAGTCGTTGATTCCATCTCCTACAAAGGCAACTGTCTTACCTTGTTCGTGCAGTTCGCGGACAACTGCGGCTTTTTGTTCGGGGAATGCTTCTGCGTGGGTATTGGCTGGGGTAATTCCCAGTTCTGCCGCTACAGCTTTGGCTGTGCGTTGGTTGTCGCCGGTGAGGATATGAACTTCTACACCTTCGACCGTCAATAGATGGTTAATTACTTCCCGCGTTTCTGGACGTAGAACATCACTATATCTTATTCTACCGAGAAGTTGCCCATTACTGGCGACATAAATAACAGAATTTATCCGATTGCTATCGTTGAGAACTTCCATATCTACGCCTTGCTGACGCAAGAAGCGCTCGCTACCGACATAAACAGGTTCGCCATAAATCTCTGCTTCCACACCCAAACCAAGTTTATAGTTCCACTTGCTGCGGCTAGGAATCACGGTTTGTTGTGCTTCGGCATAACGGATGACAGCCTCGGCGACTGGGTGGGTGAGACGCTGTTCGGCGGCGGCGGCTATAGCTAATACTCTATCGCTGGAGACTTCTGGATGGAAACTATCAACACCAATGACGGCAACCTCACCCTTAGTTAAAGTACCAGTCTTATCAAAAACGATAGTGTCAACTTCTGCCAATTGTTCTAAGGCGCGACCACTGCGGATGAGAATACCGTGGCGGGCGGCGTAAGTCAAAGCTGCTAAAACTGTTGTCGGGACTGATACCCTGATCCCGGTGGCAAAGTCGAGGGTGAGGACGCTGGCGGCTCTAGCGGCGTTGCGAGTGACAGCAAACACGCCTGCGCCTAACAACAAGGTGGGTATAACTGCTTTTTCGGCGATTTTGATGGCGCAGTTTTCCATTCGCGTATCATGGACTGGAGCTTCTTCCATCAGCTTGATACTCTGTCCGGCGCGGGTGTCGTTACCTATGCGTTCCGCCAAGATGTAGATGCTGCCTTCCCGTACCAATGTGGAAGCAAACACAGGTTGTCCTTTGGACTTTAAGACGGGGACTGATTCACCTGTGAGTTTCTGCTCATCTAGTAAGGCTTTACCGCGGATAATACTGCCATCGACTGGGACTTGTTCGCCGGGATAGACAATGACTGTATCGCCACTGCTGACTTCTTTGATCGAGATTTGTACCTTCTCACCATCACGTTCTACCCAAACAAATTGTCCTAGAGAATTGAGCAGATCTAATGTCTGCATTTTGGAAGAACGGGCAGTGCGATCGCGGATATTTTCCCCAATTTCGATTAAACTCAGCATCAATGCTGGTGTGAGAAACTGACCTTGGACTGTGGTAATCACAATTGCCAACAAATCCAACACATCAATAGTCAGTTTACGCTGTATGACGATCCCCGCGATCGCTCTTTGGAAGACTGGCAATGTGGCTAAAGCAATGGTTCCCGCTACCATAATTGGTGGAACAGCAAATCCTAACGGCCCACCTAACACCGCTAACCCAGTGGCTACAGCCGAAAGTTGCAATCCTGGCCAAGCGCTTTCTGCTGCATCTTCTTTAGGTTTGATATCAATAGACTTTTTCTGATCCAACAGCACAACATTGCCATCATTAGCCGTCATAATCAGACAACTAAGACGCGATCGCATTTTGGTATCGCTGACTTGACTAGATTTATAGATAACAACTAATGAGGCCGCCGCAGGTTTAATTTTGACGCTGGTAACGAGGGGATCAACTTCCAACAAAGTTTGTAGGCGCTGCATATATGCGTTGTTATCACGCAACTTTGGAATACGTAATCGTATTCTGCCAGGAACTGAATGGACAACGCTGTAAACAACTTGAGAAATTGGCTGATGAGAGCGTTTATAGTTTTTAGCAAGAGACGCTTTGCTATTCTTACTCTGATAACTTTGTGGAGCTAAAACCACTGTACTTACGGTTTCGTAAACCTTCGCACCTAGAGGTACTTCTTCTTTTACCTCAGTCTCCGAAGATTTTTTAACTGCTGGCGATACTAGTTGTGCTGTCAATGGTGTCATTCCTGATCTCGCTGAAAGTAATAAAAACTTAAATTGATCTCGCAGCAACCTCTCAATTTTCGAGAGCAAATTATCCCCCCAATCATGCAAGACTGGTGAGCAACTGCAAACAAGATTTGCTGATATTTTGTTAAATTCTGCTGGCTAGGATGGCGGCGATACCTGCCGTTGCTTCGTTGGCAGATCGAGTCAAACTAATTAAATTTGTGATTGCTACTGCATCAACGCAGTGCATTCGCTCTTGAGAGTCTCGCAGTGTCCCAGCTTTATCGGTGATCTTGATTTGCTCTTTGTTCACCACTGGATCTGCTTTGAGCAAGTTCTCTAAGCATTGCACATATTTGCTGTTGCTGAGTTTTGAGTTGGAAGAGGAAACAGTACAGGGGAAAGGGGATATGGGGAAAGCCTTCTCCCCTCTGCTCCCTGCTCCTTGTCTCCTCTGCTGCTTATGACTGGCTGCTATTTTCCAGGGGCTTTCCCCAGGAGGCTGCGATGCCGATGAGGATACAGAACCCTCCATTTTCATCCTCCTGTGTTCCTTAACGGAACGATCTACAACGGAAAGTTCGCCATGTAGGCTAAAGAAAAAGACATAGCTGCGGGCTTCATATCAGCCCATAAGCTGGATATGTTTAGATTGTTACTTTCTGCTGATGTTTTTGTTGTATCAGCCGATACAACAGGCTGAGTAATTTGTTCTACAGGCTGTTGTTGCTCTACGATTTGGACGCTAGGTGTAGGCGGATTTATCTCCAATGCCAATTCCATCAGTTTTACCCAATGGTTGACTGCTACATCACTCGGATGAAATGCGATCGCTATTGATGCTGCATCACAATTCATCCGCACGCTAGTTACATGAGCGTCTGTTTTCAATAACCTTTCCAGCCGTCTTGTGTATGCTTTATCTTGGGCAATGTGGGGTACATGGAACCTAATCCTACCCGGAATATGATGAACTACAGTATAGGCAATATTTGCTGACGGTTTTACGTCTTGCCTCACTGGTGCAACAACAGGTTTAGTTAATGCTTGTGGCAATTTCGGTTGATTAGTTGTGTTATTTGGTTTTGCAGATTGGCTATTGCTGTCTGATTTGGCAATTTGCGGTTCTAAATAGTCAATTACCCGACGAGTTGCATCTGCGGTAATCATATAGACCGGGATCGATGCTAATCCACTAATGCCTAAACCTCCTGTGACTGCTAAACCAGTCACTAAGGGAATAAAGGAAATAGTTTGCTCCATCCAAAAGTCAGGAGATTTCCACACCGCAAAGGGATCTTTACTGGTCATTGATTGCGGCGAAATTGGGTAAGGGTGAATATTTAGTTTTTTCAGTATTCCCAATATCTGATGTAATGTCAAATAATTTTTGTCAAAGTTAACAACCAAACTACCCAACTGCTCGTTGACGGTAACTTCCTTGACTCCTTTGTACTGCTTTAAATATTGGGATAGTAATTCTAGTTTTGAGTTTAAACTACCATCAGTAGCGCGGATACGGATGCGATCGTGGGTTGCATGGACAATTTCTAGACCACCAGCTGGCAAATGCGTTTCTAAGTTGGCAATTGCTAAACTGGGGTGTCTATGCACTGTTACTGGATTACTGTGACGCTGAACAGAAATTAAGTCAGGAGACAAAGCCTCTTTCGGACTTAATCCGCGACTACTGAGAGTATTTGTCATTTACTCGATAGTTGCACCAAGGCTCAAAGGTTAACAATAGGTTAAATATAACCTATTATTTCCGTATGTGAAATCGTCCTCAAGATTTATTTTAGATTAAGTAATGTTAATTACCCGTTTTTGGTATTCTTGCTCAGTGATTATATCGTGAGTACTTTCGACGCGATCTATAAATACAATCCCATCGAGATGATCGTACTCATGCTGAAAAATCCGCGCTACAAAGTCAGAGAATTCTTGCTTTTGTAATTGCCCATATCGGTCATAATATTCAACTTCAATAGTCTGATATCTAGGAACAAATCCTCTAATACCAGGGATACATAAACAACCTTCCCATCCCTTAACAATTTCTGGAGAATGTGACACTATCCTGGGGTTGATTATGGCGGTAGGTTCCATTGTAGGAGCGTTGGGATATCTAGGATTTGGGCGGGAAGCGACAATAAATAAACGCTGTTGTTCGGCAACTTGCGGTGCAGCAATCCCCACTCCATTAGCTTCGGAAACTGTGGCAATTAAATCATCAATTAATTTTTGAATTTTCTCATCATGAATGTTGTCAATCCAAGTTGCTTTTTGGCGAATTACCGGGTCGCCTAACTGCACAATTGGTAGTAAGTCAGCCATACAAAAACTCCTTTGGTGAGTAATAGATAATAAATAAAAATAAAGCGATTTTAAATAAAAGTTGACAATTGTGCATTGTCAACTTTTGCAAACATAATATTTTTTAATGATTTACATACAATTTTTTAACCTCAAATACTCAGATATTGGTTTAACCCTTTATACAAGCCAGCGGCTAGGTGCTAAAAGCGTATACCCACTTCACACTTCATACTTTCATTAGCTTTCTCCTTGCACTGGTAGAGGTGCGGGACGAACGGTAATTTGCGTAGTTTGTCCGTTGCGCTCTACTTGTACTGGTAAAGGATTGCCAATTTGGGTACTTTCCAGGAGCCTTTGTACTTCTTCTACCTTGGTAACAGACTGGTTATTAATTTTTTGAATTACATCCCCTGGTCTCAATCCCGCCGCCGCGGCTGGAGAACGCGGGACAATACTTACCAATAGCACACCTTTATCTGTCGTCAGATTAATGCGATCGCCAAATCTCTGATTTATCCTTTCTTTAATCTCTGGTGTCAGCGTCACCATCTGCACACCCAAATAAGGATGATCAACTCGACCTTTAGTAATTAATTCTTGAGCGATTTTCTGTACAGTGTTGATGGGAATGGCAAATCCCAAACCTTGAGCATTCCGCAGAATAGCTGTGTTCATCCCAATAACTTGACCTCGTGCATTGAGCAATGGCCCACCAGAATTACCAGGGTTAATGGCTGCATCTGTTTGTAGATAATCAACACGCTTGTCACTAGCACCAATATCACTACTAGATCGACCAGTAGCACTAATAATCCCCGATGTCACAGTATTGTTCAAACCCAAGGGATTACCAATAGCAATTACCGCTTCCCCTGGTTGTAAAACTTCAGAATTGCCTAAAGATATAGTTGGCAAGTTATTGGCATCTATTTTAATCACAGCTACGTCTGTTACAGGATCTTCCCCCAAAACTTTGCCATCAAAGGTTCTCCCATCCTTGAGAGTCACTGTTACAGTATCCGCACCATCGACGACATGAGAATTGGTTAAAATTTGTCCAGAGGAACTAATGATAAATCCTGAACCACTACCCCGTTCAACTCGTTGTCTAGGTTGGGTATCCCGAAAATACCGTCGAAAAAAGGGATCATTAAATTGTTCGGGGACACGAGATGTAATTGTTCTAGATGAGTCGATTCGCACCACTGCACCGCCAACATTTTTCACCACGCCTACAACAAAGTTGGGATCACCAGATGCGGAGATAATAGGTGGAAGTGCGATCGCTGATTCGGGGTTAGATGTTTTGGGTTCGGAAACAAAAGGCTTATCTGTTGAATTTTCAAAGGTTTTAGCAGGTAAAAAACCACAACCGCCTAAAGACACGACTGCTACCCCACTTAGCAGCGTTAACTTCACAATGTTAGCTCTCTTGTTCAAGAGCCAACTCCAGCCATCAATATTCTGCACTGTTGTCTTCATGTGTCTTTGCTTCTCCGTGTTGGTCAGTGGGTGGTAGGATATGGCCTACTGGGTAGTCCCAAAATGATTAGAACTCAAAGTTTAGCTTAGGTCTAGATTATCTGAATGCTAAATTGGTGCTTGCTCATATCTTCTATTTTGGCGATTAGCAGCAAAGGTGATATGTGATGGAAATTTCCCTTGACAGTCTGTGGTCTCAGGTGCTAGAGCGCCTACAGCTAGAATTATCCCGTCCAACCTTTGAAACTTGGATTAAAACTGCTAATGCGGAGCGGTTAGAAAATAATTGTTTAGTCATTATTACGCCGAACCCCTTTGCCCGTAATTGGTTGCAGAAGTATTACATTAATACCATTGCGAATGTCGTGCAGAGTATTCTGGGTTATCCGGTGGAGATTTATATTACCGTTGCTCAAGGTGATGAAGTTACGCCCATAGACAAGCGAGAAACTGCTGAGAAATTCCCTAATTCCAGTTTTGTGTCTGAAAACCTGACGCAAAAAACTCAGATGAATGCAGAATTAAACTCAAAATACGTGTTTTCGCGGTTTGTGGTGGGCGCAAATAGCCGAATGGCCCACGCAGCATCCTTAGCCGTTGCAGAATCTCCGGGTAGGGAGTTTAATCCTTTATTTTTGTGTGGTGGTGTTGGTTTAGGAAAAACTCACCTGATGCAAGCGATCGGTCATTATCGCTGGGAAATTTGCCCAAATTCTAAAATATTTTACGTTTCGACAGAGCAATTTACAAATGACTTAATTACAGCTATCCGTAATGATAGTATGCAAAGTTTCCGAGAGCATTATCGGGCTGCTGATGTACTGTTAGTTGATGATATTCAGTTTATTGAAGGTAAAGAGTATACCCAAGAAGAGTTTTTCCATACTTTTAATACGTTACATGAAGCTGGTAAGCAAGTTGTGATTGCTTCTGATCGTCCACCCAACCAAATTCCTCAACTGCAAGAGAGGCTGTCTTCACGGTTTTCTATGGGGTTAATTGCTGATATTCAACCGCCTGATTTAGAAACGAGAATGGCGATTTTACAAAAAAAAGCCGAGTATGAAAATATCCGTTTGCCGAGAGATGTGATTGAGTATATTGCAACTAACTACAAATCCAATATTCGGGAATTGGAAGGAGCATTAATCAGAGCTTTAGCCTATATTTCGATTTGGGGTTTGCCAATGACGGTAGAAAATATTACCCCTGTTTTAGAAACACCCAGCGAAAAATTAGCTGCTACTCCAGAGGTAATTTTAGCGGCTATTGCTGAGAATTTTGATGTCTCAATTGAAGACCTCAAAAGTAACTCACGACGGCGGGAAATTAGCTGGGCGCGTCAAATTGGGATGTATTTAATGCGTCAACACACTGATTTGAGTCTGCCGAGAATTGGGGAAGAGTTTGGTGGCAAAGATCATACAACGGTGCTGTATAGTTGTGAGAAAATTACTCAACTCAAAGAAAGCGATCGCAATTTAGGAAATACCCTCCGCCAACTGAGCGATCGCATTAACATGACTAGCCGTTCTCAAAAATCATTAAGGAATTAATCTGGAGTTTTCCACAGCCTGCAAACTAATCATTGATATAAATGCTTCAGAAATCAATTTAAAATATTAAGTTAAGTATAAAAAATGATTAAAATTAAATCTCTCTGTGGAAAAAAACCCACAAATCTGTGGAAAACTTCGTCAAGTATAATTACCTTGTGGAAAAACCCATGATGTTTTCCACAAGTTTTCCACAGGTATTAACACTGTTAATTAAGAGGTTAAGAGCTAAAGAAATTTTCAGAGTCTTATTCTGGGCATTATTCCCTGTGGGGGAATAGCTGGAAAATGTGAGTATTGACTAAAGTAAAAAATACTAATCCCTACCTTTAATCTCTAACCCTAACCCCTAGCTTCTATTTCCTAACTTATGAAATTACTTTGCTCTCAAAGCGACCTCAGTACTAACCTCTCCCTTGTTAGTCGTGCTGTACCTTCACGACCAAATCATCCGGTGTTGGCAAATATACTTTTACAAGCGGATGCAGAAACTAACCAAGTCAGTTTAACCGCCTTTGATTTGAGTTTAGGTATTCGTACTAGCTTTAGCGCAGAAGTTTGGCAAGGAGGAGCGATCGCCCTACCTGCTAAACTCTTGGTAGATATTACATCGCGTTTGCCAGAAGGCGAAATCACCTTAGATGATGAAGCATCAGTTGCATCTACAGGGGAAGGTTTAATTGTCACTCTTACACCCAAAAGCGGATGTTACCAATTACGCGCTATGAGTGCGGAAGACTTTCCCGAACTCCCAATCATTGAAGATGCAGAACCAATTCATTTAACCGCCGCCGCCTTAATTGAAGGATTGCGAGGTTCATTATTTGCTACTAGTGCTGATGAAACTAAGCAAGTTCTCACAGGCGTACATTTGAGTGTAAAACAAGACACCCTAGAATTTGGTGCGACTGACGGACATCGGCTTGCAGTGGTAGAAACTACCAACGAGAGTCCTTTGGGTGGAAGTGGTGAATTGGAGGTGACAGTACCCAGCAAAGCCCTACGAGAACTGGAACGGATGTTGGCGCATCATGCTGCTGATGATGCGATCGCCTTATATTTAGATCAAGGTCAAGTTATCTTCGAGTGGCAAAATCAACGCTTGACTAGCCGCACTTTAGAAGGGCAATATCCCGCATATCGACAACTCATTCCCCGACAATTTGAGCGACAAATTACTGTTGACCGCAAACAATTTTTAAGCACTCTCGAACGTATTGCGGTATTAGCAGATCAGAAAAATAATATAGTTAAACTCACTATTGATCATGCCTCCCAAGAATTGACATTATCTTGTGAAGCTCAAGAAATGGGCAGTGGTAGAGAATCAATGCCTGCGGAAATATCCGGCGAAGATATCGAAATTGCCTTTAATGTGAAATATTTAATGGAAGGCTTAAAAGCTTTGCCATCTTCAGAAATTCAAATGCACATTAATCAAAACCTCACGCCAGTAATTTTTACCCCCCTTGGTGGCTTGAAGATGACTTATTTAGCCATGCCTGTGCAGCTGCGTAGTTAGTCGTTACTTTCTGATTTTGGATAAACAGCGAACGCAAAGAAAATAAACAATAGATAAGAATTCTAGGCTAGAGAATTTGAGATAAAAATTGGCGAGTTCTGTCTTCTTGAGGGTTGGTAAAAAATATATCAGGTGTTGCTGACTCTACGAGAGAACCACTATCCATGAGAATTACTCGGTCAGCAACCTCACGAGCAAATCCGACTTCGTGAGTAACTACAACCATTGTCATACCATCACGTGCCAGACTGCGCATCACATCTAACACTTCGCGTACCATTTCTGGGTCTAAAGCTGATGTAGGTTCGTCGAATAGCATAATTTTAGGCTGCATAGCCAATGCACGGGCGATCGCCACCCGTTGTTGTTGTCCACCAGATAACTGTCCAGGATATTTCTGAGCCTGTTCTAAAATTCCTACTCTTTCTAACAGTTGCATTGCCAATTCTTCAGCTTTTGCTTTTGACCAACGACGTACCCAAATTGGCGCTAACGTAATATTTTGCAGTACTGTGAGATGGGGAAACAAATTAAATTGTTGAAAAACCATCCCAACTTCTTGCCGAATTGCATCAATATTCCGCAAGTCATGGCTGAGAGTAATACCGTCAATAATAATTGACCCTTTTTGATATTCTTCTAAAGCATTAAATGTGCGGATAAATGTGGATTTGCCTGAACCGGAAGGCCCCATAATCACAACAACTTCTCCCCGATTAACACTTAGACTTACACCTTGGAGAACATGAAATTTTCCATACCACTTATGAACATTTTCAGCAATAATGATTGATTTTGTTTCTGTCATCATGAATTTTTAGCCCTGGATTGTATTTTCAATAACATCTAGTCAATAAAAATATTGCTTGGATTTTATCAAATTGACTGCCCTGAAAATTTGCGATTGATGTATTATTAGATATTAGTACTGTTACAAAAAATTCTGTGCCGAAAGCAGCAGATACAGGTGGCAAACGATTAATTAGTCTCGCTCCCGATGCCTGGGTCAAATGGGTAACTCAACGCCCAGAAGTTGTAGCAAAAGAAATTTTGGGTTCTGAGTTTCAGTGGATTAGCCGCGAAACAGATGTGTTAGTAAAAGCATACAGCGACACTCATGGAGATTTTTTGATACTCAACGAATTGCAGTTACGGTACACCACAAAAATGCCTTTACGAATGAGAGCTTATGCGGCTCTGGCACAGGAACGTTATCAACTGCCAACTTATCCAGTCTTAATCAATATTTTGCCACCGCCAACGACAGTAACAGTTATCAGGAGTTACGAGCAAGAATTTTTAGGATTACGCGCTATCCAAGACTATCGTGTAATTAATTTGTGGGAAGTGGATGCTGAGATAGTGTTTCAACAACCAATTCCATCTTTATTACCATTTGTGCCGATATTGCGAGGCGGAGGAGAGACATCTGTTGTACAACGCGCACTACAGGTACTACGAGCAGATGACCAGTTAAATCAGTTAGAATCATTGCTGGCTTTTTTTGCTAGTTTTGTGTTAGAGACACCTTTAGTACAGCAAATTATGAGGTGGGATATGACAGTATTAAGAGAATCACCTTGGTATCAAGAAATTCTGACTGAAGGTAAAGAATTGGGTCTTCAGCAAGGCTTGGAACAAGGCTTAGAACAAGGCTTGGAACAAGGCTTAGAACAAGGCTTGGAACAAGGTGCGCGACGGCAATTAATACGAGTATTACAACGACGCTTTGGCGAAGTTCCACTTTCAGTTGCCACAAATTTGGAAAGTGCAAGTTTAGCACAGTTAGAAAATCTGATGGATGCGGCTATAACTGTTGGTTCTTTGACAGAATTTATGACATTCTTATCTAATGAAAGAGATAGTGAATAATTTTAAATTTTCAAAAATTTATTCATCAAGGAATTCAATTTAGTTGCATAATTACTTGAACTGTCTTTCTAAACGCTGAGACACTAAAGACATTGAATAGCAAAATATCCAATAAATTAATCCGATAAATAAATATACTTCTGCATAGCGTCCGAGAAATTGTGGCTGTGCTAATACGGAACGAGCAATGCCAGTTAATTCAACTAAACCTACTAAAGATAAGAGTGAAGTATCTTTAAACAAACCAATAAATTGACCAACAATTGCTGGAATAACGGCACGCAAAGCTTGAGGAAGCACAATTAATAACATCACTAAATAAGTTTTTAATCCTAATGCTTTGGCTGCTTCAATTTGACCACGGGGAATGGATTGCAGTCCACCACGAACGTTTTCTGCCATGTAAGCAGCGCTAAATAAAACTAATCCCGCAATTCCTCTAATTACTCTATCTAAACGCCAGTCTGTTGGTAGGAACAAAGGTAACATTACCTGAGCCAGAAATAAAACTCCAATCAGCGGTAATCCTCGTACGATTTCGATATATAAGATAGAAAACAAACGTAATATAGGCAGTTTACTCGTCCGCCCCAAAGCTAATAAAACTCCTATGGGGAAAGAAAGTATAATACTGACTAAAGCCATTAGTACAGTTAGTAATAAACCATTCCATAAATTTGTAGATACATATTGTAAGCTAAATCCTCCACCAATTAGCCACAGAATTATCGGGAAAGATAATACCCAGATTAGAGATAGCCAAGGAGATATTACTTGATTAAATGTTTTGCCAATCCAAGAACCTGTTAACAGTAAAAAGGCATTAAATAGTAACCAAATACGTGATGTTAAATCGAGTGGTAAAAAACTTAATAATAGACTGGTAATCAAAGCGAAAATAGCGAGTCTCAGCTTGGTAAACTGTTGTTTGTTAAAGAAAACTCCGCAACTTATAGATGATAAACTAGTAGCGATCGCCAAAACAATCCAAGCTCGCCAATATAGGGTTTGCGGAAATCTCCCAACGAAGAATAAACGCAAATTAACTTGAATAACCGTCCATTGTGCTTTAGTCGTTACCCAAGTTATCACTCCCTGCAATGCCCAAAATAAAAATATTAAACAGACAATAGTTAGTAAGCTATTGTACCAAGTGTTAAATAAGTTTTTCCGCAGCCAAGTTAATTGATAATTCGTCATTTCTGATTTTTTACCCCTGTTATCTCTCTTTAATTTGCACGGTACGATTCAGCAAATTCATGATGATGGAGATAGTTAAGCTCAAGGTAAGATAAGTGAGCATAAGTAGTAACATTACCTCTACGGCTCTCCCTGTTTGGTTGAAGGTGGTAGAAGCGACGAAGTAAACATCTGGATAACCAATAGCGATCGCTAAACTGGAATTTTTCGTCAAATTGAGATACTGACTAGTTAATGGCGGAATAATTACCCGCAAGGCTTGGGGAAAAACTACCAGCCGCATCACTAATCCTGGTTTTAAGCCGAGCGATCGCGCTGCTTCCCATTGTCCTTTAGGTACTGATTGAATCCCACCTCGGACAACTTCTGCAATAAACGCACCTGTATAAAAAATCAATCCCAGCAGTAAAGCCGAAAACTCTGGAGAAAAATTAACCCAAGGTGTTTCTATGCCATTTTGACTGAAACTTATAAAACCCCAAAGAGACATTTTATTGTCTGCTTTGGGAAAACTCAAAAAAACAGCAAAATACCAAAATAGTAATTGCAGTAGTAAAGGTGTATTACGGAAAATTTCTACATAAATTAAGCTGAGATGCCGCACTAACCAGTTATCAGATAAACGGGCTATTCCGGCGGTTATGCCAACAATTGTGGTGAAGAAAATGCCAGTGATCGCCACCCTCAAAGAGTTAACTAAACCCACAGACAAAGCACGAATATATGTATCAGTTGCTTTGTAAGCAATTGGCGTTTCCCCAATATCAAAAGATGCTTGCTGCTTGAGAAAATCAAATCCGAATTGAATACCTAATTGCTGTAAGTTACGATTCAGGTTACTCCCAAGTATTGTTACTAAAATTGCTGCCACAAATATAGCAATCAATTGTGCTGTGATTTGCCAAAAGCGATTATTATTGGTCATTAGTCATTGGTCATTTGTCAAAAAATAAAAGGTTAAATTATTAGGACTTACGCAAGAAATCTCTCAAACTCTTATAAATTCGTGTCCTTTGTACTTTGTTTCCTCATACTTTTGTGTAAGTCCTGATTATAAAACTTCACACTTCATACTTCATCTAAATGGTGGGGAATAAAGCAATCCGCCTTTTGACCAGAGTTGATTTTGACCACGGGCGAGGTTGAGTTTGGTTTTAGGGCCAAGGTTGCGATCGTATACTTCGGCGTAATTACCAACATGTTTAACGATTCTGGCGGCGAAGTCGTTGGTTAAGCCGATCCCTTCTCCTAAGTTGCCTTCTGTTCCTAAAAAGCGTTTGATGTCTGGATCATTACTACTGGCAAATTGATCCACATTCTGAGAAGTAATACCCAACTCTTCGGCTTTGACTAGAGAATAAACTACCCATTTGACAATATCACCCCACTTAGTGTCTCCTTTGGCAACTGCTGGTGCTAGAGGTTCTGAGGAGATAACTTCATCAAGAATTACGTTATCTTCCGGCTTGGGTAAGAGTGAACGTCGCGACACTAAAGCGGAACGGTCGGCGGTAATTCCATCACAACGTCCTTCAGCATAGGTTGCAAAGGTAATATTCACATCTTCAAAAACAACGGGTTTGTATGCTATTCCCCGTTTCCGCATTTGGTCTGCTAGGTTCTGTTCGGTAGTTGTACCAGTTTGCACGCAAATTGCTTTATTTTTTAATTCTGCTAAGGACTTAATGTTGCTGTTTTTGCGAACCATGATGGCTTGACCATCATAAAAGACGACAGGCGCAAATTCTAAACCAACAGAGGTATCACGGCTGAGTGTCCAAGTGGTGTTGCGACTGAGAATATCGACTTCTCCTGTTTGTAACGCTGTAAATCGCTCTTTCGCATTGAGATTGCGAAATTCTACTGCATCTGGGTTATCAAACAAAGCAGCAGCTACACCTCGGCAAATATCTACATCGATCCCACTGTATTTACCGTCAGTTCCTACAAAACTAAATCCTGGGACTTCTCCACTAACGCCACAAATCAATTGACCACGGCTTTTAATAGTATCCCAACGATTTCGAGTTGCTTGGTTTGCGGAACTACTAGTAGGAGGATTAGCTGTATTTGTTGTTTGTCCTGATTCTCCACTACAAGCAGCGACAGTAAAAATTAAGGGCGCGATCGCGAGGATAAAAGCTGATTTCCGCATAAACTTCGTAAATATTAAACGCTGAAAAATGTGTTGACGACTACAATATTTTGGTAAAAAATCAGTCGATGTTTGTAATATAAAGCTTTTTGTAGATTTTTAAAATCGAGAGTCTCAGATGCCCGAATTATTACACAAGTCGGGCATCTGATTTTTAACTAATAATTTAAGACTGCTATTTTTAAAAATAGGTTATTGCTGTTTTTAACTATTACTTAAATATTGATTCTTGAGATACAAAGATTGCTAGATATTTTGTCCTTATGAGTACTTCCTAAAACATGATTTTCCTATTTCATAGAATTTATGATGCAGAAACTTATTGCATAATTCTCAACAAGCAGAAGTAGCCACATCAACCTAAACATAGACCCCTAGCAGGTTACACTAGTTTTGGTGACAGCCGCTCCACCATTTCTTATGAGGCTTTTATGGGAGCAAATCTCGGACAGATTGCCGATTACTTAGACAAACTAGGTTGGGACTACCGCTTTGATGATGAAGAAGACCGAATTATCACAGGGGTGGAAGCTGATAACCTAGAAGATTTTCTCATAGTTGTTCAATTAGATGAGGAGGGAAAATTTTTCCGCATTTTTGCGCCTCAAGTTTTGGCAGGAGTACAAGACCATCCTCACAAAGCGGCAATTCTCCAGACAATGTTAGCCATTTCTTGGGAAACCAAAATGCTGCAATGGGAATATGACCCAGCTGATGGTGAAATCCGTGCCATTATTGAATTTCCTCTGGAAGACTCAATTTTGACAGAAAAGCAATTTCAACGCTGTTTAAGTGGGTTGATTCAGATTGTTGATGGCATAGCTATCCCTAGGTTGAAAGAAGTCATGGCTACAGGGGAAGATCCAGGGAATATCGAGATTGGCGAAAGAATGTTACTCAGTATTCAGGAAGAAGCACCCGGTTTACTAGAACTTTTGGAAAAGGCAATGGAAGCTAGAAAAAAGCGGGGGACTTTTCCAAGTGACTGAGGCGAATCACCACTTAAATAGCTATACTCCAAAGTGATACCCTCACTATATACTGAAATTTTCTAGGGCTGGATTTTATGACATCCTATGCAACCTCCTCTGCCAAAGCAGAAATGAGTGAACTCCGGCGATTAAAAGGCTTACTACCACCAGAATTACAAAGCTGGGTCACAGTTGAAGGCACAACTGAGGTCAATCCACCCCTGATCCGCAGCGAAGAAATTGGTAAAGACCAAGTAGAAATTCAAATTGACTTGGTGAAATGGGATGCTCTCGCAATGGATCAGCGTAATCTGCTGTTCTGGCATGAAGTTGCCCGCATTCAAATGGACACAATTCCCAAAGATGGTTGGGAAATGGCAGCATTAGCTATTGGTTTAGGTGGTGCTGTCGGTGAGTTGTGGGTACAAGATGGATTGTTGCTGGTGTTAGCTTTGGCGCTATGTGGCGTTTCTGGTTGGCGACTTTATCAAAAGAATAATGGCGAAAAGCAAATGCGAGAATTGCTGGATGCTGATGAAAAAGCGATCGCACTAGCAACTCGTTTTGGTTATAGTCTACCTAATGCCTACAAAAGTCTTGGTAGTGCTTTGAAAAGTTTAATTGATACTACTCCCAGCAAACGCCAACGGTCTCGTTATGAAGCACGACTTTCTGCCCTCAAACGTAGTGCCAACAAGGCAAAAGCTAAATCTCGCTCTCCAGAAGACAGCGAAATGTAGCCGCAGAGAATTATCTTGGGTGGGCAATACCCACCCAAACAAGAATTTATTTACTTTTGCATAGATTTAAACTGTCGCTTCACAAAGAAACTACTAGCAGCCATTAAAACTAGTGCAGCAGTTGTGGTTGGTTCTGGAACTCTTTTTGGTGGTACAAATCCTGCCAATTCTTGTTGGCTGGCGTTTAAAGCATAAATGCGTGTCGGAATTAAAGACTGTCCTGTAGGACAACCGCTATCAATGGGGACTTGAGAGACGTTAGTCCCATCTGTACACACGTCAAATTGTACATTCTGGCCATTTTGAGTAACGCTGAAGTCGTTATCTGTACCCACAATCAAGGCGTAAGAACCATCAGCAAGTTGCGGCCCAATTGCCAAACCTTCAAATTTTTCGGGAATGGGTTGTCCAGCATTTCTTAGAAATTCGGCAATATCCGCAAACAAAGTCTTACTAACAGGTGTAACTCCATCCGGTAAATTATTTGTACCTGTCAAGCTAATATCAGCCACATTGGTTGCACCAGTCAGGTCAATTTTGTAGATGCGTTTGCTGGCGACTGGTATTGCACCTGTGGGATCATCTACACCTATACCGCGATTATCTCGCTCCAGAATTAAAAATTCATTGTTGTTTAAGGCTGTAATGGAGCTAATACCAATATTTCGCCCTTGGGAATTAGCACCAAAAGTATTATCAGCTACACGGGCATTAATATCTGCCAAGCTTTCCAACTGATAGAGGTATTGAGCCGTACTATTACCAGTGTTGGTGTCAAATTCGACTATCCGTAAATTGCGGCTGCGCCGTCCATCTGGGGAACCTTCGTTAACTAACGGGTCTTGCAGCATAGCAAATAGTCTACTACCATCTGGGCTGAGGGTTACGCCTTCAAAGCCGCGATTGTCTTGGCGACCAGTGGAAATGGTTGGACGACCATCAACGTAGTTAATTGTGCCATCACTTTGTCTGGGTATCAGATTGCTTGGGGTGTTAAATGCCCGGATAAAGGAACCAGTGGAGCTAAATTCATATACAGAGGGGCCATATTCATCGGAAACGTAGAAATTGCCATTCGGCGCGATCGCAAATCCTTCTGGGTCAAAGCTGCGGCCAAGAACACTAGCATTTCCATTCAGTATTCCAGGATTTAAACCGTTAAAGTTTTGACCATTTTGGGTGAAGAGAATAGTGTCTAATAACTGGAAATTACTGATTGCACCTGTGTTTTGGTCAACATCTAAAGAAAATTTTTGTACCCTTGGGTTGTAGCTGATTACACCACCACCAGGGCCGCGGTCAGCTAGGCTGTAATACACATTGTTGTAGCGATCGTAGTACAAGTCAGAGAAAAACCCTAGGCGATTAGTGTTAGCACTATTGGTATTAGATGAAGATAAATCTGTACTATTCGCCGGAATTGTGATGCCATTAACCAGAGAAAGAGCGTGAGCCGTGGTTGCCGAGCCTGTAATACTAATTACGGCAGTTATCAGCGAAAGGCTGAATCCAGAAATCCAATGCTTTACCGAAATCATGTACATTTCCCAAAAGGACACAGTTTTTTCAGCTTTGGACTTCTAGATTAAAGAAAGATTAACAAAAAATTAAGGTAGTTAATGTCACATAGTTACTTAATAAATTACGGTGTTGATCCGGGAAAATCTTCATCAAAGTTTTACACTATGGAAAACGCAGCAATCTTTATAGCTGATTGAGCATTTTATGAGTTTGCGGCACAACCCGGACATGAGGCACAAACTTTTTCATCAACACTTGCCACATCAGCACTTGCTCAGGATTTGGGGCAAGTATGGGTGTAGGAGTAAATTGTTCCGAAACGGGTAAAGGTGTGACAGGTTGTAAAAAAACAGGGATATTTGGATTGATATCTGCTATCAATAAAGCAGCTTGTTTTAACTCATCTGGATTTGTACTTTGCGAAATAATTATCTTGATAAAAACATCCACAGATGGGTTGTTGTGGCATAATTGGAGAAATTTTGCATGAGCTTGCCAATAAGTCTCACCGCTGACACTGGGCAGTTTCCAATCCATACCAACAGAGTCTAGATAAGGCAAAATCATAGCCAGTTGATCTGGGCGATGTCCACCAGTTTCTAGGTATATAGGTAGACCAGTAAGCGATCGCACTTGGGGCAGAAATTCATGCAAAAAAGGGGCATGTAGAAGGGGTTCGCCGCCAGTTACGCTAATGCTATCGTGTAGCAACGGTAGATTTTGACGTTTAATCCATTCGAGTAATATGGTTAAGGGGACGGGATTAGAGTGAATTTCAAAGTCTCGTAATCCAGGTGATCGTTCTACCTTACAGGTAGTGGGTGCATTCCATGTGTGGGAGCTATCGCAAAAATGACAGCGCAAGTCACACAAAGCAAAGCGAATAAAAATTTGACGTGTCCCGACATTCAATCCTTCCCCTTGAATAGCAGAAAAGACCTCAATCAGACGCGCGGTAGGTTCAACTGTAATGTTAGCAGTCATGGGCTAGTGGCAAAGCGATCGCACTGTGGCGATACAAAAACAAGTACATTTTTTAGTTCTTGTTCTATTGTGAATCGTCCTTGGCAATCTCGGCGCTCACCCCAGATAACTAACAATCAGTCTTTATGCTTACCCTGTAATTGTGAGGTTAATTAATTTTCTAGGACACAATCATGTTTGGCAGATTAAATTTACATGGCAACGAAAGTGCAGAGCTTCATGACTAGCCAACCCACAGAGGTAAATTTCCCAGTTACTTCCCTAAATGAAACGGCGATAGTGCAGGTATCTCCGCGGTTAAGCGTGCTGGAAGCAGTCGGCTTTAAGCAAACCTGCCAAGACTTAACCCAAGCAAACCCATATCCCCAGAAAATCATTATTGATTTTCAGCAAACTATTTTTATGGATAGTAGTGGTTTAGGCGCTCTGGTCAGTAATTACAAAACTGCCCAAGAAAAAGGAATTACGATAATTCTGCGGAATGTTACCCCTCAAGTAATGGCGGTGCTAACCCTGACAGGATTAGATCAAGTTTTTCCGATAGAGTCTAGTAGCGACGCAGCATTGATAGAAGCGAAAAGCGTCATAGAAGCGCCTAAAAATAGTTCTCGTAAACCAGAGCCACTTCCCACCACTCATCCCTCCATAGCCTCGTGGATGAAACGCTTGATAGATATAGTTGGCTCATTAGTAGGTTTAGTAATTACAGGAGTTTTATTAATTCCCATTGTGGTTGCTATTACCATCGATGATCCTGGCCCGATTTTATTTAGTCAAACCCGCTGTGGCTGGATGGGTAAACGGTTTAAGATTTGGAAATTTCGCTCTATGTGTGTAGATGCGGAAGCCAAAAAAGCTTTAGTGAAAAATCAAGTACAGGGTGCATTTTTCAAAAATGAAAACGACCCCAGAATTACCAAGGTAGGGCGATTTTTACGCCGCACCAGTTTAGATGAATTGCCACAATTTTGGAACGTTTTAAAAGGTGATATGAGTTTAGTAGGCACTAGACCACCAACACCTGATGAAGTTGAACGTTATGAAGTACCAGAGTGGCAACGTTTAGATGTGAAGCCAGGAATGACTGGAGAATGGCAAGTTAATGGGCGGTCTACAGTCCGCAGCTTTGAAGATGTCATTCGACTCGATTTGCAATATCAAAAAAATTGGAGTTTGCTGTACGATTTAAAGTTAATTTTTAAAACTGTTGCTATTTTATTTAATAGAAAAAGTGGCGCTGTTTAGAAAAAAAATAATTTTAAATTTGTCAGTAACTTTTTTTACTCAGATACCCGAATTATTCAATAATTCGGGTATTTTGATTTAGGAATATTATACTTTAACCGTTAAACCTTTCCATTGTGGCGATCGCAGTGATACGGATAAAGCCATTCACACCGAAATAACCCAAGAGTGTGCTTTTCTAAGAAAGAGCCTGCGTGATACCTGCTTGAGATGTTAATTCCAGCTTTCGTCTTAATTTCATATAGCTTAGGAAAGGCTGCGGCTAAAATTGCGATCGCCGCTAAAAAATAAAATACTGTGGTTCCAAGTTTAGCAAATCTACGGGAATTGCTGTTGACTTTTCGAGACATACAAATTAAAAACTAACAGCCTATTCTAGGTTAGCCTAACTTTGAAAACGTCGTCGAAAACGCTGATCTGTTTTGTCTGATTTTGCTTGATTACAAGTCAAGCAAAGAGTATGCAAATTGCTGATATCGTTTTGACCACCCTGCGCCAAAGGAATGATATGGTCAATAGTCAAATTAGTTTCTTCCGCCGTCTTACCACAGCTTTGACATTGATATTTATCACGTTGAAATACATATTGTCTCACTTCTGGTGGAATGCGAATACGTGGCGTTTTGTTCATAAATTATCCTCGTGAATCAAGCGGCGTAAATCATCAAGAGGCGATTCAGGTTCAATAATTTCTGGTTCATCAGGAATAAATTCTACAGCAATTTTTATTCTGATTTTTCCTGATTCCCAGGCTTTTGCACCAATTTTGAGAATTTCGCATTCTAAACCACTCTCTAAAAACTCTTGTGTGTTAGTTATAGGTAATTTTCGTTCTTGAAATGTAGCATTAACTATATTCACAAGTCTTTGTGTAAATACATAATTGAGAGTTTCTCGAAACTTACCTACTTTAAATAATTTTTCATTGGATGAAATAACATCATCATCTCTACATTCTTGCAAATACCAGTTTTCTTCCATAAAAACCTCTTTTATATGTAGGGAAATTAAACTTTATAAGCCTAAGACATAAAGTAAACATTTTTAGATGCTTAGGTTGGATGTAGTAACTAACAGCAAAAACCAACAAATATATAATTTTGAGATGTTGGGTTTCATCCCTCAACTTTCCTCGTGAATCATACGACGTAAATTATCAATGGTGATTGTGGGTCATTTATATATAAATCATTATTGTTAGTTATTTCCACATCTTCTTCTATAGAAAATTCAATGCTGAGGCTGACTTTTAGTTTTCCCTTCTTCCAACATTTAGAACCTAATGTTAATATTTTGCAGTTTATCCCTTGTTGGGAGAACATATTAACTGATGAGAGTTGAATTCTTTCGTGATGTAATTCCTGTTGCAACTTTTGTGCTAAAGACTGATTAGATGATTGATTTAAACCGAATTTAAGTCTGCTAATTTTATAAGTGTTATCACCAACTTCTATAACGTCATCATCATTACATTCTATCGGCTTAAATGTATCTTCCATATCAACCTCCATGCTAAAAACTAATAGTCACTTCCTTAGATTAAGATACCCAAATTTTCAAATAATTCAGGTATCTTAATATTCACAAATAAATTAGAAATGCCATATCTAATGGTTCCCGCTATTTTTATCTGCGTCCATCTGCGGTTAATCAAGCCTACATTTGTGCCACGCCATCTAATAAACCATCAGAAATTACCACACCATTACTAGCCGCAATCTTTTCAACCACATCTAATTCACTCAGATTGATCACTGGCAGTAAATGATCATATAATTGCATCGCTTGCAAACAACTATTAATTCCAGATACCGCGGCGTTATAACTCTCAATTTTTTCTTCTAAAGCAATAAGTAAGCGGCGATTCTGCGAAATTTTCTCTTCAGCTTCGTGTTGTAAAGTCTGCTCTAAATATACACGCGCCTGGGGATATTGCTGTAAAATTTCATCAGCTTGATTTTCTGCCATTGGAAGCAATTGCATTTTCAGGATTTGATTGATAGTTTGGCGGAAAGATTTGCGAATTGTATGGGAAACTTTGGGTTCAAAATCTAACTTTAATAATTGCCTAATTGCTGGTTCAGCTTCTACCATACTTTCACTGTCATAACTTTGCGAAGTTTGCTGCAAAGTTTGACGAAACTGATAAATCGAAAAAGTACCTTCATCATAAAATCTAGGACTTTCTCGAACGAAGCGATCGCATTCTACACTCGCTGCACTAACTAAGGCTAATGATACCTGTTTTTCAATAGCTTTAATCTTTTGTTCAATCCCACCATCATTACCCAACAAGCGATATAACTGACGATAGTATTCTGTTTTGCGAATTTTTTCCATCAACTGTTGGAATAAATTCGCTACCAATTGTTCAGAGGAATTTACTAAAATATCTTCCAATTGATTAGATAAATAATAAAATGCCTCTACTAAAATTGCAATTAATGGTGCAGTTGCATTACGCAAATGACTGAGAGTAGCACGTCGATAAGCATCAGCTACAGAAAAAGTATCTAGCAATTCATCTAACCGTCTAATCATGCGTGATTGTAATTGGCGAAAGTCCGTTTCAAAAGCATCACAAGCCTGATTGTTTATTTGGTTAACTTCTTGTATCAAATGCTGGTTAAACTCTTTACCTATTTGTTGTAGTTGTTGATTAAGCCGCTGTAATTCCTGCGACTTCATCGCTTCAATTTCTCGTGGTTGACTGTCTAAATCTCGATAATCTGACTGATAAGTTTTTTTCAACTTAATACAAATATCTTCTAAATCATCGGCGAGATTTTGAAACAATAGCGGACGCTTTTCTTCTGTGAGATAGCGGGTAATTGCTGCTCGAAATTCCTCAATTCCACTATCAAGAATTAGCTGATTAATTAAAGGTATACCCTGCTGAGACAAAATCCGCAGATAATTTTCATTTGGCGTTTCAAAACCATTCAGGGAAATCCGAAAGTTGGTATGAGAAAGCTTACCAGAAGTCACACAGTAATTATTAAATGCGTAAACAAATTGTGGTGTTTCTTCCTGGTCATTTAAACCTTTAACACTTTCGGCAAAAATAGAATCTAAGCCAAACCTATTTTGTAAACTTGTCTGTTTAATTTGACTACCGTAAAAACCAAGTAAACCACTAGTTTTATAAACTCTGCTGGTATCACGAAACTGACTGCTAATTAAATCATCCAATCGCTGCCTTAATTGTGTATTGTACCAAGTTTCGTCAATGCGATTGAAAACATAAAAGACGCGATCGCGGATTCCTCCATTTCCCCGCATTGTTTCTAACATTGTCGTTTCTTCTTTGGTCATATCACCAGCCGATGCAGGTTTCAGCACACACACCACAGCTGATGTATCTGGATGTTGAATTTTACTATAGGTTAACTGTGCATCTTTCTCTACTGGTGCATCAATTCCTGGTGTATCAATAATAACGTTACCATCTTCTAATAGAGGGTGGTTACAATAATATTCAATTCGCTTTAAAACCGCACTATTGCTTCCACGACGTGCATATCCCGCAGCTTCTTTCAGATTGGAAAAGTTAAATTTTTCCATTGAATATGTGGCATTATTAACTGTGTGAATATGCTCACGATTTTCGTCATATCCTGCTAGTAATAAAATTAATGCTTTAGCTTGTTTGGCTCGTTCAGATCTACTTTCACCACCTTCTTGCTGAATAATTGCCTCACAGCCTTGATTTAGTAAATTACTGACTTCACTTTGATTGATATTCGCTGCTGTGACAAATCCTAGTTGTTGGCATAAAAAACTTGCTTGTTCCCTAATTTCTGCTTCACTTAAAAATGTGAGAACTACTCTTTCTTGATCAATTTCTGCATACTCAATTTTGCATTCTGTACCTGTAGCATGTCCCTCAGCACTATAAAGTAATTCTCTCTCTAGTAGTGCATTAATCAGCATAGATTTACCTGCACTAAATGCACCTGCAAACACAATTTCAAATTTCGGAGAGATTGCCTTGCCTAAAGAAGTTTGTACAGGTGTGATATCTTGAGAACGTAAAGCAGATTCTTGCTGTAAAAGTTGTAAAATTAATTCTACTTGCTCTTTTAAATTTGCACACTGAATAGGCAGGTTTGTCATTTTAAATACCCCGAATATTACATATATATTAATAACGATTAAATCGGCAAAACCTCAGTAAATGTACGCTTAAGTAAATGATTTATGCTGGCTAACAGATAGCAAAATTTAATGCTAGGCATTTTAGATTAAGTTTTCTTGAGTTTCTGGTAAATACTTATAGCTGTGGACACCGCCATCAAAGAGAAATCACTTTAACGCGGTGAACTTGCAGGTTTAAATTTTGGTGCTGTAATTCTATGAACAGACCAAGCATGAAGATATTGAACAGACTGCTTGCTAAAAAATGTATGACAGTGTTTAGACAAAAATGTAATGTCTAGACACCGTTATTTAGATATATAGATGTGATGTTAATCAGTTAAATACATACTATTAATTAATAATTAAACTTGTTTACTAAAGCAATTTATATTTCCACTTTAAATAAATAAATGTATCAATTGATGTGGTGTCTTAATCTTTTGGCATAAATCTGAGCTATTAATAAAATCTAGCTAGAGAGGGATGAAATAAAGAACATTATTATATAATGAATATCAATCTTTGCTGGTGAAACCAAATTCAAACATCTGCTTTGAAGAGAAGTAGCCAAATAATTTTACCTCCTAGAAATAGATTTCATCTTATTGACAACCACCATTGGAATTGTAGGTTTAATTACTCATGCTCGACGGCGAATCTCTTGGTAATTCGATAGATACTCAGCAACTGCTTGACGCTAATAACTGGAACGTTATTGAAACAAAATTTGAGCCAAAACAGCTACATCACAAAGAAACAGTTTTTACCCTCAGTAATGGCTATTTAGGAACGCGGGGAAGCTTTGAAGAAGGATATACACAAGATAGCGCAGCAACGCTAATTAATGGTGTTTATGATGATGTAAATATTGCTTATACAGAACTGGTTAACTGTCCTAACTGGTTGCCATTGGTGGTGACTGTGGCAGGCGATCGCTTTAGTATGGATTCTGGAGAGATTCTGCAATATGAGCGTCGGTTAGACTTGCGTTTAGGTTTGCTGAGTCGTGATGTGCGTTGGCGCAGTCCCCAAGGTCATACCCTAGATTTACATTTTGAGCGTTTTGCAGGTTTAGCAGATCAACATGTTTTGGCTATTCGTTGTCAAATCACATCTATTGATTTTACTGGGGAAATTACCGTCACAGCGGGATTTGATGCTGAACCAAGAACCGCAGGTGTTCCCCATTGGCAAACTGTACACCAAGGTGGGTTAGATCAAATAATTTGGCAGCAAAGCAAAACTCTGCACTCAAATATTAACCTGGGGATGGCTGCTAAGTTGGTCGTCGATGGTGATGATAATGCACCTATTTTTGTCGAAAATGCTTCTGGTTCACCAGTCTTAATAACAACTCTAGAGTGTACGCCACACCAAACGGTGACAGTAGAAAAGATTGTTACTGTGTTTACTTCCAGAGAATGTAAGCTTCCCATAGCTTCAGCTTTATATAGACTAGCCGATGAACCAAGGTATAGTACCTTATTAGCAGCACACATTGCCGCTTGGGAAGAAGTTTGGCAAGACAGCGATATTGTGATTGAAAGCGATCGCCAAGCGCAGTTAACTGTCCGCTATAATCTTTTTCAAATTCTGGCTGTCGCACCTAGAAACGATGACCGAGTTAGTATTCCGCCCAAAACCCTATCCGGTTTTGCCTATCGTGGTCACATCTTTTGGGATACAGAAATTTTTATTCTGCCTTTCCTCACCTTTACCCAACCAGCCTTAGCCCGTAACTTACTTACTTACCGTTATCACACCTTATCAGGAGCAAGGCGTAAAGCCCAAGAAGCCGGTTATCAAGGGGCAATGTTTGCCTGGGAAAGCGCCACAACCGGAGATGAAGTAACTCCTCGTTGGGTTCCTGGCGCGAACGGTGAGTTAATTCGTATCTGGTGCGGTGACATTGAAGTGCATATTACTGCTGATGTCGCCTATGCAGTTTGGCACTACTGGCAAATTACCGATGATGATGAATGGATGCGTGACTATGGCGCAGAAATTATTCTCGATACCGCAGTTTTCTGGGAAAGTCGTGTGCAGTGGAACCAAGAACGCCACAGCTACGATATTTTAGATGTCATCGGCCCTGATGAAAATCACGATCGCGTCGATAATAACGCCTTTACCAACCTCATGGTACAGTGGCATTTGCAATCTGCATTGGCGCTATGGGACTGGTTCAAGCAAGCTTATCCGGAAAAATCTTCTGAGTTAGTACAACAACTGAACTTAACTACGGAACGTCTGCATCGTTGGGCAGAAATTCAAGAACGCATATTTGTTAACCAAGATACAGCCACAGGTTTAATTGAACAATTTGAAGGCTTTTTTGGGCTAGAAGATGTCAACCTGGCTGACTACGAACCCCGCACCAAGTCTCTGCAAGGTCTGTTAGGAATTGAAGCCACTAGCCAAAAACAAATTCTCAAGCAGCCAGATGTGTTGATGTTGCTGTACTTGCTGCGTCAACGCTACGACCATAACACTTTGGCAAGCAACTGGGAATATTACAGCCAACGTACCGACCATTCCTATGGTTCTTCCCTCGGCCCCGCAATTCACGCCATTTTAGCCTGTGATTTGAATCAACCAACTGAAGCCTACACTCATTTTTTAAGGGCGGCGTTAGTAGACTTGGAAGATGTCAGACGCAATGCAGCAGAAGGCATTCACGCCGCTAGTGCTGGAGGAGTTTGGCAGTCTGTCGTCTATGGCTTTGGCGGTGTGCGGATGACACAATTTGGCCCTGTAGCTTGTCCTAACCTCCCGCCTAGTTGGACACGCCTCAAGTTTCGCTTGCAATGGCGTAATGAGTGGTATGACTTCGACTTGTGCCAAGAAACCACGATGGTTGTAGGTACACCAGAAGTTGCTGTTCCTGCTTGGGCAAATACTATTGAGTTAGATAGCGTATTAACTGAAATTTCTGCGTTGCAATAGTTACAGAACTTAACTATTGCAGAGCAACTCCTATGCGGAGCAAGCACCACAGAGAAACACAGATAATTTATCTGTGTTTCTCTGTAATTAAATAGTCACAGGTGATTCAACATAAATTGTCGGCTCTTGTAGCTTGAATTCAATACCATGATTAAATAGCTTTTTAGAGATTTTTTCATTGGCCAACTCTAACAGCCGTTTACGCAATTGCAGCGAATTTTCACTGGAACCCAAAATAAAAAATGTTACTCTTGTGCGCGTGAACTGCTGCTCATCTTGATGATTTAAAAAAGTAATACTAGTACTTCCTGGGTCAATCCCAAAAAGAGAATTAGTACTCTCAACAATTACCTGTTGCACTAAAGCTTTTTCTCGTTCTGGCAGGATGTGTAAAAAATCGAGGTAAAGTAATACCATCACTTTTTTACCACGAGTAATATTTTCAATTTCTAAGTTTGCCAATATGGAATTAGGAATAATAAATAATGTACTCTTAGCAGCAGTACGTATCTTGCTTGATCTAATTCCAATTGACTCTACTCTGCCAAACAAACCTTCGGGAATTTGGTTGGATTTTTGTAAACGAATATATTCCCCAGGCACAAAGGGTCTATCCAAATATAAAACAATAGTTCCGAGCAACTGCTCTAAGGTTTTTTGGGCAGCAAAAGCCACAGCTAAACCACCAATTCCTAAGCCAGTCAATAAACCAATTAAATTAAATTGTTGACTTTGAGCAAAAGCTAAAACTGCAATAAATCCAATAATGACATTTGCCAAAGTTTCAAATACTAAAAGTAATTCATCTACTTCACGACCAAATTTTCTGACTATTTCAATCCCA
The DNA here is from genome assembly GCA_003990705.1 of Nostoc sp. HK-01. Lineage (GTDB taxonomy): Bacteria > Cyanobacteriota > Cyanobacteriia > Cyanobacteriales > Nostocaceae > Nostoc_B. The sequence continues at coordinate 1,161,055 of AP018318.1, forward strand.
TAAGAACGAAGAAATTGGCGAAAGAGGCGAGAAGATAGCCATGCAAGGCTAATAATTACAGATAAATCAACAATTGGAGATAATAAGTTATAGATTGAGTGATAATCTTCGATCCATGCTAAAGATAATGAAATTAAAATTAAAGTTCCTGCAATTCTAAATAAGTTTCTTAAAGGTTCGACCAGATTATTATAAATGCTGGCTACTTGTTGGGGTGCAAATCTTTGAGTAATTATTCTGACGAATGTTGGAGTATATCTTCCTGCCAACAAAGACAGAAAAATAAGCCCTAGAAATATGCCAAACTTAGATAAGGCTAATATTGTGGTTTCACGCTGAAACAAGCTCAAAATAAATTGGTAAATATTTATCATTATCTCTAAATCGTAATCGGTGAGTCTACATAAATTGTTGGTTCTTCTATATCGAAAGCAATACCATACTCTTTCAAACACTGAGTCATAGTTTGAGTAGCTAAATCTAAAAGCTGACGGCGTAATTCCATTGAAACATCACCAGAACCCAAAATAAAGAAAGTGACTTGTGCTTGAGTTTTGTCTAGTTCTCCTGAATGATTAACATTCTTAAATGTTACTTCTGTATTCCGTGAATCAATACCGAAAATATCATTAGTACTATCGAGAATTACTTGACGAATTAAGGCGCGTTCTTCACTGCTAATCGCTCGATAGAATGTCAAATAAAGTATAGACATGACTTTCTTCGCACCAGTGAAGTTCTCAATATTCAATTGAGTCAAAGCACTATTAGGAACTATCATCACAGTACCTTTACCAGAAGTTCTAATGCGTGTGGATCTTAATCCGATAGATTCAACTCTGCCAAAAGTACCATCGGGTAGTCCTATATAATCATCAATTACAAATGGCCGGTCAAGATAAAGAACAATACCACCAAGAATTTGTTCTAAAGTTTTTTGCGCCGCAAAGGCTACTGCTAAACCACCAATTCCTAAACTTGCTAATAACCCTAATATATTAATTTTATGCGTTTGAGCATAAATTAGAATTGCTGTCACAATAATGCTAATATTAACTACCCATCTTAAAAGAATGAGTAACTCACTACTGATTTTTTGCCCACTCTTAAATGCAGCATTTAGTAAATAAAAATCAAAGAAGTTTTTAAATATCTGTGCTGATAACCAACTTCCGGCGATCGCTAAACTTAAACTAACAATAATTTCTAATGAGTTTGTCCAATAGTTATTCGGCATTAATAACGCAACAATCTCAATAAATCCGATTAAACTTACAACAATTAATAAACTTTTATTCGGTTTAAATAGCTTTTGACATATATCATCAATCTGGATAAAGTTTAACTTAATCAGAAATAATTTTATTAAGGATAAACTTGACAGAGTTACAAATAATATAAAAATACCGAACCCCAAACCAAATAAGCCAATTTGTATTTCTTTATCTTTCATAATTTCTGGTAATAAAAGCATCATATTTCCAATAAATAAGTTACCAATAACTCAAATAATTTTAAAATTTGAGGCTGACTATTGTAGTGGCACAAGGCCTAAAGTTAATTAGACCTTGTTCATTATTAAATTACCTGTTCTAGTAGTCTTGTTATTCATTTGTGTGTTGGTAAAATGCTAACCACAAATAAATACTCGATAGATAGGCTACCGCTAAGATGCAGACAGTCCGAATAAACTGAAAGTCATTCATAATATTTAATTTCGGGGTAAATGTGTGCAAATAGTTTACAAATATAAATTTGTAAACTTTGAAATTAGCATCCAAATAGCAGGATGCCGTTAAAACGAATTAAAATTCAGAAGCTTGAATCAAGCACAATGAGCTAAGTCATTAATCTTGATAAAATGACCAGATAGATGCAAAAAATTTTCCTCAACTCTGTTGAGGTAGACGGCTAAATAATGATGAATTACACTTGCCTTATATTTGACTAGCTTTTCACCCAAGCTTTGCTTGCGCTGCTAACCCTAAACTACTGTAGATTCAGTAGAAATGACTGGTCTACCAGCGTTTTTTAGCCTATGATATGCAGGCGAATATCGCTACAATTTTTGTTTGCACTCATTTTATAATAAAGTAGAGAATAATTACAAAATATTTTTTTGTTTCAAAAATATTTTATTTATAAAATTAAAATCGATTGCCAGACTTATATATTCTTAGTAATTTAAGTTTAGGGAAAGGATTTATGAAAATAATGATAGTTATTGGATATTTATACTAAAAAACCCTTTATTTTCTCTAAATTTAATATTAGTAATTTATGATACTTAGCTTATTAATAGTCTCTAAAAATTTTATTTATATGTTATTTCTTTTTGTAAAGATATACTTAGAATTGAGACAAATGTAATTTAAACAGGATTATATTCAGCAATTTTACTTTAAATTTTAGTCATTTAAAGGTAAATAAAATAACGCTAACAATGGTTACTTCAATTTGCTAAATTCTCTGCACAGCCAAGGTTAAGAACAACCTAGTGCCTCAATATTGAATAAATTATGCGTAGCAGATAAAGAAATAAGGAAATCTTACGAATCACCTTACCTAGATATACTCCACACACTTAAGTGTTAATGTTATGACTTGGCTTAAGATTTTTTCTTTAACTTAAAACGAGCGCGGCAGGGTTCGAACCTGCGGCCGATTGCTTAGAAGGCAATTGCTCTATCCACTGAGCTACGCGCCCAATATAAAATTATGGCTCTGAAAAGAGTCATCTATACAATTATATCGTTATCGCCAGCAATAAGCAATCAAAAATTGCAGATTTGCTATGGCAAGGCTAAGATGCTAGTCGAACAAAGCAAATCAATCATTGATTAGCTATATTGGGTGGTCGAGGCTGGTTATTTGCATTTTAGTGGAGATATCCTTTGGGTAGCTTACACTAAGGTGGCTAAAGAGCGATCGCACAGCTTACCCCAAAAATATGCTAAGTAATCGCACTCTTGGCGATGTTACTAAATCAGATTATAGATCGCATATCCACAAAGCCCCTGTGAGGAGTTATTTGCTAGTGCCATGTTTATTCTCAAACGGCAGGATGTTGAAATATCGAGCATTCAGCACCCAAAAAGGGATCAGCAAGTGCCGATCCTCCATTATCAGGGGCAAACCTTTCGGCTGATTAGTTTATTTAAAGCTAATCAAGAAGAAGAAGCTCGCGCCTTGTGGAGAGATTTGACAGATAATCGCGGCAAAGCTTGTGTATTGTTAGAAGAACCAGATCGTTTTAGCATTTGGGGTAAAATCCGCTTAGAACAGCTAGATGGTGATACTGGTGGTCATAACAAGACAGGAATACTTATCCAAGCCAGTATTTTGCTGCTGCAAGCTGTTCATTTGGATATTGAAGAGTTTTTAGGCGCTAAACAACTAACATTATTTGAAAAAGATCTGGGCGAAGTTTTGCGACAGCAGAAATTTCCCGAAACTTCTTCCCCCGAATCAGTTAAACACTTAGTGACAATAGATCCCCTAGAAGGAACGAAACTTCCTGCTTGGCAAGAAAATCATGTAACAACTTTTTTACAAGAACTGCACAAGCTAGGGAAAACCTATTTTGGTAATGCCAATTTTGCCAACAAAGTAGCAGATAGGTTACAGGATATGGCAGATGGCGAGCGATCGCTATTTATCTCTTGGTTAAACCAATCTTCACTGAGTAAACTCTGGCAATAGCATGAAAAAGTATGAATTATGAAGGATAAAGTCTGAAACCTCTATAGTACTTTATCCTTCAGACTTCAGACTAGCCTTCTCCCAAAGGGAGACCTACGCGTAGCTTGCTTCCCCGTAGGGGTACTGCAAGCCGCTAAAAGCGTCTACAAACTTCAAACTTCCCGCGTGCATATACATAGTCAATTCTTATGAGTAGCTCATACAACAATAATTCTCTAAGTTCTAAATCCATCTTCAGTAATCGCAATATCATTTTGGCCGGGATTGCCTGGGCTGTAGCTGCACTATTATATTTTTTGCTATTTAGTGCTAAAATTCCAGGAGCCAACGGCGTAGAAAGTCGTGCCGAATGGTATGTGATTGGCACAAATATTTTTGAAGCGTTAGCTTACTTGGGTGCTGGTATTTTATGCTTAAGGAATTGGCGTAGCCCCCAAATCGTCAGCAGTCGAAATGTGTGGTTGGCAATTGCCATTGGTATGCTTTCTTATTTCCTGGGAGGGATATTTTTTGGCTATACAGAAATAATTTTAAAAGAAGAACCAGATGTATCGATTGGCGATGTGTTTTTTGTATTGACTTATATTTCCCTGGGCGTAGGCATGATTTTAGCTGTGGCATCAAGACGCATTAATCTCGAAAAATGGCAATGGCTGATTGTATCAGCAATAGGAGTGTTCGGCAGTTTGGTGGCATGGTGGATTTCGATGCAACAAACAACACCAACAGAATTACTCGCTGCGATTTTGAATTGGTTTTATGTAGTTAGTGATGTAGTGCTGCTGATTATTGCTACAACCTTACTCTTAGCTTTTTGGGGAGGACGGGTGGCTCAATCTTGGCGAATGATTGCAGCGGCGGCCTTTTCGCTTTACATTGCAGATATGTGGTTTAAATTCGCTCAAGGGCCTAGTTACCAAAGTGGAGACATATTAGAAGTGTTTTGGGTATTTAGTGGAGTGTTATTCGGTATGGGCGCAGTCCTAGAACATGACGCATCATTGAGCCGGACTCGCCGGGAGCGTGGACGTAAACGAGCTTAGATTTGGTGTCTACCGTGAGAAAACTAACAGATTCAGATAAACAAGAAATTCTTAAGTTATATCGAGAGACTGCTGAAACGACCTCGACTTTAGCAGAACGCTATGACGTGAGTAATTCAACAATTAGTCGCTTGCTCAAAAGTACCTTGCCAGAAGATGAGTACGAATACCTGGTTTCGTTGAAACGGGCGGCTCGCACTCCTGAAGGTAGGGCGCAGGTAAACTATGAGCAGTTGCCTTTGTTGATTAACAAAGAGCCGGAAATAGAACCTCCTCAAAGCGAAAGCAAACCTTTAGAGTTGCCCAAGCTTAAATCACAGGAGACCATCATTGAGGCAGAACCAGAACCAGACGAAGATTCAGAGGACTCAAATTCCGCTATTAGAAGAGTACGGCGACGTTCTTCAGCACCAACAGAAAAACCAAAGCCACGATTAGTCAGAAAAATAGACATTCCGCCAGAACAACCGCCGGAAATTCCTAGTATTCCTAGTCCAATATTGGATGAGGAACGGCCAAAAGTTGCTGCTTTCGCCGAAATGCTGGGCGAAGAATTGCTGGATGACTCTGAAGATTTAGATGATTTAGATGATTTAGATGACGACGATTTAGATGATGAAGATTATGAGGAGGATGAAGATGACTTTGAAGAGTCAAGACCTTTAGTTACTAGACGCAGGTTAGGTGAAGCACCAGTTCAAGTTTTACCATTGTCGGCAGCCAATTTGCCAAGAACTTGTTATTTGGTAATTGACCGTTCAGCAGAGCTAATTACCCGGCCACTCAAAGACTTTGGTGATTTGGGGCAAATTCCGACTCTAGAAACTCAGCAAAGAACTTTACCAATCTTTGATAACCACCGCGTGGCCAAGCGTTTTTCAACAAAGCGCGATCGCGTGATTAAAGTTCCTGATAGTAGAATGCTCCATAAGGCTCGGACTCATCTCCAAGCCAAAGGCATTACCAGACTGTTAATTGATGGTCAAGTTTACTCTTTGTCTGCCCTTTAACTAAAAGGCAGGAAGCAGGAAGCAGGAGGACGACACTTTGCTCAAGTCGGGGAACCCGCCCACGCAAGTGTCTCCAGAAGGTAATGAACATTATTTACTGTTCCCTGTTCCCTGTTTCCTAATTATGAGTGTACACAGCTAAATTAAACCGCTTCGCTAAATTCACGATGTCTTGTTTGCGAGCAACTTGATTCACCCATAGTTGAGGTATACCCTCAATACCGTAATAAATTCCTGCTAACCCACCAGTCACAGCCGCAGTTGTATCTGTGTGTCCACCTAAATTAACAGCTTTTAATACTGCTTCTGCATAAGACGCGCTATTTAACAAACACCATAACGATGCTTCTAGTGTGTCAATGACATAGCCACCAGATTTAATCTCTTCAATTGGCAAGCTGGCAATGTCACCATTGAATACTCTTGCAAAATAGGGCATTTCTTCTAGGAATTGTGGTGCAGAATAAATAGGTTGAATTTTCTCTAAGCCTTGAGTGTAAGCTGTGGGCAAGTCAGCACCTTGCAGTAGTTCAATGGCGATACTAGTATAAATGCCGCAGGCCATTTGCGATCGCACATGAGCATGGGTAATACAAGACACCTGATGCACTCGTGAAATCAATTCCGGGAAATCTAAGGTTTCATAGCAATAAGCCATTGGTAAAATTCTCATCAAAGAACCATTACCATTACTCATTTCGCTGGTTCCCCCAGCTTCTAAAGGTGGAACTCCTTGGTTAATCCGCATAATAGCTGCATGGGTACTCTGACCAATACCAAAGATTTCCCCCCTAGGAGTCCAGTAAGCTTGCTTGTACCACCGCCAGAACGACAAAGCTATATCATCTAAGGAATATCCGCGACAAAGGTTTTCTGCCAAGCAAAACGTTAAGGAGCTATCATCTGACCAAGTTCCAGGCGGTTGATGCCATGTGCCGTAACCTAGCATCTTCGTGACTGGGAATTTCATTCGTTCAGCGCGGCTAGTAAACTCGACAGGGACACCCAAGGCATCACCGACACATAAACCCATCAAACCAGACAACGTTTGTGTAGCGGTTAGCATTATGCCATCTCCACGAAAAACGCCAAAATTTCACGGACAGAATACAGTTAGCCCAATAGGGACTGAATTCTGATTAATTAACTTTATATATTTCTGCCATAGCTTATTGCTATTACCGTTACAGGCAATTGTCATGTCTTAGTGAAAATTTCCAAATCATCAAATTTGCATAATTCATGCTAAAAAAAATCAATTTTTATCTCTAGAATGTGACAGTTCTTCAAGCGCCTACTCTAGATAAATGTCCGGTTTAGATCAGAATTGCTGCGTATATCTGAAAATTTTATGCAAAATCAAAGAGTAAATTTACTATCAACTCTTCGGCATCAATAACAACAATAACTTCATAGATATTGAAAATTATCTGGAACCTTTTTACACAACTTTCGACCTAGTATATAACAGCAAAAATTCAAAAAATTGGCAAAAATATGAAACGTTTACTTCAGTCTTTCGTGGCAATTTCTACATTGTCTTCTTTAGTGATTGCGCCTCTTGTAATGAACGCTGGTCAAGCTGCTGCTGAACAGAAAAAAGGTACTGATGCTAGTTATGTTGGTGCGGGTGTTGCAGCTGGCGTTACCAACGGCGGACTCAACAATGATGCCGCTAATTTTGGCGGTAATCTCACAGGTAGAGTGAAATTAGGAAGCCTCCCGATTTCTGCACGCGGTAATGTTCTCTGGAATGATAAGACGAGTACTATCATCCCAGAAGTTTCTTTAGACGTGCCAATTGCTAATAGAACTAACGCCTTTATCACTGGTGGCTATTCTTTTCTGGATAAAGATGGTTCACCTAGTCCTTTAGGTAATCGAGATGCAGTAGTAGTAGGTGCTGGTGTGGAATCAGAAGTTGCTAATAACTTCCTCATCTATACAAATGCCAAAGTTGGACTACGTGCTTATCAAAATAGTCCGGCTTCTGCTGTTAGCATCAATGGTGGTATTGGTTATCGCTTTAAATAACTTGCTCTGTCACAAGTTAGAATTTAATTTTTACGTAGGCACAATTTTTCTGATTAATTCTCACATTTTTAGATGTTCGGCAATCGAAAGACATCAACAGGTAAAGATAATAATTTGTAATTCTTTTGCCTTTTGTTGATTAGCTATGAAGTAAATTGGTGGAATTGCAGCCCAATATGATGAATGGTGTTGTTGAACTTTGAATGTTGATGGAAGATCAGACTTTATCGGTAAAAGTCAACGAAAACCAACAAACTTTAAGTTGATTTATACCACCTACTTATATATGCTGGTTTTGTTAAGTGTAAAACTATCGACAAAGCCGGCTTTTTGCCGTGTTACAATTGTCGTATTCCTCATATTTCCGACCGGATTACCGGGAATCAATGAGCCAATAACTTAGCTTTGGCTTTCATCCTTGCTTTATTGAGAATACTATACAACTCTCATGGTTAAATCTGCTCCTCCCTCACCTACCAGCCGTAAGCCCTCAAAAGTAGAAGGCATCAAAGAACATAGTAATTTTTTGCGTGAACCTGTAGCAACGCAGATCCTTGAGGATACTACTCATTTTACTGAAGATGCGATCCAAATCCTCAAGTTTCATGGCTCCTACCAGCAGGATAACCGCGATAATCGCGTGAAGGGACAGGAGAAAGATTACCAATTTATGCTGCGGACAAAGAATCCTGGTGGGTTCGTACCGCCGCAACTATATTTGGCTTTAGATCAGCTGGCTGATGAATATGGCAACCATACATTAAGGGCGACCACTCGTCAGGGTTTCCAAGTGCATGGAATTTTAAAAAAGAACCTCAAAGCCGCCATTGCGACTATTGTCAAAAATCTCGGTTCGACTTTGGGCGCTTGTGGTGACATTAATCGTAACGTTATGGCTCCACCAGTTCCCTTCAAAAATCGCCCTGAATATAAGTATGCTTGGGAATATGCCCAAAATATTGCTGACTTGCTCTCGCCCCAAACTGGTGCTTATTACGAAATTTGGCTAGATGGGGAAAAAGCCATCAGTGCGGAAGAAGATCCAGAAGTTAAGGCGGCGCGGCAAAGTAATGGTAATGGCACAAAAGTTCATGACAGTGAAGAACCGCTGTATGGTACGTACTATATGCCTCGGAAATTCAAAGTTTCTGTGACAGTACCGGGAGATAATTCCATTGATTTATATTCCCAAGACTTGACTTTGGTAGTGATTACCAATTCTCAAGGGGAACTGGAAGGATTTGATGTTTTTGCTGGTGGTGGTTTAGGCAGAACCCACAACAAAGAAGAAACCTTTGCCAGATTAGCAGACCCGATTTGCTATGTAGACAAAGCCGATGTTTACGAAATCGTCAAAGCAATTGTCGCTACTCAACGAGATTATGGCGATCGCACTGACCGCCGTCACGCTCGTTTAAAATACTTAATCAATGATTGGGGTGTAGATCGATTCCGCGCCAAAGTTGAAGAATATTTTGGTAAACCAGTCGCCCCCTTCAAACCATTGCCAGAATTTAAATATGAGGATTTCCTCGGCTGGCAAGAACAAGGTGATGGCAAGTTATTTTTAGGTATTTCCATCGACAATGGTCGCGTCAAGAATGAAGGTTCCTTACAACTCAAAACCGCCTTGCGGGAAATTGTCGAAAAATTTCACCTACCTATCCGCCTGACACCCCACCAAAACCTGATTTTCTGCGATATTGACCCAAAAAATAAATCAGCCATTCAAGAGATTCTTGACCGTTGCGGTGTCGTTTCTAACCCTGATGAAATCGAACCGTTAGTTCGTTATGCAATGGCTTGCCCAGCTTTGCCTACCTGCGGTTTGGCTATCACAGAATCAGAACGGGCAATACCAGGGATTTTACAACGCATTCGGGCGCTGTTAAATCAAGTTGGTTTACAAAATGAACATTTTGTGGTAAGAATGACAGGCTGTCCCAACGGCTGCGCTCGTCCTTACATGGCAGAATTGGGTTTTGTGGGTAGTGGCCCAGAATCTTATCAAGTGTGGTTGGGAGGTTCACCAGATCAAACAAGATTGGCGCAACCCATTGTAGAAAAGTTGCACGACAATGACATAGAAAGTTTCCTAGAGCCGATTTTTGTTTACTTCCAGAAGTCACGGGAAGCGGATGAAAGCTTTGGGGATTTTTGTTCACGGGTTGGTTTTGATGCTATTCGAGAATTTGCGGCTCAGTACCAGCCTGAAGCTGTCGCCGTCACTACACCAGAAACACCACTTCAAGTAGTCACAACTAAAAAGAAAGCTGCACCAAGTAGATCACGTCCTCGGATTAGTCTTTATGACGAGGTTTACAGCAAGTTGAAGGAAACTGCTACGAGTCAAGGTAAATCTATGACGGAAGTAGTCAATGAAGCGTTGAAAATTTACTTGCAGATAGATAACTAACATCTGAGTTTAGAAGTAGAGATGCGCTATTGTGTGTCTCTACTTTTACGGTTTATTTGTGAGGCTGTTCCAAATCATAGTTTTTTTCAACGCAAAGGTACCCGGAGGTTAGCGCAGAGGTACGTAGAGGTTTTTTTTATGAAATACAGGACTTACGCAAAATTATGAACAAACAAACCGCAAAGGACGCATAGACACGAAGTGGCTTCCCGAAGGGTAGGACACGAAGTAAAGAGGATTCGAGAGGGTTCTTACGTAAGTCCTAAAATAATTAACTTGAGTTCAGGATTACTCGATTTCTTCACAGCGAATCAACAAGGTTTCCATCGCTTCGGCGAGAGAAATTAAATCTATCCAAGAAGAACCAGTGACTAAATTTTGCGCGTGCGCTAATCGGTTGCGTAACTGTTCAGCAGATTTTAAGAAGCGTTCGCCAAACCGCTTTGACTTTAATTCTAGTTGCTGAAGTAGTTCTGGTTGGTTTAAAACTAATTCTCGTTTGTCACAAAACTGGAGATAATCTAATAAATCTGTGGCTTCGTTTCTTTCTTGACTTTCTCGCCACAGATGTTTAGCAATTTCTATCCGTTCTGGTTTGAGGAATTTCTGCCAAGAATCTTGAGGATAATACAGTCTCACTAGCCGTAGGAGATTCATTTCTAGCAGTGTCACCAAGCCAAACAGAAGCATTCGCACTGGTGCTTTTTGTAAGTCGCCACAAGTCACAATTCCACTAACTTGATTGCAATCTAAGACAAATAAGCGAGGAGTTTGTCGCAAAATAGGCAGTAACTTCATAAGTGGGGTGGAAATGGCTATCAGTTCTTGGGAATGAAACACCCGTTGATAATCACCGCATCTGCCGGATTTTACCTGGATTAAACTAGAGCGTTCAACATAACCAGTGATATTGTCTTCCGTTTCAATGCCGACAACATCAAAATCTTTTGCCTGCATCCACTGTAATACCTCTGCTACCTCAGCTTGGGATGACACAGCTTTGAGAGGTTCTGCCACATATTCGATTGTAATGTTGTTTTCAAACAAACTCCGCAGGTCTTGCGATCGCGATTTTAGGTGTTTCATCTGCCTTTAGCCATAAGACATCAGCAGGATAAGTATTTCACTTTCAGCTACTTTCTGTCAGTGCAAGCTGAGAACTAATCCTCTGATATTCATCTGTGCAGAAGTTTAACGGAAAATTCCCCACAATGCGATCGCATCATTCAGCATAAATGTCTGATGATTTTCTCATACTAAGTTGCGTTCAGAGGTAGTATTCTGAGATGAGGAAAAAAAGTTAAAGAACGCAGGCGATCGCTATCAGAACAAAGGTCGATTAAACCCTGGCATAGTACGTCCTCAACGTGGTCTAAAGTAGGAAAGACTTGATTATAAAAGTGTTTTTCTCGAATGTCTTCCCAGATGTGTTCAACCGGCATTAATTCTGGGCTATGAGCAGGTTGAAAAATTAAACGAATATTTTCAGGAACATTTAAAGCATTAGAACGATGCCAAGATGCTTTATCTAACTGTAAAATTACAAAATAATCAGCAAATTCTTGGGAAATTTGTGATAAAAATAAATTCATCATTTTAGTATTAGCATAAGGCAAAGTTAAGCAAGTCATTTTGCCTAATTCGGGTGCAACTGCGGCGTAAGCATAAATATACTGCCTGACTTGTTGTTTTGGCACAGTTGGGCGTATACCTTGGGGACACCAACAAGCCCTAACTTCTCCAATCCGACCAAACCTGCCTTCATCTCCTGCCATTAATACTACAGGTCTAGTATCAGATGGGTCTCTTGTTTGATTAATTTTTTCTACTAGTTGAGGAAAGTTTTTTTAAATTCATCAACAGAATTTGGGTCTTTTTTGGGATGAGTTGGTCTTGGGATAATTTTGCGCCACTGATGCCGTTCTAATAGGCGATAAATTGTAGTTTTATGCACAGTAAAACCACATTTCTTTTCATACGCAAGTTTTATTTGCATTGCTGTTGCCACTTGACCACTGCGTGCCTTTTCTTTAAAAGAATCTATCAGTTCTTTTTCTTGCTCCCAGCTTAGATAGCAATTATGTCTACCGCCTTTCCCTGACGCTGATAATCCAGCTTCTCCCTTGCGGTTGTATTGTTGAATTACTTTTCTGACAAACCCTTTTGATACCCCTACGTGTACAGCTATCTCGGCTGCTGTTCTTGGATCTGCGCTCGCATTGTATATCACTAGCCATTTTTGCCTTTCCCAATGCGATTGCGCCAACTTTACTCTTTGTTTTACCGTCTCTAAATCTAGATGGGGTACTGCTTGCGTTACTTGAGCCATATGCACCCGTCAGACTCTGCCTTTGTTCTCGTCATCTCTTTTTTTAGACTACTACATCTGACTGCAACTTGGTATCACAAGCGATCGTACTTTAAAATCAAGTTTTATAAAACTGTCCTAATTGTTATGCAAAATTATTTACGCCCTCATACCATTTCACTAAATAAATGATACGAATAATTTCTCCTCCGCCCCTCTGCCCCCCTGCGGTCTATTTGTATCAAACTTAAAGTGAAACGGTATTACATCTGTATTTGTATCATTCATAAAGTGAAATCGTATGACCTGTATTCTTTTTTCTATTCCATACCAGTACTTCTGTATATATCTGTCTAAAGATATCCATGATGATTAACTGTTCTCTCTATTGATAGATAAATAAACTTAGGTGATCCTGGTATGTTTTTCCTTAGTTTAGAAATAGTCGAGGTAAAAAATATGAGTATTGAAAATAGAGTAGAAGCCACTGCAAAAAATATTGAAGGCAAAGTGCAAGAAGTAATTGGTGAAGTTACAGGAAATCCCTCAGATAAAGCTGAAGGTAAAGCTAAACAAGCAGAGGCGCAAGTAATTCACACCACAGAAAATATCAAAGATGAACTTAAAAAAGCTATAGATTAGTTACAAAACTCTCACAAAATAGACTAACTATAACTGTAGCCTCAAGGTTATATCTTTATACAGAATACTCCACTTTGAATAAAAGTGGAGTATTTATATTTATGGGCAATAGTAACAATAAAATCAACCTAACCATAATTTTTATTCGACTAATAACTAGCGCGATTAGTTAGCAAACTCCAGATAAAAATAGCGATAATTGCACCAATAATGGCAACAATTATTCCCGGAATGCTCAGGGTTGCCGCTGTGAATTGTAACCTGCCTGTTTCTAAAAGGGTAACGATAGTTCCGCCAATTAATGCACCGATGATTCCTAAAACCATAGTTGCCAGAATGCCACCACCTTGACGACCAGGATAAATAGCTTTAGCTATGGCTCCAGCAATCAGACCGAGGATGATCCAAGCAATAATATTCATAATTAGTTTTGCAAAGATTATGCCAGTATCTTATTAAGACCTACCTGCTTTTCCGTCTACCTCAAGAAATAAGTATTATGGCAATAAGTAGGGTGGCAGAATTCCTCTGTATTCGATAAATACAATGCAAAATCTATACTATTAATATTTTTGAGTTTGAGGCCAACGCCAGTTATAGCGGTTCCAGTCGTAGATACCTTGAATTTCAAATTCGGAACCGTTAGGGAAACGAATAATGCAATTTTGAGGAGATTTGTTAGCATTGCTGATTTCATCGACCTGAATCACTATGCAGAGAATCCATTCCCGTTTACAAGGGCCATCTTCTTGCACCCATTCCCATAGAGCATTGGAAACCTCAATGCGATCGCCTACTCTTAACTTCAGTGCATCCTCAAAGTCAGCATATTTGTCAAAATGATATGACTCAACGCGATTCAACCATTGCAAACCATAGCGATCTCGGATAAATTGTACTGCACCTGAGTCTTGGTTGTGCAGCCAATCATTTAACAATTGCACTTTCCATGTGCGGTTTTGTTGTTCTTCGGTTTTGACAAACTTTAAAAATGCTAATAGTTCTTCTGAGTCTAATTCGTCTAAAGGGTTAGCAATATCGTATGTGGAATCTTGGGGAATTTGCTTGACTACTTGCAGTAATATCTGTTTCTGCGTCTCAGAGAGAGGACAGCTGGCTACATCACAACGCTTAAAGGCTGTTTGCAATGCTGTTTTAATCTCATCTGGGTTCATAGGTCGTCAATAGCAATTTAGGGGTTATGTCTCTAATTATTACAAAATCCCTAGTTAGACAGTAAACGGCAATAGTCTTATTCCCTATTGCCTATTTAATTGTGAATTCTCTCATAACAGAGATGCGATCGCCAAAATTTGATTTTAATTAACTTTCAAGGCTTTGTTCGCCACTTCAATTAGTTCTTTTGCCGTCTTCTCCTTACGTTCACTGTAGCGATCAGTCAGGTAATCTACCTTGTCTCGTAACAACAAAGTAAACTTATAAAGTTCTTCCATCACATCCACAACGCGATCGCGGTAAGGCGAATCTTTCATACTGCCATCTTCGTTAAACTCTTGATATGCTTTCGCCACTGAAGATTGATTAGGAATAGTAAACATCCGCATCCATCGCCCCAAAATTCTTAATGTATTCACGGCGTTGAAAGATTGGGAACCACCACTGACTTGCATAACCGCCAAAGTTCTACCTTGCGTCGGGCGTACGGCTCCAATACTCAGAGGAATCCAATCAATTTGGTTTTTCATAATCCCAGAAATCTGACCGTGTAACTCCGGGCTAGACCAAACTTGTCCTTCCGACCACAAACTTAATTCCCGCAATTCCTGAACTTTGGGATGGGTGTCAGCGACACTACCGTAGATTGGAAGTTCTCTGGGGTCGAAAAACTTCACCTCTGCACCAAATTCTGCAATGATGCGTGCTGCTTCTTCGGCTAACAGGCGGCTGTAGGAACGCTCGCGCAACGAGCCATATAAAAACAAAATTCTGGGGGGATGGTCGAATGTTTTCATAGATGGAAATAAATAAGTTTATGCTTGATTTACCGATTCGATTAATTGCGCCACTCGTTCTTTAATTTCATCGCGCACTCTAGGGAAAATTTCAGGTTGTTCTGCGGGATCATCTAACTGCCAATCTTCAAATACTTCGCGCACAACCCACTCCGGCGGTAAATTCACCCCACAACCACACAGAGAAATCACTACATCAAAGTCTGCGGCTTGAAAATCACTTAGTGCTTTGGAATGTTGATCGGTAATATCAATACCAATTTCTTGCATAACTGCGATCGCTTCTGGTCTCACCTGACTCGCCTCTAACCCGGAACTAGTTACGGCTATTTTTCCTTTACCTAGGGTTTTAGCAAAGCCTTCCGCCATTTGCGAACGAGCCGAATTCTTTTTGCAGACAAACATTACACGTTTCATCGTTAACTCCTCTAAAATTTTGTTAAATTTATAAACTTCGAGATTCAGGTGTTGCGAAATAACGTTTCTGGAGCCAGAAGGCAACATTAACGAGACCAATCAACACAGGTACTTCTACCAAGGGGCCAACGACCGCTGCAAAAGCTACACCAGAATTAATCCCAAAGACGGCAATAGCCACTGCGATCGCCAATTCAAAATTATTCCCTGCGGCGGTAAACGCTACACTGGCTGCTCTGGAATAATCAGTCTTGATTCGCCAAGCCATATAAAAGCTCACTAAAAACATCACGATAAAGTAAATGATTAGTGGGATAGCAATTTTCACCACATCCAAAGGAATCTGAACAATTAAATTCCCTTTCAAGCTGAACATCACCACGATTGTAAATAGCAAAGCAATCAGCGTAATCGGGCTAATTTTTGGCACAAATTCCTCGTGATACCAACGTTTACTTTTTGCCTTCACTAAAAAGTAACGAGTGAAAAATCCAGCTATAAAAGGAATACCGAGATAGATAAACACACTTTGGGCAATCTCAGCAATACTGACATTCACGACACTGCCTTGTAACCCAAACAATGGTGGCAACACACTAATAAAAAACCACGCATAAGGACTGTAGAAAATGACCTGAAAAATGCTATTAAAAGCCACTAATCCAGCCGTATACTCTGTATTTCCGCGTGCTAAGTCACTCCATACAACTACCATTGCAATACAACGGGCTAGTCCAATTAAAATCAACCCCGTCATATATTCTGGATAACCTCGTAAAAAGGTAATTGCCAGAACAAACATCAGGATTGGCCCAATAATCCAATTCTGAACGAGAGACACACCGAGAATCTTGCCATTGCGAAATACATCCCCTAATTCCTCATACCGTACTTTGGCTAAGGGCGGATACATCATCAAAATTAAGCCAATGGCAATAGGTATATTAGTTGTTCCGACTTGAAATTGATGAATAAATGCTTCGATGCTCGGCAAAAAATAACCTAAGCAAACCCCAACACCCATTGCCAAAAAAATCCATAATGTCAGGTAGCGGTCAAGAAAAGAAAGTTGTTTAGAGATGGTGTTCGTTGTCATCTATCTCTTTGCAGCGTGTTGTAATTAAGTTTGTCTATCCCTCATATCAAGAAAACTTGATGTGTTAGGGTATTGTCAACTGGAAAATACAAAAATTCATCAAAAAAACTTGATGGGTTATCTAACGATAAATTAAAGTCTGCAATCTCTTGGTTATGAAATTCAGGTAAGCTGAGGTTAAAAATAGTGCTGAGTGTTAAGTGATGACAAGAACTCTTTGGCGCTAAGTTCACTCAGCGTAATTTGTTACCTTTGTGAAATATGCAAAAACAACACAGCAAAGCATTTTTATTGAATTTCCCAACTTTGGTTATGCAGCACTACTCAAAACTGATTCAGATAATTTTTACTTTCTGTCTAATCACGTTTCTATCATGGGTGATAACTCCCACAGCCGAAGCTCTAACACAGATTAGACTATTTGACATTTCTTATAAAGATTGTCCCCCAGAACTGGCTCAGGGGGCGGTTACTAGTAGTGGTAGTGCAGCGGCTAATTGCTTTATTGTCACAGGTAAGGCAGAAAATGGCACTTACAAAACTGTATACGATGCAGATATCTATGGTCGGATCTATGATGCTAACAATGACTCAGTAATGCAAAACCGCACCCGTCTTGGTTCTATAGCCGAAGTTCCACCAGGGACTAGCGATTTTGAACTCAGAATTTCTGTACCTGCAAATCAGCCATTACCTTTGCAGCTAAAGCAATTTAAAGCATCGGGATTTAGTAGCCAAGTCCGAAGATGAGTGTTGAGTGACTACGGCTAAAAATAAAAAGTCTGGGTCGGTGAACCCAGACTTCAAACTAGTAACTTCTAACTGATAGTTATGCAAAGACTTGCAGACCACCAGCCAGACTACCTACTACTTGGCCTACTACTTGCAGTAATAAAATCGCCAACATGGGAGAAATATCAATACCGCCCAAAGGTGGGATGATAGAACGGAATACATTGAGATATGGGTCAGTAATTTGGCTTAAAGCAGAAAAAGGCTGATTGTACCAATTGATGGTGGGGAACCAAGTCAAGAGAACTCTGATGAATAGTAGAGCAGTATAAAGCTGTATGAAGGTATTGAGAGTGCTAATCAGTAAATACATGGATTTTTCGGTTTCCTGCTAAGTTTCACAAGCGGTCTTATAGTTGATTTTAGTTTAGTCGTTGTCATACTGTCTGCGAATCAGTGTCTATTTTGACCACGACTAGCAGTTACCGGAATTTCCGATGAGTCTGAAAGCGAAAACTAACTTGAGGAAAGCTTACTCTTGTATTGAGGAGCGATCGCTCACGCCTTGACTAGCATTACCGTTAACATCACCCAATTGTTTTCTCACCTCATCAATTGTGGCGTTTAACTGAGCAATTTTATCTTCTAGCGATCGCCTAGCCGTTTCCATTTCCAAATCACCAGTTTCTGAGGCTCTCATCCGCCGTTTTGTGGAGTTTTTTTTCGGTTCTACAGCACCATTGCTCAGTTCAGCTTCTTCTTCTGTTGATTCGAGGTCGAGGCGAGAAGTAATTACAGCCCCCAAAACGCCCCCAACTAAGCCACCAAAAAGCGCCCCTGCTAAAAAACCACTAGCAAAACCATCACGCTGACTCATAACTTTACCGCCTTGAAGCAACCTTACAATCTTTAATATTGTGTTGAGCGATTTTCTTTGCCTAGCTGCATAGTAGCTTAAGTACCAAAAATGCGATCGCCAGCATCTCCTAATCCCGGGACAATAAAACCGCGATCGTTCACTGTTTCATCAATAGTTGCAGTGTAAATTATTAAACTTGGATAAGCCGCACTCAGTTTCTGCAATGCTGGTGGAGCCGCTACTACACTGACAATTCGCGTCAACGCCGGATCAATCCCCCGTTGTGTTAATTCTGCCATTGCCCTCATAATCGAGCCACCTGTTGCTAACATCGGGTCTGTGATTAACACTCTTGTTTGTGGATCAAATTTTTCTGGCAATTTGTTCAAGTAACATCGAGCTTCCAGCGTCTCTTCATCCCGCACTAAGCCTAAATGATAAATCGAAGCCAAAGGTAGCAAAGTTTGTGCGCCTTCTAATAATCCTAATCCCGCCCGTAGAATCGGCACCACAGCCACAGGCACTTCTGGATTAATAAAAGTTGCTGGACAAGAGTCTAAAGGACTTTGCACCGTCGCCTCTATCGTCGGTAGCCACTCTCGCGCCGCTTCGTAAGTTAGCCATCTACCTAACTCAGTTATCGCACTACGAAATAATACTGAAGGTGTAGCAGCATCACGGGCAACTGCCAACCAGTGCTTAATTAAGGGATGGGGAGGAACGTAAACACGCAGTTGTACCGTCATAGCTGGAAATTAGCACTTTTGATTTTATAGGAACTGAAACCTCATCATACTCTTTCCTGCGTATGGCTGATAGCCAAAATCAACACACCAAAAATTATTGAAAATCTTTTTCATTAATAGTTGACATAGATTCTCAATCACAGTTATATTATTAATCAGTGTTCTCCTCTCTTTAAGGATCGGCAGACGGGATTAGCCAGCAGTAGCAGGCTTGTCCCTCTTTTTTTGTGTATTGGTCATTAGTCGTTAGTTATTGGTACTTTGTTAGAGTTTTAGGCATAGAAACACAGCCCATTCCAGATATAAGTAAAAAGATTAAACTTTCTCAACGGAAATTAGGCTATTTTGTATTTTGTATTTTGTCACACCAATAACCAAGGACAAATGACCAATGACAAATGACAATTTTGTGTTTGACGCAATTATCATTGGTTCGGGAATGGGGGGTTTGGTAACAGCCACTCAACTAGCAGTCAAAGGCGCTAAAGTCTTGGTGCTAGAACGTTATCTAATTCCCGGTGGTAGTGCGGGCTATTTTGAAAATCACGGTTATCGCTTTGATGTCGGAGCTTCAATGATTTTCGGCTTGGGGAAAAACGGCACAACTAACTTGTTAACTCGCGCCCTGGATGCTGTAAATGTTGATCTAAAAACAATACCCGACCCAGTACAGATTCATTATCATCTTCCTGATAAATTAGACATTAAAGTTGACCGGGATTATGAGAAATTTTTGCAAAATCTTACTGCTTACTTTCCTCAAGAAGCAAGAGGCATTCGGCGCTTTTATAACGAATGTTGGCAAGTTTTTAATTGCCTGAACAGTATGGATTTATTGTCGCTAGAAGAACCTCGGTATCTCATGCGGATGTTTTTCCAGCATCCTTTAGCGTGTCTTGGTTTACTTAAGTATCTACCAAAAAATGTCGGAGATGTAGCGCGACGTTATATTAAAGACCCCCTATTATTAAAATTTATTGATATGGAATGTTATTGCTGGTCAGTAGTACCAGCGAACATGACACCAATGATTAATGCAGGTATGGTCTTTTCTGATAGACATTATGGTGGTGTCAATTATCCTCAAGGCGGAGTAGGAATAATTGCTCAAAAACTAGTAGAGGGTTTAAAAAAAGTTGGCGGTCAGATTCAGTATCAAGCTAGAGTCAAAAAAATTATTATAGAAAAGGGATGTGCTGTCGGCGTAGAACTAGCTAACGGTCAAATTTATCGAGGTAAACGCATAGTTTCTAACGCTACACGCTGGGATACCTTTGGTAAATTAATTCCTGTAGATAAAATACCCAATAATGAGAAAATATGGCAACAAAGTTATGAAAAATCACCCAGTTTTTTGAGTTTACATATAGGTGTCAAAAGTTCAATTTTACCCAATGACACAGAATGCCATCATATTCTGTTAGAAGATTGGGCGAAAATGACAACAGCAGAAGGCACAATTTTTGTTTCAATTCCCACATTACTTGACCCAGATTTAGCACCAGAGGGACATCATATCATTCATGCCTTTACACCTCACTGGATTGATGGTTGGCTAGGTCTGTCGGCAAATAGATATGAAGCGAAGAAAGAAGCCGCAGCTTGGCGAATTATTGAGCGACTAGAAAATATTTTTCCTGGGTTAGATGCAGGGTTAGATTACCTAGCCGTAGGCACACCCCGCACTCATCGTCGTTTCTTAGGACGAGAAGATGGCACTTATGGGCCAATTCCCCGACGTAAATTGTGGGGATTGTTAGGAATGCCATTTAATCGCACAGCTATTCAGGGACTTTATTGTGTTGGTGATAGCACTTTTCCTGGTCAAGGGTTGAATGCTGTTGCCTTTTCTGGTTTTGCTTGCGCTCATCGCATCGCTGTAGATTTGGGAATTGGTTAATAGTCAATGGTCAATGGTCATTTGTCATTTGTTGCCTGTTCACCTCACCTGCGATACTCAGCACTTTAAACTCAGGCGACTTGAGACACACGTTGTTGGATGGGAATTTTGACTATAAATTCTGTGCCATTTCCAGGAATGGATTTGCAGGTAATATTACCACCGTGCTTGTCTACAACAATTTGGTGGCTGATAGACAAACCTAATCCCGTCCCTTTACCCGTAGGTTTAGTTGTAAAGAAAGGTTCAAATAATTTTGCTTGAACTTCTGGCGGAATTCCTGGGCCGTTGTCAGTAATATGAATAGCAACCCATTCATCACTAATCATGTTTGTATGAATTTCAATGCGGCTGGGTTTTTGGTGAATTTCTGCCAAAGAACGCTGTTGGTCGTATTCATCTAAGGCATCAATAGCGTTAGATAAAAGATTCATAAAAACTTGGTTAATTTGCACCGCATAGCATTCCACTGGCGGTAACAGACCATAATCTTTAATTACTTCGATTTTGAAACTGTCCGTTTTTTGTTTCAGACGATAATTTAAAATTGTTAGCGTGCCATCAAGACATTCATGAATATCTGTCTCGGTGAGGGTAGCATCGTCTGTACGCGAGAAAATTCGCATAGATTTGACAATTTCTCGAATTCGCCGTGCGCCAAAATTCATTGAGTTGAGCAATTTTAATAAATCGCTCTCAAGAAATTCTAGGTCTGTTAATTCTAATTCTGCTTGAATGCGAGGTGTAGGATTAGGATATTCAGCTTGATATAAATGTAGGATGTTGAGAACTTCTTGAGTATATTCATTGGCATGAACGAGATTGCCATAAATGAAGTTTACAGGGTTGTTAATCTCATGAGCAATTCCCGCTACCATCTGTCCTAAGCTAGAGAGTTTCTCACTTTGAATTAACTGAATTTGGACTTTTTTCAGTTCATCGTAAGCTTGACTAACCTCAGTAACTTTCTGCTCTAATAAGACATTTTTATGTTCTAATTTTACAGCTAAATCATGCAATTTTAAGTGCAGTTTTACTCGTGATAAGACTTCTTCTTGTTGAAAAGGTTTGGTGATATAGTCTACTGCACCAACTTTAAAACCTGTGATTTTGTTGGTTGTATCAGATAGTGCTGTCATAAAGATAACGGGAATATCTTGAGTTTTTGGGTCTGCTTTTAATAGACGACAGGTTTCAAATCCATCTATTTCTGGCATCATGACATCCAACAAAATTAAATTGGGTAGAGCATATTTGACTCGCTCTAGGGCGACTTTTCCAGATTTCGCTACCCATACTTCCAGACCTACCTGATCTAAAGCATCAGATAAGACACCTAAATTAGCAGAATTATCATCAACAATTAAAACTGTTGCCGTTTGTTCGACTGTAAAGCTCATAACGCTTACTTGTGAGAGTGAATTAATGCCAGAATTTCTTGGTCTTGAAAACCTTGTGCCAGTTGATGCAGCTGTTTGGTAAAGGGAATATATTTTTGATCGATTTGTGATATTAAGGCTGCTTGTTTTATAATTCCCTTAAAATTACCTTTCATTACTAACTCATAGAGAGTTTCTATCTCATTTTGAGGGGGTAATACTAGTTCAGCATTATCTATAATTAACTGGTTTTCGCTTGTTTGCTCTTCATACAGCCACTCTAAATCGAGATATTTTCGCAATTTTTGAAATAGCGCGATCGCCTGTACAGGTTTGGGGAGAAAATCATTACCACCAGCTTCGATGCTGCGATGTTGATCACTTTCAAACACGCTGGCTGAAGAAACAATAATGATGATGTGTTTAAAAGCTGCTGACTGGCGAATGCGGTGAATTAACCCAAAACCATCAAGTTTTGGCATCAGCAAGTCAGTAATGACTAAATCCGGCTGAAATTGGGTAATTTTTTGCCAACCCTCTTCACCATCATTGGCTTCCGTCACTTCAAAACCGATGGGACTGAGCAAATTATGAATTACGGAGCGATTTTCCCATTTATCATCAACAACTAAAATCTTGGGCTGACGGTCTTTAATACCAATAATTTGCCCATAATCATCAGCTTGAGAAGTTTTTACCCACTCCTGAGCTTCTGGTAAGTCAACATCAAACCAGAAAATACTGCCAACGCCAATCTCGCTTTGAACGTGAATGGTGCTGTCCATTAATTCAGCAATTCTTTGGCTAATGGCTAATCCTAATCCTGTACCTTCGATTTGTCGCCGCCTGTCACCTGCTTGCTCAAAGGGTTGAAAAATAGTTTGGAGTTTTTCTGGCGGGATACCAATTCCACTATCGCGGACTTCAAAGCGGATTTTGCCTTCAAAAGCATAGCTAATGGTAAAGGTGACTTGACCTGCATCGGTAAATTTGATGGCATTGCTCAGAAGGTTAATTAATACTTGTCGCAGACGTTTTTCGTCAGCACGGATACCAACTGGTAATTCACTAGCAAATTGATAACTAAATTGAATACCTTTGAGTTCTGCACGAATACGACACATTTCGGCGACACCTTGCAAGAAGGCGGGAAAGTGGAAATCACTACTCATCAGTTCCACTTTTTGGGCTTCGATTTTGGACAAATCAAGAATGTCGTTGATTAAAGTGAGCAAATGGGAACCGCACTGATAAATGACATCAATGCGCGATCGCTCGTCTTCGTTAAGATGTTTGGAACGTTGCAAAATTTGGGCATAGCCAAGAATACCATTCAGTGGCGTGCGTAACTCGTGGCTCATGTTAGCCAGGAATTCGCTTTTGGCATGACTGGCGATTTCTGCGGCTTCTTTGGCTTTGGTTAAGGCGATTTCAAATTGTTTGCGTTCGGTAATATCAGTGTTAATTTCGAGTTGATTATAGGGCTGCCCGTTTGCGTCACGCTGTAGCGTCCAACGACTGGCTACAATGATGTTCCTTTCATCACGAGTTTTATGGTGCAGTTCTCCTCCCCAATGTCCCTCCTGTAAAAACTCGCTCAACACAGTTTCTAACGTTTTAGGAAAGACTGTTTCTAAGAATGTATGGATATACTGCCCTATGACTTCTTCTCGTTTCCAGCCATAGAGAATTTCCGCGCCTTTATTCCAGTACACAATTCGGTCATCCATGTCTCGAATGATGATACTGTCGCTGGCTGAGTCTAAAATTTCTAGGGTTTGTCGGAGTTTTTGATCAGCTTGTCTTTGTTCTGTAATGTCGGTGTTGGCTCCTACCCACTCACGAATGCTACCATCTGCTTCGAGAATCGGCACACCACGCACCATCAAACAGCGATATTCTCCGTCATAACGCCGTGTTATGGTTTCGACTTCGTAAAAGGTGCGATTAGTTAGGGCATCTGTCCATTTCTGGGCAATCAATTCTCGGCTTTCGGGATGGATCATGTTCAGCCATCCCCAACCTTTGGCTTCTTCAAACGTTTGCCCAGTGAACACACACCATTGCGGTTGATCAGTAATAAATGCACCCTCCGCATCAGTAGTCCATACAATTTGTGATGTTGCTTCAATAAGCTTGCGGAATCTTTCTTCACTAAGTTGAAGTGCGAGTTCTGCCTGTTTGCGATCGTGGATATCGGTGCAAGTGCCAATCCACTCGCGGATACTACCGTCTGGTTCTAAGATTGGGACACCTCGCGTCAGCATATAGCGATACTCGCCATCATGTCGTCGCATTCGATATTCCTGTTCATAGATGCTGCCAGTCTTAACTGCTGCTTCCCATGAGTGACCCATTAACTCGCGGTCTTCTGGATGAATTGCATCTAACCATCCCCAGCCTTGATACTCTTCCCAAGTTTGCCCAGTATATTCTCTCCAACCCAGATTGTCTTCAATGACAACGCCATCAGGTGGAGCTGTCCAAACTAACTGAGAGGTTGCCGTGAGCAGACACCGATAGCGTTCTTCACTTTTTTGGAGTGCTAGTTCTGCTTGTTTGCGATCGCTAATATTGCGCGTTGTGGCGATGATGCCAAGAATATTGCCGTGAGTGTCGCGCCAAGGTGCTTTTGTGGTGAGAAAAGTACCACTAATATTGCCATTAGAAACTTCTTCCTCATAAGTCTCTGACTTGCCTGTAGCTATTACCTGTCGGTCTTTAGCCATTATTGCAAGGGCAGCATCTAGTGGCAGCAGTTCTGTATCTTCTTTGCCGATAATCTCCTCAATTGGTTTGCCCATGAAATTAGCCAAATTAGAGTTCAGGGCAACATGACGACCTTGGCAATCTTTAACAACAATAAAATCTGGTGTGCTTTCTAAAATTGAGCGTAGTAGTACATTGCTTTTGTGTAAATCTTCTTCTGTTTGTTGGCGTAAGCGAAGCTCGTCGTAGACATCGCTAATATTGCGCGTGATCGCAATAATACCCAAGATGTTGCCATGAGTATCCCGCCAAGGAGCCTTGGAAGTCAAATAAGTTCCTTGACTTTTCCCATTAGAGAGTTCTTCCTCGTAAGTTACGCCAACACCTGTTTCGATTATCTGGCGGTCTTTTGCCATGATTGCAAATGCAACTTCAGGTGGAAAAACTTCCGTATCGTCTTTCCCGATGACTTCCTCAACAGTTTTGCCCAGAAAGTTGGCAGAACTAGAGTTGAGGGTAAAATATATTCCCTTACAATCTTTAACAACAATAAAGTCTGGTGTACTTTCTAAAATCGAGCGCAGTAATATGTTGCTTTCTTTTAAAGCGGCTTCTGTTTGTTTGCGCTGAGTGATGTTTTGAGTAAACATCATAATTCCGCCGATTTCGCCACTTGCTAAATGCCAAGGACGAATTGACCAGCTTACCCATTCTACAGAACCATCGGCGCGGGGATAAGGGTCTTCTTCACGTTGAGCGATCGCACCTGCTAAACACTGTTGGTGAATTTGTTTCCATTCTGGGGGGACATCAGGAAAAATCTCGTAATGGGAGTGTCCAATAATATCTTTGGTTAAGTTATAGTCTTCTAGCCATTTATGACTTACAGCTAGATAACGCATATCGCAATCAAATATGACAATTCCTATCGGGGCATATTCAATTGATTGATGTAGAGCTTGTTCTAATAGATTGGAATTTCTCTCAGTTTCAGCTCCAATCCCCTGATAAGGTTGAGCGTTTTGGGGGTTGGTTGGCTCTGATATTTCGCTCATGCTTTTTGATTACTTATTCTCTTGCAAGTTTTCTGAGGGGAATCCACTCTTTAATGTGTGGTTTTATATTGGGAACTGGACTGGAGTCATTCACAAATCTACTTGAGATCCAGAATTCCCTAAAAATTCGGAAAACTAACAAAAAACTACGTTGAAATGAGTTTATTATAGTAATTTAATAAATTTACATATTTTGTGAAAAATATTCGTAAATAAAACATCCCTGACTTATTTGAAAAGCCAGGGATCTAATTCGCCAATTTTGAGAAATCAAATATGACTCAATATATAAACCCTATTACTGAAGTATTCTCTATTCTTTAAGTCGAGATTATTCGCACTTTATTAGCGGCTGTTATCGCTTTATCTCTTGCTTGTTGAACAGTCTCAGCTTTTGCTAAGGCCACACCCATCCGTCGATAAGGATGAGCCGACGGTTTACCAAATAATTTAATATCGACATCTTTTTCGGCTAAAGCTTCAGCAACTCCGATAAAAGAAATTGAATCTGATTTTTCAGAAGCTAAAATGACTGCACTAGCTGAAGGACCAAGTTGTTCAATATGAGGAATCGGTAAGCCTAAAACAGCCCTTAAATGTAATTCAAATTCATTTAGGTTTTGGGAAATTAATGTCACCATACCCGTGTCATGAGGTCGAGGTGAAAGTTCAGAAAAAATTACTTCATCTTTGGTGATGAAAAATTCCACGCCGAAAATGCCTGCGCCGCCTAAAGCATCGGTAACTTTTTTAGCTATAGCTTGAGATTGTAATATTTTGTCTTCAGATATGTCTGCTGGTTGCCAAGACTCTTGATAATCACCTCTTTCTTGACGATGACCGATAGGCGAACAAAAGATTGTTGGCGCATTCCATTGTTTAATTGTCAGCAATGTAATTTCAATTTCAAAGTTGATAAATTCCTCAACAATGACTTTTTGACTATCGCCTCTGGAATTAGCGATCGCATAATTCCAAGCCTTTTCAACTTCATCTTGATTTGCTACTACAGATTGACCTTTCCCAGAGGATGACATCACAGGTTTCACCACATTCGGAAAGCCAATTTCTGATGAAATTGAGATTAATTCTTCCAGCGTTACTGCATAACCATATTTAGCCGTTCTAATGCCTAATTCTTTGTGTGCTAATTCCCGAATTCTGTCACGGTTCATTGTGTAGTTAGTCGCCGCCGCCGTCGGGATAACTGTAATACCTCTTTGTTCAAATTCTAGTAACTTCTCTGTTCTAATTGCTTCAATTTCTGGTATTATCAAATCAGGCTGATATTTTGTAACTACCGCTTCTAAATCATCAGTACTCAGCATTGAAATGACTTCTGCACAATCAGCAACCTGCATAGCCGGAGCATTAACATAACGGTCAACAGCAATTACATAGTTACCCAGACGTTGAGCAGCAATTACAAATTCCTTGCCGAGTTCGCCTGAACCCAACAGCATCAGTTTTTTAGGTAACTTAATAGAATTACTCATCAATTTATCCAGAAAAATTTCAGTATCATCATCTTATAATTTTTCGGATTTCAATTCTCATTATTTGGATGAGTAAACTTAGCTCCCCGTAGTTTTAAATCTTGAGACTGTAGCTGAGTTAAACCGATACCTTGACCAAATTGACAACCTTCCACTAAAGCATCTAGCCAAATTGTTTCATTCAGTGTTGCACCTGTTAAATCAGCATCACGTAAGTCAGCTTTAGTAAAATTAACAAAGAGCAAGTCAGCATTAACTAAACTGCTACGTTGTAGATTAGCATAAGTTAAATTCCCTCTAATGAAATTTACCTCATCTAATACCAAATCTGACAAATCAGCACTAACTAAATTAGGAAATTTTAGCTGTTGAGGATTTTGAAAAAATCTCATTATACAAACTATATTTGCTTCATTCAATTTAACTTTAGTCAAAAATTCATAACGACCTATTCCTAACAATTTGAGAGTTTGTAGCCGTTGTTTAGGATTTTGTTCTAAAAACTGAATTGCATTTTTTCGTAATTTTTGAGTTGTTAAGTTAATCATTATATCAATAGATGATAACTATCTTCTTATCGGCAGTATTATATCGATTGTAGTACCTTGGTTAATCAAAGAAACACATTTAATTGAGCCACCATGTTGCTCGACAATAATTTGATGGCAAATAGATAAGCCTAAACCTGTTCCTTGACCAACAGGCTTAGTAGTAAAAAAAGGTTGAAAAATACTTTGGCAAATATTTTCATTCATACCACAACCATTATCAGTGAATGAAACTGTAATTTGATTGTCCTGAGATTGAATTGTCCGAATCCAAATAGTTAGTGTTTCAGCTTTATTTTTATCAAGATTAGCTTCTTTTTGAATTAAAGCATCAAGCGCATTATTAATTATATTGAGAAATACTTGATTTAAAAGGCGAGGATTACAATAAATCTGAGGTATTTTGCCATAATCTTTAATTACTGAAATAGGTTCAATATGACTCACATAACGGTTAAGCCGATGCTGCAAAATGACAAGTGTGCTATCAATACATTGATGAATGTCAGCTTTTTTATAGTCAGATTCATTCAAACGTGAGAAACTAGAAAGTGATTCTACAATTTCACTAATTCGATTTGTACCATTCTCCATTGATTCCAGCAGCTTTGGCAAATCGAGATGGATAAAATTCAGGTCGCTTTTAGCAATAGCTTTGACGATTTTGATATCTGGATTCGGATATACAGAAGCATAAGTTGTTAAAAGATTGAGTAAGTCATTAGTATATTGACGAAGATATTCTAAATTGCCATGAATAAAACTGACTGGATTATTAATTTCATGGGCAACTCCAGCTACCATTTTTCCCAAAGCTAACATAGTTTCGCGTTGAATTAATTGCATTTGAGATTGTTGAGTTACTTTTAATTTAGATAAAGCTGATTCTGCGTTTTCTTTGGCTATACGATATTGTTCCTGTACTAGAAACAATCTTTTTAGTGTTTGGTAGTAAATAGTAACGCTAAACAAAACAAATAATGCGCCAAAAAAGAAAACCATACCAGTCAGTAATGGTATCCATTCAAATAGTCTCGTAATTGTTAAATAAATACATAACGAATAACCACCCAGAAAAAAAACCATGAGCGAAAACAGAATTTGCCAACTGAGCTTATCTGGTTCTGTCTTGAAAAATGTGAGAATTTTTCGTGTTCTAAGAATAGATAGTCCCATGATTCCAGCACCCAGAGCAATCAGGGTGACAATCAAAGACAGAACAACTGGAGAACTTAACATGGTATTGAGCTAGGTTGAACGGTAAGATAGGCTGTAAACTATCACCAAGCACTTAGGGAAAAAGTCATTTTGATTTGACTGTATCGAAACAATTCAACTAATTGGCATGGAAGACACAATAGTTTAAAGCTTACTCGCTAAAGCATAAGATAAATTGTTGACTCAACATTGTAAGTAAACAATCTCTGGATAGCGGAATTCTAATCTAATCATAAAAATGCCCTTACCAAAGGGCAAGGGTTTACGCTCTCAACAACAAAAAATCAGAGAAACTTCAACAAAGCTTCATTAATTTCAAGATTCTATTTCGGCTAATTCTAACCAACGTTCTGTAGCTGTATCAATTGCTTTTTTAAGAGTTTCTACCTGCTCATAGAGTTTTTGTACTTGGCTATAATTTCCTGGAGAAACTTTATTCATCGCTGTTTCTGCTTCAGCTTTTTCAGCTTCCAATTGAGAAATTTTAGCTTCTAATTGTTCAAATTCACGCTTTTGCCAATTAGATAGTCGGCGGCGTTTTTTGCTTTCAGAATCTTTAGGTTGAGTGGCTGATTGAACTTCAGAGTTTTTCTGTTTATCGTTATTTTTAACTGTTTCTTGTTGTGCTGCTTCTTCAGCTTTTTTATAGTCGAGATAAACAGAATAATTACCAGGATATTGACGAAGATTGCCGCCTTCCTCTAAAGCAAAAATTGTGTCAACAGTGCGATCTAAAAAGTAGCGATCATGAGAAACTGCTATTACACTCCCAGAGAAATCTTCTAAATAATCTTCTAACACTGCCAATGTCTGCACATCTAAATCATTAGTAGGCTCGTCTAAAATTAAGACATTGGGCGCACTTATCAATATGCGTAGCAAAAATAAACGGCGTTTTTCTCCCCCAGAAAGTTTATGAATTGGTGCATACTGCTGGTTTCCAGGAAATAAAAACCTCTCTAACATTTGGGAAGCAGTTATTTTCGTCCCATCAGCAATTTGTACAAATTCACCTTCTTCTTTGATGTAGTCAATCACACGCTGATCTTCATTCAAAGCCGTGAGTAATTCTTCAGAATGTTGGTCAAAATAACCAATGTGAATCGTACCACCAATCTCTACGTTACCTGCATCAGGTTGTACTCGCCCGGTAATAATATTCATTAAGGTGGACTTACCAGCACCGTTACCGCCAATAATACCAATGCGGTCTTCTGGACTGAATTCGTAAGTAAAATCTTTAATCAGAGTTCTGTCGTTATAAACTTTAGAGATATTCTTTAAGTCAATAACTTTTTTGCCAATGCGGCGACTGACTGTAGAAATATCTACTTTACCTAAGCCTTGTTTAAACTCAGTTTCGCGCATAGCTTGGACACGCTGAATTCTGGCTTTTTGTTTTGTACTTCTGGCTTTAGGGCCACGCTTTAACCATTCTAATTCTCGTCGCAATACTCCTTGATGTTTGCGTTGAGTACTGGCGGCAGATTCTTCAGCTAAGGCTTTCTTTTCGAGGTAATATGAGTAGTTACCTGTATAAGTATAGATATCACCTCGGTCAATTTCGATGATGCGATTGGTTACTTTATCTAAGAAATAGCGATCGTGAGTAATTAATAATAATGCGCCGCGAAAGCGATTTAAATAACTTTGCAACCATTCTACAGATAGCGCATCAAGATGGTTTGTCGGCTCATCCATGAGCAAAACATCTGGTTCTGATAGTAATGCTGTTGCTAAGGCAATGCGTTTGCGGTATCCTCCAGATAAAGTGGCTATGGGTGCATCAAAATCGGCAATTCCTAATTTTGTGAGAATTATTTTAGCGTTGGTTTCGAGTTCCCATGCGCCTGTTGCGTCCATCCGTTGCATAATTGTAGATAGACGAGACATTAACTGAGTATCTTCGGGATCATGAGCGAGTTGATTTGATAATTCTTCATACTCACGCACAAATTTCATTTGTTCGCCACTATCAGCAAAAACTTGCTCTAAAACTGTGCGATTTTCATCTAAATCGGGTTGCTGAGGTAAGTAGATGATTTTAGCACCAGAGCTAGTGATAATTTGCCCACTATCAACTGGTTCTAGTCCGGCAATCATTTTTAATAGAGTTGATTTACCAGAACCATTAGTACCAATTAAACCAACTTTATCATTAGCATCAATGCTAAAATTAGCGTCTTTTAATATTTCTTTGATACCAAAATCTTTTTTAATAGATTGGAGTGTAATAATACTCATGATATATGGTGACTTATTATTTGTGAGAGTTAGTAGGTCAGGTTATTGCCTCACCTACATTTTCCCAGTTTTAAGCAAATAAATCGAGGGGTAGATGTCCATACATTTCGTTGATTCCTCTTTCAT
The DNA here is from genome assembly GCA_003990705.1 of Nostoc sp. HK-01. Lineage (GTDB taxonomy): Bacteria > Cyanobacteriota > Cyanobacteriia > Cyanobacteriales > Nostocaceae > Nostoc_B. The sequence goes on from AP018318.1 coordinate 1,192,708, forward strand.
CATAAGATTGGCAAGATACTAATACACCGCGATGATGTCCGGCGTAGGAATCAAGATAGCATAGACCATTTTTGCCGTTTAATTTGATATAAACTGGGCCATCAGTTGCGGGTAAATCAGTTGGTACTCCATAACCCAAAGCCCGCGAATAAGTTTTCATTGCTAGTAGTGCTTCTTCGGCTGTGTCGGCACAAATTCCCAATATTTGATAATCAGAAAGTTTAGTAACTAGGATTAAAGCTTGGCGTACCAAGGCTTTTTCGGAAGCATCAAGGACTGGTGCAATATCTAAACAGTTGAATTTGTTGAGGAATTTTCTAGCTTCAGCGACAGTCAGGGGAAGTTGATTGGAATTTGGCATAGATTTAATCATGGTTTTCTAGGATTTGCTTTGTGTGTAAGGTGAACACAGCCGATTAATTTTGAATTTTGGACTGATCCTGTCTCTAAAGAGAAACAATTGGGGTAGATAAGTTTCCCGTATGAACAAAAAATCTAAAATTGGCAAGGTCAAATTTACTTGATTAATTTACCTGAATTATTGTTGGTTGGGAACATTCCCCAGGTTGAAAATAAAAGGTACACTACTTTGTGATTTATCACCCATAACCAAAACTTTAGGCATTTGCGCGCCACCTGTTTTCCATGCTTCAATTGCTTCTTTTTGCAGAACTAACTGCCCGCCTTGGGCTTTGAGAGTCTCAGCTAAAAGCCTTTGTGCTTCGGCTTTACCTTTAGCGCGATTAATTTCTGCCTGGGCTTCTTGTTCAGCTTCTCGTGCTACATAAACTGCTCTTTGGGCGCGTTGTTCAGCAATTTGTTTTTCTTCAACTGCTCTAGCAAATTCAGGGGAGAAAGTTAAATCAACCACACTAGTATCTAACACAATTATTCCGTATTTGTCTAAGCGATCGCCTAAAGCATTATCAAAGTCTTCTTTTAATTCACTGCGTTTGGTAATGGCCTCTTCTCTTCTAGCAGCTGCTATTTTAAATGCTTCTTGGGTTTGGGGGGCAATGATTTTTGATACTATATTTTCTAATGTTCCTTGTTTTCTTCTCACCTGAACTACTTGTGAGGCATCAAGACGAAAGTTAATCGCAAATCTTGCCGATAAATTTTGCAGATCCTTTGTCGAACTTTCTGCTGGCACTTCAAATTTCTGCACTGTTAAATCATACACATCTATCACGGAAATAAAGGGAGGTTTCAAGTGAATACCCTCCAATAAAGCACCATCTCTAGCTTTACCTAAAATGCTAATCACCGCTGCTTGTCCTGGGTTGATAATAATAAAGGCATTTAGTCCGACAATCACCAGTAGTCCTAACAAAATTCCTAAAACTGTAGTTTGCCAATTTCCCAATTGCTGACTTTTCAAGGTTGTATCTCCTTTTAGCTTTTCCGGCAACTCCTGTATTATGGTGACACGTCAAGCAATTTTAAATTTTGGATTTTGGATTTTGAATTAGCTTCATAAATAAATTTAGGGGCTGGGGATTTTCGATTGATACCACAAGTAGCTCTGGGGGATTGTAGCATCAATAGATTATTGGTTATTTGCCTGCTGAGGCTGGCTCAAATCTACAAAATTCAGATACTTCCTCTCCGTGTTATTATCAAATGCACACAATTGTAAACGACTGTGGCTATAGCATTTAATTCTCGTCAGATATTAAACAAGCGTAGACATTCAGTGCATCCCCTCCACCGCCTGCTTGACTACGGACACCAGTATCGTAAGCAAATTTGGTTAGCACTTGGTTGTTCAATTCTCAACAAACTTTTTGATTTAGCACCACCGGGATTAATTGGTGTGGCGGTGGATGTAGTAGTAAAGCAGCAGGATTCTATCATTGCTCAGTTGGGTGTAAAAGATGTCTTTGGACAATTTTTAATTCTTTCTCTACTCACTGCCATCATTTGGATACTAGAGTCGGTTTTTGAGTACGCTTACTCTAAACTGTGGCGCAATTTAGCGCAGAATATTCAGCATAACCTGCGACTGGATGCTTACAACCATCTACAAGATTTGGAATTAGCTTATTTTGAAGAACGCAGCACTGGTGGTTTGATGTCCATCCTCAGTGATGATATCAACCAACTAGAGCGTTTTTTGGATGTGGGAGCCAATGACATTATCCAGGTTGCCACGACGGTAATCATTATCGGTGGAGCTTTCTTTATATTGGCTCCTAGTGTAGCGTGGATGGCGATGTCGCCGATGCCCTTTATTCTCTGGGGTTCCTTTGCTTTTCAAAAGCTGCTTGCACCACGTTATGCTGATGTCAGAGAAAAAGTCGGCTATTTAAATGGGCGACTGGTAAATAATTTAAGCGGTATTACTACGATTAAAAGTTTTACCGCCGAAGATTATGAAAGTTACCGTTTAGCCCAAGATAGCGAAGCTTATAAAAAAAGTAACTCTAAAGCAATTAAACTTTCGGCTGCATTTGTTCCCCTAATTCGGATGCTGATTTTAGTTGGGTTTACCGCATTACTATTATATGGTGGAATGGCTGCTGTTGCGGGAAAAATGACGGTCGGCACCTACAGTGTGTTGGTGTTTTTAATTCAAAGGTTGTTGTGGCCTTTAACTAGACTAGGAGATACTTTTGACCAATACCAGCGGGCGATGGCTTCTACTAAACGAGTAATGAATTTATTGGATACACCACTTACAATTCATCCAGGAAATGTAGCCTTACCTGTGGATAAAGTACGCGGTGAAGTGGAATTTAAAAATGTCACCTTTGCTTATAAAGATAGATTTGCGGTAATTACAAATCTATCTTTGCAAATTCCCGCTGGCAAAACGATCGCCATTGTCGGTTCTACAGGTTCCGGTAAAAGTACCCTCGTCAAGCTATTATTACGGTTTTATGAGGTGGAAACTGGCAAAATTACAGTAGATGGAATTAATATCCAAGACTTAAATTTGCGTGATTTGCGCCGTTGTATAGGCTTAGTTAGCCAGGATGTATTTCTCTTTCACGGCACGGTAGCAGAAAATATTGCTTATGGGACTTTTGCTGCTACACAAGAGGAAATCATTACAGCGGCTAAAGTGGCAGAAGCCCATGAATTTATTGAAAATCTGCCCCAAGGTTATGAGACAATTGTCGGAGAACGCGGACAAAAGCTATCTGGTGGACAACGCCAAAGAATTGCGATCGCGCGTGCAGTGTTAAAAAATCCCCCGATTTTGATTTTAGATGAGGCTACCTCAGCCGTAGATAATGAAACCGAAGCTGCTATCCAGCGATCGCTAGAAAAGATTACAGTAAATAGAACCACAATTGCGATCGCTCATCGTCTTTCCACTATCCGAAATGCCGATTGTATTTATGTCATGGAATATGGACAATTAGTAGAATCGGGAACTCATGAGGAATTGCTAGAGAAAAATGGAGTTTACGCTAGTTTATGGCGCGTGCAGTCGGGTTTGACATAGCCTCACGCAAAGGCGCGAGAGACATTCGTGCCTTAATTACGAATTACGAATTAGGAATTACGAATTAATTATGATGTTTGGTAGTACCCAGCCGGAATCAGCAGATAGTAAGTGGCGTAGTCAGTTAGATAAATTTGTTAAAGCAAATCAACCAGAACTGGCAGCGCTATCTTGGGCATTATGGTTAGAACATGGCAATAGCCAGGGTACTATCGGCATCGATTTACAACCAACTCCCCACTTTGTATATTGTCCACAAGAAGCGATAGAAAAATTAAATGATAACGTTGAAAATCGCCTGCAAGAAATTCTGGGAATCATTGAACATCATCAACCAGAAGTAGAAGTGTTGATGATTGGAATTGGCAAAGGGGAAGTTAAGTTAATTCAGTTTGCACCAGAACCATCACCACCTGATTGTTTTGCCCAAATTTGTAAAGATGTCGATGGTTTGTTGGATTTACTAGAACAAAGAATAAATGAAAATTTATTCTAGTTAATTTAAATAACACAATATGCGACTTATTCTTAAAACCTCTCTCTCAGCCTCTCCCCTACAAAGATGAGCCACCGTGTTGCGCTGTTTCCCCCATTGAAGGAAGAAGTGCCGTCACGTTGTAGCAAGTGGCGTTAGAGGCTTTAATTCTTCCCTTCCCTTGTAGAGCAAGGGTTGGGGTTTATGTTTGAGAGAAAATTGCCCACTGCATAAATATCTATTAAGAGAACTAGATTTAGGTAATTTCACTGCTTATTTCTCTAATATCTAATATGTTAAATTGTTGTGATTCAAATTGACAATTAACACAACTAGATAAATTTTGTTAATTGCAAAAAAGAATGTAATAAACAAGTGAGACTAGGGGCGTGAAATTTTATGCCTTAGCAAAAACTTATTCATGACAATTAATTTCTGAATTGATTATAAATTACGGCAAAAACTTTCAAAAAATGATTTGTCTGTGTCACACCTGTCGTCAATTCTTTTGATATCAGATGTATTAATTTAAGACTTGTTTCGCCATGTCTATTGATTTTACTGTAGCCATTCCTACTTACAATGGCGAGAGACGTTTACCTCAAGTATTAGAGAGATTACAAAATCAGGTTGGTATTGAAAATCTTACTTGGGAAATTATTATTGTTGATAATAATAGTAAGGATTGTACAGCAAAACTAATTTATAACTATCAACAAAACTGGCAACAACCATTTCCTTTAAGATATATATTTGAAGCCGAACAAGGAGCAGCTTTTGCTAGAAATAGAGCAATTATTGAAGCCAAAAGTGAACTTGTCGGTTTTTTAGATGATGATAATTTACCAGATGCTAACTGGATTATAGCAGCTTATCGATTTGCACAAGCTCATCAGCAAGCTGGAGCTTACGCTAGTCAAATTCATGGTTGTTTTGAAGTAAAACCACCAGAACATCTTAAACCAATCTTATTTTACTTAGCAATTACTGAAAGAGGTGAAACACCTCATCAGTATTATCCTCATCGTCAAGGTTTCCCTCCCACAGCTGGCTTAGTAGTCAGAAGAAATGCGTGGAAAGAAAATGTTCCTCAGCAACTTTTCCTGGTCGGAAGAATTGGTTCATCTATGTTAGGTGGTGAAGATGCTGAAGCCTTATTTTATATTCAAAAAGCCGGTTGGGAAATTTGGTATAACCCAGCAATGGAAGTAGATCATATCATTCCTGCTTGGCGCTTAGAAAAAGGCTACCTTTTATCGCTTATGCGTGGAATTGGTTTAACTCGATATTACTTAAGAATGTTGTTAATTCAAACTTGGCAAAGACCTTTCGCTTTTTTTGCATATTTGTTGAACGATACCCGTAAAGTAATATTGCATTTCATATTTTATCGACAAGTTATATCTACTGATATTGTCGCAGCTTGTGAAATGGAAAGACTTATCAGTACTCTAATTAGTCCTGTTTATATCTGGAGACTAAAAATGCAGAAAGTTATTGTCAATGTCAAAAACAAGTAAATATATCCAAATTACTAGCTCATATTATGCCACTAGTATCTGTCATAATTCCTGTTTATAATGCTGAGAAAACAATTCAAAAAACCATTAAATCTGTTTTAGAGCAAAGTTTACCTGATTTTGAATTAATTATAATTAATTCTTCTTCCTCCGACTCAACATTAAATCAGATTTCTAGTTTTCAAGACTGTCGCATCAAATTATTTACCTATCCTCAAGCGAACGCGTCTGTAAATCGTAACCGTGGATTATTACATACCACTACTGAATTTGTTAGCTTTTTGGATGCTGATGATCTATGGAAACCAGATAAACTGAAGTCACAATATCAGGCATTACAAGAACATAACGATGCTACTGTGGCTTATAGTTTTACTGATGCCATTGATGAAAATGATAATTTTTTACGGAAATGCAGCCACGCCACTTGGACAGGTAACGTTTATGCACAACTATTACTAGATGACTTTATTGGTAGCGGTTCTAATGTGATGGTGCGTAGACAAGCTTTTAGAGAAGTTGGTGAATTTGATGAATTACTAACTAATGCAGAAGACACTGATATGTGGTTAAGATTAGCTGCTAATTATAATTTTATTCCTATCAAAAAAGTTCAAATTCTTTATCGAATATCTACTAACTCTAAGTCTTCTAATATTTTAGGCTCTGAAGCATCAAATTTAAGAATTATTAACAAAGTATTTAATAATGTACCTCCTACATTCAAGCATTTAAAACCTTATAGAGTTGCTAACCTTTATAAATATCTTAGCTACAAAGCACTTACAGTAGAGCCAGGACAACAAAAAACTTTTCATGCTGCTCGTTTTTTATGGATGATTATCATCAATGACAGCACTATTCTAAAAAAAATGATTATTTATAAAGCTATTATTAAACTAATAATTATGAGTATATTGCCTAAGCAAATAGCTAAACTATTACTTGATAAATTTCCAAAAATATCTGACGTTAGTACTTTTTTTGGTTATATCAAAACAGAAATTAAGTGAAAATAGTTTATAAATTTAAATAAAACTTATACAATAACTTATGAAAATTGCTTACACCACTGTAAATGATATTTTAAACCAAAACTCTTGGTCAAAAGATGTTCAAGGAGTTTGTGCCGCAGCCTATCATATATCAAAACATTTAATAGATGAATCTATTGAACTAGACTATTTAGGCCCACTTAGTAAAAATTTTACAGCTTTAACTAAATTAAAATGGAGCTTTTACCACTATATATCTAAAAAAGATTATTATCGTTGGGCAGAACCATTAATAGCGAAAGATTATGCTCGTCAAGTTCAGATAAAATTAAAAATTCTTAACTCAGATATAGTATTATGTCCAGAAAATATAGTGCCAATTGCTTATCTAGACTGTAAGCAACCGATTGTAATCTGGACAGATACTACCCTCAGTTCTTTAATAAATTTTTATCGGCACATGAATAATTTGTGCCAAGAAAATATTCGTAACATCCATTTAATGGAAGCAGAAGCCTTAAATCGGTGTCAGTTAATTATCTATACATCTGATTGGGCTGCTAAAACAGCTATGACGACATATAATATTCCTGCCAATAAAATTAAAGTAGTTCCTTATGGAGCTAATTTAGTATGTAATCGTAACTTTGAGGATATACATAATATTATTCAATCTAAATCTATCAGTCCATGCAAACTATTATTTATAGGCGTTGACTGGATAAGGAAAGGCGGTAACGTAGCTTTTCAAATTACAAAAGAGTTAAATAATCTGGGGTTAAAATGTGAATTAACAATAGTTGGATGCAAACCAAATATTAATGAGGCTTTACCACAATTCGTAAAATATATAGATTTTATTGATAAATCTAAAAAATCTGGATTGGAAAAAATAAATCAATTATTTACAGAAGCTCATTTTTTAATTTTGCCAACTACAGCAGACTGTACTCCTCACGTTGTGGCTGAAGCTAACTCCTTTGGAGTACCTGCTATATCTACAAATGTAGGTGGACTAGCTACTTTAATACATGATGAGATCAATGGAAAAATATTTCCATTAGATGCCAATATTTCAGCTTACTGCAACTATATAATTAAACTTATGGCTAATTATAATGATTATAAACAACTTTCTTTATCATCGTTTAATGAGTATCAACAGCGATTAAATTGGCATGTCGCAGTCCAGAAAACTAAACAATTAATTAATGATTTAATTGTTTAACTTAATTATTCATAATTACTTCTTTCTAAGAAAAGCTCTTCCAAAATGCCACCACCATTTTTAGATACATCTTGTGCCTAAATCCACCCAAAATTAATTCAGTAGGGAAATCCGAACAGCTATTGGGGGAAAATCAGGCTGTAAAACAGAGCAATAACACTCACTCTACCTTTAAGATCCTCAATGAGAATCTTTTATCTAACCATAAGTTATGCTAGAACAAGGTACTATCAGTATTCATACTGAGAATATTTTCCCAATTATCAAAAAGTCTCTCTACTCAGATCATCAGATTTTCCTGCGGGAATTAGTCTCTAATGCTGTAGACGCTATTCAAAAGCTAAAAATGGTATCCCGTGCTGGAGAATATGATGGTGATGTAGGCGAACCAGAAATTCAACTGGCCATTGATAAAGATAAAAAGACTCTTTCCATTACCGATAACGGTATAGGGATGACAGCAGAGGAAGTCAAAAAATATATTAACCAAGTTGCTTTTTCCAGCGCAGAAGAATTTATTCACAAATATCAAGGAAAAGCCGACCAACCAATAATTGGTCATTTTGGGTTGGGTTTTTACTCTTCCTTTATGGTGGCGCAAAAGGTAGAAATTGATACACTATCTTATAAAGAAGGGTCACAAGCAATTCACTGGACTTGCGATGGTTCGCCAGAATTTATCCTAGATGAGTCTCCCCGTACTACTCGCGGTACAACTATCACCCTCACCCTGATGACAGATGAGGAGGAGTATTTAGAGTCAGCACGAATTAAAAATCTTGTCAAGACCTACTGTGACTTTATGCCAGTACCCATCAAGCTGGATGGTGAAGTATTAAACAGGCAAAAAGCTCCTTGGCGAGAGTCCCCCAGTAGTTTAACCAAAGAAGATTATTTGGAGTTTTATCGCTATCTCTATCCTTTCCAAGAAGAACCATTACTGTGGGTGCATCTGAATACAGATTATCCCTTTATTATCAACGGTATTTTGTATTTTCCGAAAATGCGCCCAGATGTTGATGTAACTAAAGGGCAAATCAAATTATTCTGCAATCAAGTTTTTGTGAGCGACAACTGCGAAGAAATTATGCCGCAATTCCTGATGCCGATGCGAGGTGTAATTGATAGTAGCGATATTCCTTTGAACGTGTCGCGCAGTGCTTTACAAGGCGATCGCACTGTCCGCAAAATCGGCGATTATATAGCGAAGAAAGTAGGCGATCGCCTCAAAGAACTTTACCGCGATGACCGTGAGCAGTACATTAATGCTTGGAAGGATCTCGGCACTTTCGTCAAATTTGGCGCTCTCAACGACGAAAAGTTCAAGAAACAAGTCGAAGACATTATTGTCTTCCGTACCACCGCCAACGTTGCCCAAAAAGCGGCTGAAACTCCCGCCGTTGAAGTCCAATCCTCAGAAGGTGATGCTTGGCAAGATGTCACCCCAACAACATCTAGCAGCGCTCCCTACACAACTATCAAAGAATACTTAGAACGCAACAAAGAACGCCACGAAAACCGCGTTTTCTATAGTACAGATGAATCCAGCCAAGCCACATATATAGAATTACACAAAAATCAAGGCTTGGAAGTTGTGTTTATGGACTCATTCATTGACACCCACTTCATCAACTTCTTAGAACGAGAATATAACGATGTCAAATTTACCCGCGTAGACTCTGACTTAGATAATACCCTGCTAGATCAAGACAAATCAGGCGAAATTGTTGACCCCAAAACCAACAAAACCAAAAGCGAAGTTATTAAAGAGCTATTTGAAAAAGCTCTTAACAAACCCAAACTTAACATTCGCACCGAAGCTTTAAAATCCGATGACCCCCAAGGGACACCCCCAGCAATGGTGCTGTTACCAGAAATTCTCCGCCGCCTACGAGAAATGAATGCCATGATGCAGCAGCAAAATGCAGAATTTCCTGAAGACCACATTTTGCTAGTAAATACTTCCCATCCCCTAATTCAAAATCTGGCAAATCTCAACCAAGGTAGTATTATTCAAGACGGAGCAGAATCACCCACAGGCCAGCTAGTGAACTTGATTTGTCAACATGTTTATGATTTGGCGCTGATGTCTCAAAAAGGGTTTGACGCTGAAGGAATGAAATCTTTCGTTGAGCGCTCGAATGACGTACTTACTAAGCTGACAGAACAAGCCAGTAAGTAGAGCTAAACAGTTCTCTCAGGACTTACGGATGAAAACGAAAAATCACTAGTTTGCATAAAGGTTAGAGGTTTTTAAAATCGCTACATCCCAAAACAAGTGATATTGTTACGTAAGTCCTGCTCTTAATTATCGCTGTTCTGTTTCCGAAGCCCTAAAATAGAAAGGTTGTATTTAAGTCGAATCCTATGTCTCGTCGCTGCGAACTAACTGGTAAAAAGGCAAATAACGCCTTTGCAATTTCTCACTCTCATCGCCGTACAAAGCGTCTTCAACAGGCTAACCTCCAAAATAAGCGCGTTTGGTGGCAAGGCGGAAATCGCTGGGTAAAACTTAAGCTATCTACCAAAGCCATCAAAACCTTAGAAGTCAAAGGTTTAGAAGCAATGGCTAAAGAAGCAGGTATTAACCTGAACCATTACTAAACCATCCCGCAAGGTGAATTCAACGAGTTGGTATTTATGCACCTTTTGTATATAAATACCTAGTTGTGAGTTTTTCATGCTCATCTTTTGAAATAGTTAGGATGAGGCAATGAGATTAATTAAACTCACCTTCAAGCAAGGTATCAACAGCTAATGAATTCAAAATATTGATGCTATTAACCTCCCCACAATAGGGAGGTTTTTAATTAATTCATATTTTTTATATTCAATTGATATTTTTTCTTCTAAAGTTGGGTAGCCTAAGCGTATCTTCCCAAATCCAGCTTTATAAAGTTGTATTCCATTGGAATATATATCTTTAAAGTTAATATGAAGCCTCCGTATTTTATCCCATATCAGCAGCAAATTAATTTAATTGGAAAAATCAGTATTTTCCGGAAAATATAAAAAGTTTAGCAATGATATAACTTAAACATCATTGTCTGGTGTTTCACTGTGTTGAAGAATTAGTTCAATAGCATCAAGAAAAATTAGCAATCAATAAAAAACTTGAGCCTGGAGAATTACTCAACAGGTAAATTTCACAATTGCCAAAAATAAATTAGCATCAAATCACTTGACAGGAAAGCAGTTATGTCTTTAAAACGCCAGCTAGTCAAGATAATCAAAATAATCTCCAAAAAAATTAGTAAATACTCTTTATTTGCAGTTAAAAAGCAAATTAATTGGCTGCTGCGAACTTTATTTCTCCGCAAGAGAAGAAGAGAATCTGTAAATGCTGGTTTTGTATTGCCAACAGTGGCTATGGTAGCACTGGTGGTTGTTTTATTAACTACAGCAATTTTATTTCGTTCTTTTGAGCGCTCTAAAAATGCTACTAATGTGCGAGTCAATGAGGCTGTTCTTAACGCTTCTATGCCAGCAGTTGATCGCGCAACGTCAAAATTAGAACAGTTATTAAATGACCCTTCACTACCACGCTCAACTCCTACAGATGTAGCGTTATATGATGTTATTAAAAGTAATACTAGATATGACTTTGGTGATGAAACACGTTTGAAATTGGCTGCGGACTTTAATGGAACAACAGGTATTCAAACTAGTTCAACGCTGGAAACTAACGAAACTTTAACTACTGCCTGGAAATTTCCTATTGATACAGACAATAATGGTAAATTTGATAGCTTTACTATTTATTCTATTTATTTTCGTAGTCCGCCACGTAATACAAGCAACTTATTTAATAGAGCCAGAAAATCCTTAGATGCTAGAACACCACCTATGGACAAAAGCCAAGTAGGTGGAGCCTGTGCAGATGCTATTGGTACAAGTGCCAGTTTAGTAGGTGACGCAAGCTGGTACAAGTCAGGGGGAAATTTAGCAAAAAGCTTTTTTGTTTACACAGTTAATGTACCTATTGATGCTGTAGGAGGTACGACAGGTCTTTCTACCGCAAAATATGAACCGGGAAATCGCGGTTTTTCTGCATTAGAGTATCAACAAGATAGAGAGCGTATTCCTGTTAATAATAAAGCGGTCTGGTTTGAAAATGACTTAGAAATTTCTCCTGGTTCTGATTTACTTTTAAATGGTTCTATTCACACAAACGGTAATCTATTAGCTGGGGGACAATTCAGTGGTGTAGATATTGTTTTTCGGCAAGTCAGTAGTAAAAACTCCTGTTACTATGAACCTGACAATGCCAAAATTACAATTGGCGGAAATTTAGGAACAGGAAATGTTTCGCAAACCACTAATAAAGAGCCAATAAGTGTTCACTTATTTCGGGGTTATAAAACAAATCCGTGGACTGGAGATCAGTCTAGTCCAGCCGTCAAAATCAAAATTGCTGGTAGTACTAACCATAAATCAACAACAGAGAATGGTGGACAAAGGTTAGGACATAATGATGCGGCTTATAACAAGCGCATCAATTTAATGAAAGAAACGGCTCTTGGTCTTTGTACTAGTTGTGCAACACAAACCACAGTTTCAGGGTTAAAAACAGCTGTTCAAGGTGTTGCTCGGTATCCCCAGGAAGTTAAAACCAATGTTGTTACTAGGATTGACCAAAGTACTGGTTTAGATTTAGCGAGTGCTAAAAGCATTTTGGACGATGAAATTGAGTTGTATTTAAGAAACCGTACACGCCGTGTTCCTTTTGCGGAAGTTAGCAGTGCTATACCCAGTGATACACAAGCACTTGGTACTTATACAGCTAGTAATGTTTTTCCTGGGACTACAGAAATTGAAGTACCTGCTGCGTGGAGAGAGATTACCACTACTAATACAGGCTTGACTCTCAGCCTTGACAAATTACCAGCAACGGAACCAGAACAACAAAAAGACGACGGTAAAGAAAACTATTCAGGCGATCGCGTTTTTATTGGCAATAACCTGCCAGCATACTGGAAAAATACTGCTGGTCAATATGTTACAGGTCAAGCTCGTCAGCCTGTAGATAACGGTACAACTAAGTGGGATAACCCTAACACCATAGCCCGTACTCGTGCTTCGCAAGTACAACCGCAGCTTAACTTAGGTGTAACAGACCGTAATGATTTCTGGGAACAAAAAGCTGTTGAAGATAACTCAGCCAATCCTTTATCCAATGTCGGTGGTTTGCGAGTTATTACAGGCGCAGGTATCTATGTCGATGATGATGGTGTTGTTGCTTCTGGTACAGCTTCTTTTGCCCGTAGCACGCGCTCATTTTTGTCAAATCCCACGCTAGATGCAAATTTTGTTGGTAGTGGTGGAGGCAAAATGCCTACGCCTACTGGGTTTAAAGATGCGGGTACAGCACAAACTAACATCGTAGTTTGGCCTGATACCATGCCGATGACAGGAGCGCCTGGAGAGACCAAAAAAGGCGACTTACTCATGCGGGCTACAGCAGTTTATCACTTCAAAAGCAGCGCTGGGACTGCCCAAACTCCGATAGCTTGTGTGAGTAGCTACTTTGATCCAACAAATAATATTACTGCTCAAAACCTATTAACTTTAACTGCATCCTGGAAATATCCTTTACCTGCTGATCAAAGTACAACTGCTGGTAAGTCCAATAACGGTATTGTTTATGCTTTTCCTGGCAGAACTATTAGTAGCGCTAATCTCACAATACTCAAACGACAGGCAAGATTAGTTTTTCCTAATGGACGTATTGCCAATGAACCTTTGAGAAGGGCAATGGAAAAATACACAAGCAATAGTAATGCTTTTACTAATTTCACAATGGAAGATTATTCCGCTGTTGATACTGCTTTGTGTTCGCTTTCCATTCTGAATGGTGCAACACCAGCTATATCTCCTACCCTTCCTCATGGCGCAATTAGAGAGGCAGCTTTTTTAGATGCCAGAGAAGTGAGGGCTTTACAAAATCGCACTGCTTACCAAACTGGTACCCAAGGCGAATACAGCTTGGACTTAGAACAACGTCAACCATTAGAGGTTCGTGTTACCGAAATTAACTTAGGTCGGCTGGCGAATAAAACCATTGCTACAACTGAGTATTTGTTGCCCAAGAGTGGCATTATTTATGCTACTCGTGATGACTCTCTCCCTGATTTAAGTTACAAAACCATTGACTCAAGTGCTTCAACAGATAAAGCGCTCTTATTTAGTCAAACTGACTTCAAGCTCGATCCCACCCGTCGTCCCAATGGTATTCGACTGATCAATGGCAGCAATTTAGCACGAGGTGGAACCAATAGTACAACTTACGATCCTTCAGAAAAAGGCTTAATTTTAGTCAGTAATACACCAGTTTACGTTAAAGGTAATTTCAATCTGCATCAAAAGTCTGATGGAACTGCGGTTGAAGAGTTTTCTGACTATAGCGAGACTGACTCTAGCAACTTCTACAACCGAGCAACATTCAATACCCATTTTGCTTGCCGCCCAGGAAGAGGTGGATGTCCTAGTAGTGCTGGTGATGGTGACGTGTGGCGACCATCAACTATCTTGGCTGATTCTCTTACCCTTTTATCTGGAGATTTCCAAGACGGTTTCCGTAATCATGGTGACTACGACATACGAGATAATGCCAACAGTATCCCAGATACACAGTTAGTTAACAATTTTGTGACCAGTGCTAACTGGGCAGATTCTACTACTGGATATCCAAGTACTAGTTTCAAAACTTCTTACCTTGCCAATGGTGTTACACCAGTTCAGCGCCGCACAGACTTTAACGAATATCTCATGGAGGTTTGTGTCAAAGTACCAACAACAACCTGTGGAGATGGAGACTGGTATATTAAACCTGGTACTACTGGTGCATTAAAAGTTTCAGATTTAACTTTCAATGCTGCTCTTGACATTACAAACACACATCAAGCTGGTACAACTGCTCAATCGGCTCTTACACAATACCAAAGCTACGCTCGTAGAGTAGCTTTCGTCAGAAACAGCAGTAATCAGCTGCTAGATGATACTGGTGCTGTAATTACTGATGCCACAGCAGCTAGTACCAAGCTGCCAGTACCAATAGGCATTGATAGTACTGGAAAAGTCCAAAAGTATCCATACAGTACTTTTAGCAGTACTAATAAACCGCGCTCAGTCACTAATAAATCAGCGTTATGGTTTAAAACCAGCAATAGTAACACTGCTCCTACAGGTAGCGACTATTACGCAGTTGATAAACCACTCTTCTTACAGTCACGACCATTTGGTACTCAACAACCTCCATTAGTACCAGTGCTACATATCTATAGTCCATTAGGTACCCCCAGTAATGCCTTGACTCAAGGAACAAAAACACCTGGTATTCAACAACAATGGGTACAAAAAGTGACTAGTGACTATACCTTTAATTCCAGTTTTGTATCTGGTAATAGCCCTAGCCGTCCTGAAGAAGAATCAGCAGGATTACAGAATTTTGTTCGCTTTCTAGAGTATTGGGGGGATTCTGGTGATTCTACGAGTCCTCTGCGTGCTGCCAAGATTAGGGGTAGCTTTATTCAATTCAAACGCAGCAGTTATGCTACAGCACCTTTTGCCAGTATCACGACGGCTGATGCAATAGCGAGTGGTAGTGCAACTAATAACCGCAGTTTCTTTGATTTCCCCTACATGACATATTGGACTAACAAAGGAACTCCACAAGGTACCACGGCTTACTACACACCACCAACTAGAGATTGGGGTTTTGATGTAGCGTTGTTGTCTCAGTTACCTGACTTATTTGCTCAAAGATTTACTGTGCCACAAGCAGGGCCACCAGCAGAATATTTCCGCGAAGTTGGTAGGGATGATGACTGGGTAAAAACTTTGTTGTGTGCGGCTCAAGGTTCAAGTTATGCAGTTCCGGCTAGTTATCGTCCTTCTTGTCCAAGTACTCCTTATCCTTAAAAATGCTGCTTGAAAGTTGGGTGATTCATCATGATTAGACATAAGCAACTCAGTCAACAAATAACAGTGGCAAACATAGCAATCAAACTAAAATCTGCTCAATCTGGTGAAGGTGGTTTTACAATCATCGAGTCTTTAATAGCATTGCTGATCGTTGCTATTTTAATGACTGCGATCGCACCTGCACTGGTTATATCATTTGCTACTCGTGTTCAAGCAAGACGTGTTGAATTAGCCAGCCAATCAGCCAGAGCCTACATTGATGGGATTAAGGCTGGCTCAATTAATGTTCCTAACCAAGTAGTGCTGTTGAATGAAGTTAATTCGACCAACAAGACTTTTAACTCACAACGGAGTACGTTCTCTGGAGTAGCAGCACCTAGTTCAACTTTGCCTACCTGCACCAGTCCTACAAATGGCTACTGTCAGAATGGCTCCGCCCCAACTACAACCACAACTAGTTTGTACTGCATAGATCGGGATGGTGGTGGTTGTACGAGTACTAGTACTAGAGATTTTGTCATTCAAGCCTTTCGGAGTACGACAGCTACTACTCTTAGTGCTGCCAATGATGATGCTACCAAAGGATACCTTTTAGGCGTGCGGGTTTACAGGTCAGATGCCTTTACTGGCACGGGTACCTTAAAAACAATGAAAGCCAATAATTCTAAAGCGAGAACTTTTACTGGTGGTTTAGGCGATCGTCAAACACCATTAATGGAAATTGTAACAGAAGTTGCTTCTCAACAAACCAAATTTGACGATTATTGCTCTCGTTTTGGAGGTTGTCAGTAAATCAGCTATGAATAACGGCTTAATAATTCAGGAGAAAACTGCCAAATGAAAAATTTCCTCAGATTTCTTCTCAAAATTCAGCTGCAAAAATCGCAGCATTTGCAGTCACAAAAAGGCTTTACATTAGTCGAGTTATTGGTAGCCTTGATTTTGGCATTTCTTGTCATCACACCTTTGATGGGTTTCATGATTGATGTGATGAATACAGATCGCAAAGAGCAGGCAAAATCTACCTCAGAACAAGAAGTACAGGCAGCATTAGCATATATTGCCCAAGACATGGAACAAGCAGTATATATCTATGATGCTGATGGAATATATGGGAAAACAACAACAGTAAACGGAGAAACAATCACAATCAACGGAATTTTAGGACAATTACCAAGTGGAACAGCTTCAAACCCCGATAAAGTACCTGTACTGGTTTTTTGGAAGCGCTACTTTTTAAATAAAGACCAAATTGTCCAAACTTCTAGCACTAGTACTGGTAGAGCAGGTTGCTTATATAACCTGCCAAGTACTGGCGGGGGTGGTTGTAACGACCAAGATTATATGCTGTATTCTTTGGTAGCTTATTACCTAGTTAAAGATAATAGTGCTACCTGGAATTCTACTACTACCCGTATTGAGAGGTGGGAAATTCGGGATGGTATTCGGGATGTTACTGGTTCTTTCAGTCGTTCAGAGACTGTTAATAGTACTACAAAAACAGTCAAATATCGGTTGTTACCGAGTACTGGTTTTATGCCATTTGATCTATCTTTAGAGGGAGATTTAAAGAGGAAGTTAGGTAACTGGAGAAAACATTCAGCCAGTTACGATTTAAACGTCAATAAGTTAACTACCTTAGCTGATTATATTGACCAAACTACAAGTGGAACACCAACCCTAGCAGCTTGTAATACAGCAGCAGGTGAGCAACAAGTTCCAGACTATACAAAAACAAATGTTCCTACTACCTTTAGAACTGGCAGTTTCTATGCTTGTGTAAATGCAAGTAAATACATAGCAAGAGTTTATATCAGAGGTAATGCTCTAGCCAGAATTCAAACTGGCGCTCAATATAGTTCTCAGCAATCTGCTTATTTTCCAACTGCAAATATTCAGATTAAAGGTCGTGGCTTCCTTGGTATTGAGTAAACTGGAGCATAATTATGAAAAAATTAATAGTCTGCAAATCTGGACAAAAATCTACAAAAAGTAGAGTTATTGACTCTTCCAAACAATGCTTAATAACTAAGCATTACACGTATCAATATAGTTCTCAAGAAAATGCTGGATTTTCTTTAGTAGAAGTCATAGCAGTAGTTCTTATGGTTGGCATTTTAGCTACAATCGCCATCCCCTCTTGGAATGCTTTTATTAACAGACAAAGAGTAGGTAAAGCTAATGAAGCTGTTTTAACAGTATTGCAAAAAGCACGACAAGAAGCTAAAAACAAAAAACTCAAATATAGTGTCAGTTTTAGAAACAGTAATAACCTACCAGAACTCGCCTTTCACCCTGATTCTGATACTCCTGACTTTTCTAAAGATAAAACATTCAATGATTTAGGCTTAAAAACAGGGCAAATATCGATAGGTAGTAATCTGAATAATGCAAATCAGGGTACTAGTAGTGTGAGCGTAATTACTACAACAGTTAAAAAAATTACATTTGATAATAATGGTACTTTACCTGTAGATGCTACAGTACCCATAAAAATAGTAGTTGCATCTAGCTCTAGCAACATTACACAGACTAATGGACTAAAACGATGCGTGATTATAGAAACACTTCTTGGTGGAATGCGAAGCGCTAAGGATAGTGCTTGTAATTAAATCAAAACCTATACAAAAGAAAATGTCTATTGAATTTACTGTGGCGATACCCACTTATAATGGAGCCAAACGTTTACCTGATTTGCTAGAAAAACTACACAACCAGGTTAATACTGAAAACTTTCAATGGGAAATTATTGTTGTAGATAATAATAGCAACGACTATACAGCAAAACTTGTACAAACCTATCAAGAAACTTGGAAAAAACCTTATCCTTTAAGATATTGTTTTGAATCAAAACAGGGTGCAGCCTTCGCTAGAAAGCTTGCTGTTAAAGAAGCTAAAGGTAAATTAATCGGTTTTTTAGATGATGATAACTATCCAGATTTAAATTGGGTAGCCACAGCTTATACTTTTGGTCAACATTATCCAAAAGCTGGTGCTTATGCTAGTCAAATACATCCTTTATGGGAAATAGATCCCCCAGAAAATTTTCAGCGTATTGCTGCTTTTTTAGCAATTACAGAACGAGGTAATTTACCCTTACTATATGAACCAGCAAAAAAATTACTTCCACCATCCGCCGGGCTTGTTATCCGACAACAAGCTTGGTTAGAAAGTGTCCCAAATAATTTTATTTTGACTGGTAGAACTGCTGAAAATATGGTAACAGGTGAAGATTTAGAAATGTTATCTTATCTGCAAAAATTTGGCTGGGAAATTTGGTATAACCCAGAAATGGAAATTTACCACAAAATTAGCGCTTCTCGATTAACCAGAGATTATTTAATTCCCTTCTTCCGCGGGATTGGATTTAGTCGTTGTGTTACGAGAATGATTAATGTTCAACCTTGGATAAGACCAGTGGTATTATTAGCTTACATGTTAAACGATATCCGAAAAATAATTTTACATTTATTTAAATACCAAACCAAAATCAAAACAGATTTAGTTACAGCCTGTGAAATGCAACTATTTTTAAGTAGTTTAATTAGCCCTTTTTATCTGTGGAAAAAAGGCTATTTTCACAAATAAGTTAATGGTGAAAATTTGAAGTAAAAATTATTTGCTTTACTTGTTAACTTTTTTGGGTGCATGAAGTTTTGAATAAGCATATAGTGCATTTTATCTTTCATACTAAAAATTATAAGTGTGAATCTATTAGCGGATTTACACTACCAGAAATATTAGTAACTCTTATTATTATTGGTTTATTAGTTGCTGTGGCAATACCACAGTGGTTGGCTTTTATAGATATTCAGCGTCTTAATGCTGCCCAAGATGAAGTTTATCGGGCTATGCGGCAAGCTCAAAGCCAAGCTGCTAAAGAAAAATTAACTTGGCAAGCTAGTTTTAGTCAACAAAATGGCATTGTCAAATGGGCAATTCACCCTTCTAATGTAAATTCCTCGGAAGCTAACTGGAATAATTTAGATAGGAACGTGCAACTATATGAAACTGAGACAACATTGCAACAGTCTAACGGAATAAGTCAAGTTCAGTTTGATCATCGGGGGAATGTGAAAGTTTTGGGGCAGATCACTTTCTATAGTAAATATGCTGGAAAAGTTAGGCGTTGTGTGTATGCTTCTACACTGTTAGGGACAATGCGTAAAGGCGCAGAACATTCTACAGCTAACGACAGTGGTAAATATTGCTATTAAGATATTTTAGTCGGTAAAAATTAAGGTTATTGCGTGCTGAAATTATCAGAAGTTCAAAAACAGCACTTAATTATTTTTACACGCTATCCAGAAGCAGGAAAGACTAAAACTCGCTTAATACCAGCTTTGGGTAGTATTGGTGCTGCTAATCTGCAACAGCAAATGACTGAATACACTTTGTTACAAACCCAAGAATTACAAAAAGCTATTGGTATTTCTGTAGAAGTGCGGTTTACTGGTGGAAATTTGCAATTAATGCAAGATTGGTTAGGTTCGGAACTACTTTATAAATCACAAGGTGAAGGTGATTTAGGTTCACGGATGGCGCGATCGCTGTTTGATGCTTTCCAAAAGCGGGCAGAATATGGGATTATCATTGGCACCGATTGCCCTGGACTAAATTCCCAAATTTTGGCAACCGCTTTCCAACAATTACAAACTGTTGATTTGGTAATTGGGCCAGCTATCGATGGTGGTTATTACTTAATTGGTGTGCATCGCTTCATTCCAGAATTATTCGCTAACATCGATTGGGGAACTGCTCAGGTATTACAACAAACTGTGGCTATTGCCGAAAAAATTGGTGTCTCACATACCTACTTACCTGCATTGGCTGACGTTGACCAACCAGAGGATCTGTCAATTTGGGAAGAAATTGTTCAGCAGTCAGACTGGTTGAGAAATTCATAGATAGCTGAAAATCAACGTTGTTTTTTTACTCATATCAGCTAATCTCGTATCTTCAAACACCAAGTATTTTCTGAAGACACACAGGTTAACTAGTGCTACCGTGGTGTAGTTTCAAACCTACAGGTAATAACTAGTATTACATTTGCCTTTTCTATATAAGAGATAGTTTTATTGAACAGGCAGAGTTACAGGAACAATATTCCAGTAACTTTAAATAGGACAATCACGCTGATTCATTAATAAGTTTGGAGAATATGACTAATCGTTTTACTTCTGGGAACGCAGCCCTTGGACTCAAAGTAATTGGGGCAGTTTTAATTTTGTCCTTTTTGCTGGACTTTTTAATTTTATTGCTCCCCTTCCAACCAACTGATCGCGGCTGGCAAATTAATTTAGCAACAGCCCTAGTTGACCGAGGTATCGTGCCTATGGTGGGCTTAGGTTCCCTGTTGATTGGCTATTGGATTGATGGTGCTAGTGAAGGTGGTGCCAAAGGGATTGACTTAAGATTCCCAGCTTTCATTCTATCCAGTGTTTTGGGACTAATTTTCTTGTTGATTTTCCCGTTACACTTGAATAATGTTAATCAAGCCAAAGCGCAAACTGTCACTCAAATTGGTCAAGAAGCCGATCAGGCAGAAGCCCAACTGAAAAACCAAGTAAATCAATTCCAAGCGCAACTTAATACAGATCAGGGAAAAGCTCAGTTAGAACAACTCCGCGCCCAAGCCAGAGCGCAGTTTTCGGAATTACTGAAAGATGATCAAAAGTATAAACAAGCTCTGGCTAATCCTCAATTGCCACAATCACAGAAAGACTTACTCCAGAAGTTTAAAGCTAATCCTCAAGAACTGGACAAATTTATTGCCCAACAAACCGATCCTCAAGGACTGGCTAATCAGCGATTAAGCCAAATTCGTCAGCGCAAGGAAGATGCGGAAAAACAAGCTAGAGACAATGCTTGGAAATCTGGATTACGGATTAGTATGAGCAGTCTGTTGTTGTCGATTGGGTACATTATTATCGGCTGGACAGGATTAAGAGGTGGTGGCGCTTTACAAACTGGTGGACGTAAAGCTGCTGCACGGTAAAGCAAGGATGAAGTCTGAAGGCTGAACGATAAAATTCATACTTCATACTTCATGCTTTTGAGTAATTAACTGTTAGTAAAATCGCTATAAAATCTGCACATGTTCTCAATTTACATACTGACATATAACGAAGAACTAGATATTGCACCTTGTATCGAGTCGGCAATGCTATCCGATGACATTATAGTTGTGGACTCATGCAGTAGCGATCGCACTGTGGAAATCGCTAGTCGCTATCCCATTCGTGTTGTCCAACACGCTTTTGAAAGCCACGGTCGTCAACGCACTTGGATGTTAGAGTCTATACCTCCAAAATACGAGTGGGTTTACATTCTGGAAGCTGACGAGCGTATGACACCAGAACTATTTGCTGAATGCACCCAGGCGATGCAAAACCCAAACTACATTGGTTACTACGTCGCTGAACGGGTGATGTTTATGAATCGTTGGATTCGCCATAGCACCCAATATCCCCGTTATCAGATGCGTCTTTTCCGCCACGGTAAAGTCTGGTTTACAGACTACGGTCACACCGAACGGGAAGTTTGCGAAGGGGCTACTAGCTTTTTAAAAGAAACTTACCCACATTACACCTGTGGCAAAGGCTTGAGTCGTTGGATTGAAAAACACAATCGTTATTCTACAGATGAAGCTCAAGAGACATTAAATCAACTAGAAAATGGCAAAGTTGAATGGCGAGATTTATTTTTTGGCAAAACTGAAGTAGAAAGACGACGTGCTTTAAAAGATTTATCTTTACGTTTACCAGCTAGACCTTTTTTACGCTTTTTATATATGTATTTTCTTTTAGGTGGCTGCTTAGATGGTCGCGCTGGAATGGCTTGGTGTACATTACAGGCTTTTTATGAATACTTAATTTTACTGAAAGTATGGGAAATGAAGTATCTGCCTACACCTAGTGTAGAAAATATCATATCTCAAAATGAAAACAACAAGGTTGTGGCTACACAAATTGCTGGAGAAGGATGAAGAGCAAAGTCTGAAGTCTGAAGTGTAAAAGTTATTTTTATGCTTTAGTCTTCAGGCTTGATAGTTTCTCAACGCAGAATTTTATTAAAATTTATAACAAAAGTTTTTCAGAAAAATACCCTTGACTTCCTAGTTAGTTCTAAACTAGTTAAAAGCACGTTTTTAGTTGTTATACCTAGCTTTCAGAACAATCGGCAGATTTTGGTTTGTCGCGGTAGGATCAGTAATAATTAAAATATTTGCAACAATCATTTACAAGCTGTACAAAGAAAAGTAACATCCTCGCAGATGGAAAAACTTTCAGTAGTTAGCTATATCTTGCGATATATATCTCTAACTAGCGAAAAATAAATACTTTTCTTGTAGTAACAGCCTATTATCAAAGTAACAGGCATCTATTGACCGCTTTCTCAAATAGAATACGGTCAAAAATGTAGTCAATAAAACCTTCCCAAGCTGATCATCTGCTGGTATTAATTCCTATCATCAGAGTTTTACTAGCCTAAAAAAGGAGAAACGAAGTTTGGTAATCGATCGCCTCAAGCAGGATTTTAAAAATGACCTGATAGCTGGATTGTTAGTAGTTATCCCCCTAGCAACCACCATCTGGCTAACAATCACGATCGCCAATTGGGTAATCGACTTTCTTACCCAAGTTCCCAAACAACTCAATCCCTTTGATGGACTGCACCCAATTCTAGTAAATATACTGAATTTAGCGGTTGGACTAGCAGTACCGCTGTTAAGTATTTTGTTAATTGGGTTAATGGCGCGAAATATTGCTGGGCGTTGGTTACTCGATGTTGGTGAGCGAGTGTTACAGGCGATTCCTTTAGCGGGACAAGTATATAAGACCCTGAAGCAGCTTTTAGAAACTCTACTCAAAGACTCTAATGGCAAGTTTCGCCGTGTAGTTTTATTAGAATATCCCAGACAGGGAATTTGGGCGATCGCTTTTGTCACAGGTGCTATGGGTACTGAAATCCAAGCCAAGATGTCCCGCCCAATGTTGAGTGTTTTTATCCCAACTACACCCAATCCCACTACCGGATGGTATGCCGTAGTTCCAGAGGAAGATGTTATTAACCTGTCAATGTCGATTGAAGATGCTTTTAAGGTGATTGTCTCTGGTGGGATTGTGGCACCGAATACTCCCTTACCGCCTTTAGTTTTGGGTAAAGAACAAAACCTGCCAGCTTCAACTAAAGAACCAAAGCATTCAGTAATTTCCGTCGAGGAAATATAAAATTTATCCGGCAAAGACACAAGTAAATAGATATTATGAATGTCTAGCTTTGTGAAAATCAATTCACTCTTAACCTCTAATTTACTGCTTAGGCACTAACTTCCATGCAAGACCGCAAACCTCAACAAATTGCTCGTGAACTGGCGCTGTTAAGTCTCAGCCAGCTACCAGTCAACCCAAAAAAATTAACCGAGGAACATCTGCCCAAATTGGTATTAGCCACTGTGCGAACCCTGAGAGCAGAAGTTCAAGATACTTTAGATAACGCTGCTGCTGAATTGCAACGCAGTAACGATCGCCTCTTAACCAGTCAAACTCGTGCTTCAGACATGAATACCGCGAGGACTATGCTGCAAGAAGCGATCACTTACACCCAAACTGCCATTAATCAACTCGGTGCCGCAGTTGAGTTCCCAGAATTGATTCAACTGGCAAATCAAGACAGAGAAGTCGGCAGATATGCCATTCAAATTGTCAAAACAGTTAATGAACATCGTATCTTTATCGATGAACAAATATCCGCCGCTTTGGTAGATTGGCAAGTTAATCGCCTAGCTCAAATTGACCGCGATATTCTCCGCATCGCTGTGGCAGAAATGGGATTTTTAAACCTGCCTGACAGCGTGGCGATTAACGAAGCTGTGGTGTTAGCCAAACGCTACAGCGGAGATGAAGGTCATAGATTTATCAATGGAGTTCTGCGCCGATTCACCGAACAAAAAAAATTGCCCAGTGTTTTATCCTAACTGTGTAACCGTTATGAATGCTAAGTTGTGAGTTGAAGGTGTGGAAAAGTCAGTTGCTTGCGGGGGAATTACCCCCTACCAGTAACCCGACATTGAGAGGTGAGGATATCCCGGAGGTTTTCACCATAGGGAAGAGTAACAAATTCAATTAAACTCATAACTTACTAACTCATAACTCCTAACTTACATAACAACTCATACCGTTAGCGGCAATGGCTTTTAATTGGTTTCGTCGTCAATATAACGATTCTTCTGATACCCCCTCTGAAAACCAACAGGCGGAAAATACTCCGGCACCTGTAACCCAACCAGAGGCAACCGAAACATCCGATCCTAACCCAACAACTACACCAGAATCGGCAGCAGATTTGTTGGCGTTTGCGAAAGCTGCTTATAAAAATATTCAGCAAAAACAACAATCGGAAACTGAAGAAACTGCCCCAACACCATCAGCAACACCGGAAACGGTAGCCGCAGTTACGGAAGAAGTAGTGACTCCCGTCCCCGAATCTGCGGTAATTATAGAAGCTCCACAACTAGAAGCAACTGTTGAAGAAGTACCTGTAACAGAGGCAGAAATTACACTTAATGCTGAAGAACCGACATCTATAGAAACACAGCCAACCGAGACAGCTGCATTGTCTTTTTTAGAACGAGCAGCAGCAGAACGACAAGCCAAGCAAGAGCGATTGATAGCCAGCGCCATTGAAGTAGCAGAACCGGAATTGACGCAATCGGCTACTGTTAGTGAAGCAACTGCCACAGAAATGCCAGATTTGGCATTTGATGAAGGATTTGTCTGGTCAGCGGAATTATTGGCGGCTCAAGGTAGACGAGCAGAAGATATTTCGATTGAAGAAATAACTTGGTTAAAAAAGTTACGGCAAGGATTAGATAAAACCCGGCGTAACATTCTCAATCAACTCAAAGCGATTGTTGGACAAGGGCCACTTAACCAAGCGGCGGTAACAGAAATTGAATCTGTACTTTTACAAGCCGATGTAGGTGTAGAAGCCACAGATCATATTATTAGTGCTTTACAGAAAAAATTGCGTGAAGAAGTTACGCCGCCCGAAGAAGCGATCGCTTACTTAAAAAAACTTCTGCGGGATATGTTAGATGAGCCAATCCGTAAATCTGACAAACCCAGCTTTGCCCCAGAAAAAGATCACCTAAATATTTGGTTAATTACTGGTGTCAACGGGGCAGGGAAAACCACAACTATCGGCAAAATTGCTCATTTAGCCCAAAAATCGGGCTATAGATGTTTGATTGGAGCCGCAGATACTTTCCGGGCGGCGGCTGTAGAACAGGTGAAAGTTTGGGGAACCAGAAGCGGTGTAGAAGTAATTGCCAACCCTGGTAAAAATACAGACCCTGCCGCCGTAGTATTTGATGCGATCGCCGCAGCCCAAGCCCGCGAAACAGAATTATTATTAGTTGATACCGCTGGGCGATTGCAAAATAAAAAGAACTTAATGGATGAACTGAGTAAGGTTCGCCGGATTATCGACAAAAAAGCCCCGAATGCCAAAATCGAATCTTTGTTGGTTTTAGATGCCACCCTTGGTCAAAATGGCTTGCGTCAAGCAGAAGTATTTTCCCAAGCAGCCCAACTCAGTGGTGTAGTTTTAACCAAATTGGATGGTACAGCCAAGGGCGGTGTCGCGCTGGCTGTTGTGCAGCAGTTAGGTTTACCAATTCGTTTTATTGGTGCAGGCGAAGGAATTGAAGACTTACGGCCATTTTCTAGCTACGAGTTTGTCGAGGCTCTATTGAGTGGCTAAAATCGTAGCCTACACTGACAGCAGCGTGCAGTGTAGGTTTTTTTTGACTAAGACAGAACTTAAGTATGAGTTACGGAATAAAGAGCCATAGAAGTGCAGCGGTCACGGAGAAATATTTTGTGTAACTCCTAAATAGGACAAAACCCTGATAAATTATGCTTTTTGCCTCTTCCCACTCAGTATATACTTCATACTAACGATAATTATTTACCTCTACCTACTTACGTGTAAGGATTGTACTCTTGGCAATAACCTTGTAAACCTAATTGATAACTGCTATAAATACTGGAAAAAATAAAAACTAAGCCTAATTAGTTGGTGAATAAGCAAAGGCGTGTTATTCTCATAACCCAAACAGAGTTATCTAACTTAGGAGCAGATATAAAGTGACTTTCCTTAAAAATTCATGAATATTCTCTGGAGATAAATTATAAGTTAGAAAATTGTCCAAAGAACAAAGAAAAATTCAAGTTTTAACTGAAAAATTTAAGTTACCGTTTATTTCCGTATCTGGCTATTTCTCCAAGACAATAAAAAATCGGAAAATTCGGAAAAATTAATTAATTAATTAATTTTTTGTTTCATGATGTATGATTTGCTAATTAAGTTCTGCGCTCATGAAAAGCTTCCGCACAATGGAGGTAGTTACTGATTTATACTAATCAGCTTTTACGTAAAAATACATGAAATTTCTGTATCTGTATTTAGTTAGAAATAAAATCAGCAAATGCTATATTTTTTTCTAGCTACACCCTACGTCTTTCTACTCTTGCTAAATTGAGGGATCTTGTCTCAATATGATTTAGCAATATTTTGCCAAAGTAAAGTTATTAAGCAATCTACAATCTACTAATCTTAATTGGATAGTATCTGTGCCTGTGTCTCAAGTGCCTTTTCAACCTACTGATGGTAATAATAGTGCCGCGACCGATGTCACACCAGTCGTGGCACTGAAAGAACTTGTCGCCAGGTTGCACCGAGAACAAAATAAAATTCAAGATTTGCTGAGTTCTTTAGGATTTGCTCTCAGAAGCTTCAATAATTTGAATCAGTTTTTAGAACTGATTCCTTTGATGGCAACCAGGGTGACAGATGCCGATGGTAGTGCCTTATTTCTCTACAAACCTAACGGTCAAGTTAGATTAGAGCAATTACACTGGCAGGATAGTCGCCAGCGCAAAAATATCCGCAAAGCCTTAGAAACAGCCAGCAGTCAAATTACATTGCTGCCCAATAGTACCCCTCTAGCCAGTTCCACGGGTATCTTAGATGATCAGATGCACCGCTATTTGGGGCCAGATGTCCAAATATTTGGCACGGCAATTTTAGTTAAGCATACAGAACGAGGCTGGCTCTACGTCTTAAGCCGTGACCCAGACTATAGTTGGACAGAAACCAGACAAAAGCTAGTGCGCTTGGTTGCAGACCAAACAGCTGTAGCAATTGAAAATGATGAACTAGCGGTAGAACTGAGGAAAAAAGAACGCCTAGACCAAGAATTAGAAATTGGGGCAGAAATTCAACGACGGCTATTACCCCGCCAATGCCCAAATATTCCTGGTGTAACCCTAGCAGCACGTTGTAAACCTGCTAATCGAGTCGGTGGCGATTATTACGACTTTATTCCGACCAATCATAATCAATTGCAGTTAATTAGCAGAGTCTCTCCTGAAACAAGTCGTTGGGGTTTTGTCATTGGAGATGTGATGGGGAAAGGTGTCCCAGCCGGGTTAATTATGACAATGATGCGGGGGATGCTGAGGGGTGAAGTGTTGCATGGCAATTCGCCGTCTGGGATTTTGCAAAATTTGAATCGAGTTATGTATGCGGATTTGGAAAATTCCCATCGCTTTGTGACGCTGTTTTATTCTGAGTACAATCCCAGAAATCGGATTTTGTCATACAGTAATGCAGCACACAATCCTCCCTTGTGGTGGCACGCAGCAACAAAAACAGTTAGTCGTCTAGATACTCTAGGAATGCTGATTGGTTTGGATGCTAACAGCCAATATGAAGATGCCCAGGCACAGTTAGAGCCTGGAGATACAGTAATTTATTATACGGATGGCTTGACTGATGCGGCGGCGGCTAGTGGCGATCGCTTCGATGAAGAAAATTTTGTAGCAGCTTTTAGCGCTGCTTGTCGCTATTGCAACGGGCCAGAAGAAATTGTTGATTATCTATTTGACCAAGTTCAGCAGTTCATCGGTTCTGATAGGCAAAATACTGATGATATGACACTTGTGGTTTTGCAGATTGTTTAGTTAATAGTCATTGGTCATTGGTTATTAGTCCTTTGTGAAAAATTAAAGGGTAATTTTTATAGCCCTAGTACAACAAGGCAAAAGTCAAAAGTGAGCTACTGCGTTGCGGAGGTTCCCTCCGTTGTAGCAAGTGTCGGCGGGTTTCCCGACTTGTACTCCTACGGGGAAGCAAGCTACGCGTAGCGTCTCTGATTAGGAGAAGCAAGTGGTGTTAGCGACGCAGGAGTGTCACTCTGAAGGAGTCCAACGGAAAAAGAAAGAATATTTACACCACTAGAACACCGATTCAGTAATCGCAGAAGAAAAGAAAAATCAACCCAGGATGAAGTAAATAATGGAAGAGAAAATAGAAAAAACGCTTAGTAGACAACACTTATAGCAATAAACAAGCTTTGAGGGAGATTGAATAAAGTCTCAAGGAGAGGCATAACTAAAATCGTTGTAAATTCAGGTAATAAATGTGCATGAGCAACAGCGAATTTACGTATGCGACCCCAGATATGGCAGCCGCCGATAGAGCTATCCGCATTAGAGCAAAGTATCGTCAAGCGAATTAAACGAGCAAAGCTGTTTACGTTCTTACGGCAATATCGCCATCAATTATTTGATAGTGTTTCGATTCATCCTGATGAACCATTGTTTCAGGAATTAAAACAACGTCAATTCACTTCTGCTGGTCGTGCCAAGCTCCGAGAACGTGTTGCTGTCGAGCATTCTTTATCTCATATTGGTCGCTGGCAGACAGATCAAGCTCGTTATGTTGGTTCCCGCAAAAATTTATTTGACCTTCGCCGTACTGCCGTCGTCCATAATCTTCATGTCCTTGCAAAAATTTTTACTCTCACTACTGAGCCATCTGTTACTTCATCTTGATTACTGAATCGGTGTTCTAGTAGCCGACGCAGCATAACACACAAAGCATTTATCCCATCACTTAGAGACGTGAACTGAATCACGTCTCTTTCTTATATGTATAGGAATAATTAGGTTGAGCAATTTTACCAATGTTAATTTTCGTTCCTGTAGTAACAGTTACACTACGTCCCGGTTCTGCATCCTTAACCATAGCATCCAAGGTTAACGGAAGTTGGTGAAGTAATAACCCAACCTTATCAAGCTACGAATCACTTGTGCGATCGCAGTCAGTTATTTGAGCAACGCCTAACGCCATCAAGCCACGAATCTACACATAAGACATTCCCTGGGGACAACGCTACAAGATTGAGCAACGCCTAACGGCATCAAGCCACGAATCACTCTGGAGCGTTATAACCGTACTCAATCATTTTGTCTTGAGCAACGCCTAACGGCATCAAGCCACGAATCACCACTTATTTCGGGCTTTTTTCTGCAAATCATAAGTTGAGCAACGCCTAACGGCATCAAGCCACGAATCACAGCAAAGTTGAAAACCCCGTTCTTTGACGAGAATCTTTATTCATTTTTTCATATAACCAAACTTGACAAGCTTGACAGTAGTCACTCACCTTCAGGCCATTGGTCACAAGTTAAGGTTGTGAGGCAGTTGTCAAGGGGATTTGAGAAGGTGGCTGAAAGAAAAATTCAGGTGTGCCTCGTTGTTGATCAGGGAAAGGAGCAACGATGAGCAACATGTTTGGTTTTCGTTGTCGTTTAACAATGCCTAAATCTTGATTTTCTGGTGCAGCAAAGTATTTGATAGGGTCAGTTGCCTTACCTTTTTGATGAGCAACATAAAAATGATAAAGACCGCGATAAATCATCTCTAGAGAAATGGAGTCAAAAGGTAGAGAAAGTTCGTCGGCGACAGCATCACCTAAATCAACTAACACAGCATAAAATAACCAAGTACCCCAAATCTGCAATTGAACACCATTAACAGAACCAGTCCATAAATAACTTAAACCTAAGAGCCGCTTTACAGTATTAAAAGCATCTTCAATTCTCCATCTTCGACGGTACAAATCAGCCACAACGTATGGTGGTAAAACTGTAGGTTCAAGCACACTTGTTAAATAAGAATGCCAGGTCTTAGCTGAACGAACTTCGACCAGACGTAAAGTAATAAACGGAGTTTTCTTAGTGCCAGAGCCAAGACGTATCAGACGGTCACGTAAAGAAAAGCTATCTGTAAATACCTGCTCGACATGAATTGCTGCTCCCTTTTTTAACCGAGTAATAAAATTCACTTTTTGTGCAATTAGTTGTAGCCAGAAGTTAAAATGATAAAATCCTCTATCTAATAAAAGTAAGGTATGGGGATCTGCTG
This sequence comes from Nostoc sp. HK-01, assembly GCA_003990705.1. Taxonomy (GTDB): domain Bacteria; phylum Cyanobacteriota; class Cyanobacteriia; order Cyanobacteriales; family Nostocaceae; genus Nostoc_B. The sequence goes on from AP018318.1 coordinate 1,223,582, forward strand.
ACTTTAAAATATCTGATTCAAAATTTGTATCTGCACTTCTGGCATTCTCATTAAACCAAATTTCTACAGGTAAAAAATTGACTAAATCTATAACTGTACAAATTTTTCCAGCTAATTTACCAGGCGGAGCATCTTTTAAACTGTCAAGCTTCTGAAATAAAGCTTCCAAAATTGAACAATCTACTATCCAAATTTTTTCAAATTTTGACTTAGTGAATTGAACACTTTGGGGGACTTTTCGCCTACTTCTTCTTTGCCAAGAATCTTGTAATTTTGGGACTAAATCTTTAAAAACTCTTTCAAATAATTGCGCTGGGAATGTCAGAAATCTCTGCGATATTGCTTGTTGGCTCACCTCAAGAGGTTTACACCACAGAAACCCTTCTCGTGCTAACATTCTGGTTAATTCTGTGGCTCCCGCCACGTCTCGCCACAGTAGAGTTAGCACTGCCGCTACCATTAATGGTAAGTTGAGAATCCTGTCTCTTAATCCCAGTTGACGGTAGTAATTTTCTTGTGAAGTGATTGCTGGTGTAAGTAACTGCTCAAGTTGAGAAGCAATTACTTCGTCTTCCATCATTGGGCGTTGCTTCTTTTTAGCATGATCTCGATTGGTTTTACGACTGCTACTCATGGTTTTTTACAATCGCTCAATTACTTGTATTAATTGAGTTTGCCATGATTTTGAACAGAGCAAATCATTCTCTCAGACCCGTATGATAATGATAATCAAAAACAGGAGTAGTGGAGAGGGCGAGGGAAGCTCGCCCTCTCCACCTTCATTACAATTATCATTCTTATGCACCTATATTTATTCTCAAAGACTTATTGACAAAATTCTTTCTCTTCTAACTTGTTCCGAATGCCTTCAGGCTGAATATCGTCTAAGCTGTAATAAAGTAATCCTGATTCACCAAGGCTACTAACATGAAGTTGTTTAGTTTCTAATTGCTGTCTCTATCCCATACCAGCATGAATCGCTTCTGCTCCATTCTCAAAAATCTGGTGCTTTTCTGCTTTATATGTTTGATTGGACTCACGGCAAGCTTATCCTTCCATTTCGGACTAGCGGCAAACTTATGTTTCCAAACTGTCAATTTAATCCAAAATTAGCTGACGCAAGAATGAGGATTATAGTGTTGTTAACGGCAAAGTTATGCTTCTAGTGGCGGCAAAGTTATGGGTAAAGTCACACGCCTCAAGGCTACAAAAATTGGCGTGAAGCTGGAAGTACAGTTTACAGGTGTCAGAAGTTAGAGGGCGATCGCCCTAATTGGCTACAGCAGATTGAAAAATTTGTTCGGCAGTTAAAATTAATTCTGGAAATGTAGGTGATTCAATGCGATCGCTGTTTCGGAATTGTTTAACTTGGTATTCTCCTTCAAGCAATGAGTAAATCGAGATAGTGGGTTGTTTAGGATTGCCAATAAATTTTTTTCCACCCAAAGCCGCATAATCTATGATCCAGTATTCTGGAATGCCAATAGCTTCATACTGACCAAGTTTGGTAAAGTAATCATCACGCCAGTTCGTACTCACTACCTCAATTACCAAAGGGATTGAATCCGCTTGAGTTAACGTTGATTTGGTTCTCCATAATGACTCGTTGACTAGGTTAAGACGATTCAATAACAGCACATCAGGTAAGAAAACAGATTCACCTTCAGTTGATTGAACAAATGCCATTTTAGGAATGTCTAACGGTTTTGAAAGACGGGCGCACTCCAGTAAAATTTGTTTAACTAAGAATGCAATAACTAACTCATGATCACCTGTTGGTGGTGGCATTTGTTTAATAAATCCCTGATGAAGTTCATAACGAAACTGGGTTGAATTGGTTGGATACCAGTCTAGGAACTGGTCAACACTTATAGGAATTGGTAGCGACTGAACCATTTATCTACCTCCGCTCCCCGTTAAATATGGAAAATTCCATTATGATATTAGCGACAATTGACATTTAAGCGATCGCCCTAAAGATTTCATTAACAGCCGAAACATAATGCAATGCCCTTGTAGTAAAGTTTGTGCAGCTTTCGTTATCCTATAGGTCGGATTGTCAGTTTTTTATGCAACCTCGACAAAGCATTATTGAAATTTTTTCAACTTTCGTGCAGTTTGATGCTGATCGCTTCAGTCGTTGGGCGACGGAATCGCGCTTGCGTCGCAGTATCCAAGGTTGTCTTCAGAAAATACCCAAAGAAAATTCGGAATATTTTTGGGTACTGTATTGGTATAAATTTTGCCAAGATTCAGCCACCGCATCCTTAGCGAAACAGCATCTCACGGCGTATTTACAAGAACCTTGTTATTGGACATCGCAAAAAACTTGTGCTGGTTTTGCTAGTAGCCAATTTAAATTATCTGATTGTTTTCAAATTGCGATCGCTCAAGTTGAACGTGTCCTCAAAGGTTTCAATCCTTCCCAAAGTAGTACTTTAAAAAACTATGCTAGTCTGATTTTTAGTACCGCTATTCGCGAAACTTTGCGTCAGCGTCAAGAAGTCGATATCTGTAGTGATTGGGGTTTGTTACGCAAAACTAGTCAAAAGCGATTAGAAGAATCGTTGCAAAATGCTGGTTTATCCCCTGAGACAGTCCGCGCTTACATTTTGGCTGGGAATGCTTTTAAAACTTTGTATGTTCCTAGCAAAGCGAGTAACTCTCGGCAATTATCTCGTCCTGATGATACCACTTGGGAAGCGATCGCGAAATTCTACAATTCCCAAAGTAGCCAACCAGCTAATCCCGAAACTCTGGAAAAGTGGCTACTCAGTGCGGCGAAAGCTGTTCGCAAGTATCTTTATCCCACCCCCGATTCTCTCAATGTCTCCAAAGGTGGTGATGATGGATTTGAGTTGCTGGATAATTTACCAGGGACGCAAGAATCTTTAATTAACGAAATTGTCGCCCAAGAAGAAGCACAAGCGAGAACTCAACAGCAAGGTGAGATTAATCAAATATTAACAACGGCAATCGCCCAACTAGAAGCGCAACTTCAGGAAATATTGCAACTATACTATGCACAGCAACTTAATCAAGATGCGATCGCTAAACAACTAGATATGAAACAATATACTGTTTCGCGGCGACTAACCAAAGCGAAGGAGGTTTTGTTGCGGTCTTTAGCTAACTGGTGCAAAGATAGTCTGCATATTTCTGTGACATCAGACTTACTAAAAAGTATGAGTGCTGTGATGGAAGAATGGCTACAAAATTACTACAGTGCATCTTCTCACTAACTTATACCCAAATTCATTTTGTAGCCTGTGCGGGGAAGAGATTGTTTCCCTGGTAGCGCCAAAACTAGCCAAACCATTCCCCGGAGAAACCGCCATGACTTTTACTTTAACCAATTCCACAGACTTAATTTTAGAGATTCCCGAATTCAGCCAACGCAGTCAAGCTTTTTCTCATCCTAGTGCTGATTATCAAGCCTATTTAAATGAACTTTGCCTGAATGCTGTCTTACCTTGGTTACAGGAGGACTTTACACCACAGGCAAAGGTTTGGCCAAATACCACTGCATTATCCAGTTTTTGGGAACTGGTGAATGGAACTCCTATTACAGTAGATGCAATGAGATTTATCTTAGTTCCCAGTGAAAGTATCGATTTGAGTGAGTTGCGCGTACCACAAGAATGGGTAGATTTACCAAGTTGGTTGGGTGATTATTATTTAGCTGTGCAAGTAGAACCAGATGCAGGCTATGTCAGAGTTTGGGGTTATTGCACTCATGCCCAACTCAAGCATAAAGGAAATTATGATCCAGGCGATCGCACCTACTCTTTAGATGCGACTGAGATAATTACTGATATTAGTGTCTTAGCGGTAGCGCGAGAATTTTGTCCAGCAGAACCGACACGCAGCACTGTTACAGCAATTCCCACCCTACCACAAGCCCAAGCGCACAACTTAATTGACCGCCTCGCTAACACCGAAGTCATCACCCCGCGGTTAGCAATTCCCTTTCAACTCTGGGGTGGGTTAATTGAACATAGCGGTTGGCGACAAAATCTTTATGAAAAACGCATCGGATTACCAGAACAGCGTTCAGTTTTACAATGGTTGCAAAGTGGCGTATCGCAACTTGCAGAAACTATTGGTTGGGAACGCTGGAATTTAGAATTAAGTGCAGCGTCGAGGAGTGTAGGCGATAGACAAACTGAGGTGAATATATCACGACGGCTGGCGATCGCTGGACAATTCTACGAACTCACAATTACACCCCAAGGCGAACCAGACTCACCCTACTGGCGGTTTGAATTGCGTAACGCCATAGTTGGCGCAGCTATTCCCGGCGGTTTTAAAATCCGACTCCTCACAGAAGACTTACAACCTTTCCCCAACAACGAAGATATCGCCACAACTGCTGTTGAACAACTCTATGTAGAAGTCGCCTTAGAACCAGGCGAAGGTATCGTCTGGGAAGTAGAACCTTTACCCGAAAATTATGAGCGAGAAATACTCAAATTTTAAACTTTTGTCCTGCTAGTTTAAAGGTAGTGTGGTAGATATCAATTTTATTTATCCACAGCCTTAATTAACAAGCCATGAGAAAACAAGTCCAAAAACAAATGCGTACATGGGCGATGTTATGTCATATTTCGGCTTTAGTAGCATGGCTATTGTTATTTGGATTAGTCTTTCTGGGTATTCCTTTGTATTTACCGCTGAATATTTTATTACCCTTAATAATTTGGCGGCTAAAAAAATCTCAATATCCTTGGATTGACTTTCAAGGTAGAGAATCTTTAAACTTTCAAATCTCACTAACTTTGTATACTTTAATTATAATTATTTTTTCTTTGTTACTGGTACTGGGTAGCTGTGGTATTGCCATCACAACTAATGGTGCAGTTAACGAAATTAAATCGGTTTTAGATGGTTTGCTTTTAGTCTGGACATTTTTAATTTTTGGGTTACTTTTTTTACAATCTTTTCTTGTCACTTTTGCTGCCATCAAAGCTTATCATGGAGAACATTATCGTTATCCTTTGACAATGCGAATTTTGCGCTGAGAGTTAGTTGATAGGACTTACCCAGTTAATCTAAAATCTAAAATCCAAAATCTAAAATTGATTGACTACTTAATTTGTCTGCTTTATTGGAATTTCAATCACAAATTCTGTCCCTTCTCCTAGAGATGAAATACAGTTAATTTTGCCGTGATGCTTATCTACTATAATTTGATAACTAATAGATAATCCTAAACCTGTACCTTTGCCTACAGGTTTAGTAGTAAAAAATGGGTCAAATAATCTATTTTTATATTCCTCACTTATACCTAAACCGTTATCTTTAATGCTAATTATTAAAGATTCTGCATTTTTCACTTGAGTCTGAATTGTAATGCAACTAGCATTTCGTTCCTTTGCTTGTTTTAAATCTTCTACTTCCTTCTCGCGTAAAGCATCAATAGCATTTCCAATAATATTCATAAATACCTGATTTAATCCGCCTGCATAACATTCAACAACAGGTGAATTACTACAATATTCTTTAATAATTTTGATTTCTTTCTGTTCCGGCTTACCTTTTAGCTGATGTTGCAAAATTATCAAAGTACTGTCAATTCCTTCATGAATATCAACAGGTTTCATGTCAGCTTCATCAAGACGTGAAAAGTTACGCAAGATAATTATAATCTCACGGATACGATCAGCGCCGAGTGTCATTGAAGATACGATTTTAGGCAGATCCTCAAGAATAAATTCTAAATCTATTTCCTTAATTACAGTAGTTATTTTTGAGTTATTATGAGAATATTCTTGTTGATATAAGTTAATTAAATCTACTAATTTCTGAGTATACTCTTTCGCATATATTAAATTGCCAGAAATAAAATTAACCGGATTATTAATTTCATGAGCAACACCAGCTACTAGCTGACCAAGTGAAGACATTTTTTCAGTTTGAATCAGTTGTACCTGAGTGTTTTTTAGTTCTTGTAATGTCTGTTCTAATTGAATATTTTTCTGATTTAATGTTTCTGTTCTTGCTGCAACTTTTGTTTCTAAAATCCAATTAGTTTCTTCTAAAGCAACTTGAGCATTTTTTTTCACTTTTAAGTATTCTCGCAATAAATTAAGTACCAAAAGCCATGCAGGAATTAGCAATAATAAACTTATAATAGAAGCTAAAATTGCCCAAAATATTTTTTGGCGATATTTGGCGACTTGTTGTTGTAACTCAAGTGATATATTCTGCTTTCTTTTAATAACGCCATCAGCATAAATCTGTTTTTGCGTCTCATATTTGCGGCTAGACAATAGTTGTTGTGCTGCTTGTTGTTTATTCTTTTTGACTAAATCAAAAGATTGATATTCCATTTTAACTAACTGCTGATTAGCAACATCAATTTTTTCAGCATCCTTGCTGTTATATGCTTGAGGCGCTAGTTTAATCGATTCTTGAATAGCATTATCAAGTTTTACTTCAAATTGACGATAGCGTTTTTCCCACATCAAGTTACCTGTAGCAGCATTCATCCGTGCTGACATGGTTAATACTTCATCAAGATAAATAATTTCATCGCTCAATTTCTGTAATCTAAATTCATTTTGAGTCAGATTATTGAAATTATAATACGCTTGCCAATTAAGCCAAATTTGAGGAATAAATAAGAGTAATGTTAATAGTACTGTGATAGCTACTAGTTGCGAAGGCGTAACTCTTAGTTTTTGAGGTGTATACATTAGTTTACCTGCAATATTTTAACCTAGAATTTTCTTAGTATTTAATTACTTAAAACTAGTAATATTATTACTAGCTAATAGTTTAACTATATCAATATTTATTATCCAGAAGTTTTAAAAAAATCTTCTAATTTTTATATATAAAAATAGAAATTTTACTTTTTATAAAGTTTCAGTAATATTACCAACATTAGAAAATTAACTACCATCTAAAAACAGACTTTAATTTATGAAAAGCTAATATATCTCTTAAATTTTTACAAGTTAATCTCTTAAGGTTCAAAAATCAACATCTACAGTAATTTTATGACTATTATTCCTAGAGACGTTTACATCCATTAAGATTTATCATAAAGAACATTGCCGCTAACGCTGGAAAAAATGAATCACAATATTGAATACCAAGCAAGATTATGAGCAATGTCATGTCATCTTGCAGCGCTTATCAGGCTACCAATTTGCTTAATAAGCGCAGTATTTTTTAATATCCTCGTTTATATTCCCCTGATAAATATTTTATTACCTTTGTTTATTTGAAAAAGGCAAAAAATACGATATTTCTGGGTAGACACTCAGGGCAAAGAATCATTGAATTTTCAAACATCTCTGCCTCTATATATAGTTATTTACATTATTATTATTTTACTAATAGCTCTCAGTTGTGGAATTAATTTCAGCCAAATTCCAGCAGTCAGGACTATAGCCCAATGGAAATTTAGTAGATAATAGATCTATTGTTAAATTTAATTTCGCTGGGCAGAATTAACCATGAATCAGAATGTAATTGGTGTGGCTGTAGTCGGTACTGGATTTGGTCAAAAAGTGCATATTCCTGGGTTTATTGCGCACCCCAGAACTGAGGTAGTTGCTGTTTATCATCGGGATATTCATCAAGCTCAAGCCATTGCCAATGCTCATAATATTCCTCATGCTTGTAATAGTGTTGCAGATATTGTCAAACTCCCAAAAGTACAAGCAGTTAGTATATCAACACCACCATTTCTACACTATGAAATGGCAAAAACTGTGCTACAAGCAGGCAAACATTTATTATTAGAAAAACCGACAACTTTAAATGCAGACGAAGCCAAGGAGTTATATAATTTAGCAACAGTAAATAAGGTAACGGCGGTTGTTGATTTTGAATTTCGCTTTGTCCCAGGATGGCAATTCTTTGCAGAATTATTAACATCAGGTTATGTCGGCAACAAACGCTTAATTAAAATTGATTGGTTTGGTTCTTCTCGCGCTGATACTTCCCGCCCTTGGAATTGGTATTCTTCTCAAGAAAAAGGCGGTGGTGCATTAGGTTCGTTGGGTTCCCACGCCTTTGATTATATTTATTGGTTATTTGGGTCAGTCCGCCGATTAAGCGCTTATTTAAGTACAGCTATCCCCCATCGGATTGACCCTAGCAATGGTCAACTCAAGCCAGTGGAGACGGATGATAACTGTTTGCTATCCCTGGAATTAGCTGATGGAACACCTTGTCAACTGAATATTAGTGCTGTGGTTCATGCACCAAGAACCCATTGGGTTGAAGTGTATGGCGATCGCGGTACTTTAGTATTAGGCAGCGAAAATCAAAAAGACTACATCCACGGTTTTCGCGTTTGGGGTTCTCAAGTAGGACAACCTTTAGCAGAAATTGAAATCCCACAGCAGTTAATGTTTACCCAAAACTTCACTGATGGCCGCATTTCTGCATTCATCAGGGTAGTAGACCAATGGTTGCAAGGAATTGACCAACAGCAGTCCATAGTTCCATCCTTGCGAGAAGGTGTTTATTCGCAATTGTTGATGGATTTATCTCATCAATCCCATCAAACAAGCAGTTGGGTTGATGTTCCTAGTTTGGATACTTATTTGGAAAATTGAGACTAGGGAAGTAACACTTTTAGGTAGATCGCACCTACGCCCACACTATGCTAATTTTCAGACAGAGCTATTAGCATAGTGTTATGCTGCTGCAAATTGCTAAGTCTATTTTCCGCCGTCGGCTAACAAGTGCGATCGCTTTTCCCAGCGTTCTGTTATTGTCATTTTCTGGGGTTTCCCTGTGGCAAGTCAACCGCCTACTTTCAGCATTGGAATGGGTAGATCATACAGATCAGGTCATTGCTCAGGCTTACCGCACCCATAAACTACTATTAGATGAGCAGACAGGCTCTCGCGGTTATATCCTCACAGGAAAGCCAGAATTTCTCGAACCTTATCAAGAAGCCAAGCCAATCACTGGCGCTGCTTTTCTAGAATTAAAACATTTAGTTGCAGATAATCCTCCCCAAGTTCAACGTGTGCAGCAATTAGAGGTGAATTATCAAGAATGGAATCGTCTCATCTCGCAAGCAGTGAAACGTCGTCAGCAAGGAAATGTTGAACCTTTAACAGCTTTTGAGGTGCGTAAGCAGCAGATGGATGCAATGCGCCAGCAAATCGCGGCTTTTATTACTACAGAAGAACAATTACGTAACAAACGCAGCCGGACTGCTCGTCATACAGCGCAACAAGTCAGTGCAACTAGCATTATTTTGGCATTGTTAATTGGGCTAATTCTTGCTTATTACATCCGACAACAAATCTTGAAAGTATCGCAAACTTATGAACAGGCCTTGAAAACTGCGATTGAGCAAACTAAAAATGCTCAACTTTCGGCTCAACGCTTGGCTGATTTGCATCAAATTGACCGCGCCATTTTATCGGCTCAACCTGATGCGACAATTATTAGGGATGGTTTGTCAAGGTTGCGTCAACTGATAAATTGCCAACAAGCATTTTCTATTTTGTTTAATTTTGAGGACAATACAGCCGCGGTGCTTGCAGCTAATGGTGATGGCGAATTACAGCTAGTCGAAGGTAGTATCTGGCCAATTACCGATTTTACGCCTGTGGAAGTTCTTCAGACTACCCACATTTTTTCAGTACAGAACCAGCATCCGCCAATTGTCAAAAAATTACTAGCTACTGGATTAAATAGTTGCTTAATTATCCCCATGCAGGTGGAAGATAGTGTGATTGGTGAAATCATTTTAGCTAAAGCTGACGCAACAACCTTTAGTAGTGAAATTGTCGAAATTGCCAGTGAAGTTTCTGCACAATTAGCGATCGCCATTCAACAATCTCAACTCCGCCAACAACTCCAAAATTATGCCACAGAATTAGAGCAGCGAGTATCACAACGTACTGCCCAACTCCAAGAAGTTAATCAGGATTTAGAAGCTTTTAACTACTCCGTTTCTCACGATTTACGCGCTCCTCTACGGACTATGCAAGGTTTTGCTCAAGCTTTACTAGAAGATTACAGCAACCAACTAGATTCTTTTGGTCAAAGCTATCTCAACTATATTGCTGAGGGAGCGCTGCAAATGGATACCTTAATTACTGACTTGCTCAGTTACAGTCGTCTAGGTCGTATCCAAATTCCCATTCAACCTGTTGACTTAAATACTGTAGTTAGAGAAGCGCTGAAACAATTAGACGCGCAAATCAAGGAACACCAAGCTCAAATTATTATTGACCATGCTTTACCACAGGTCATGGCACATCGCTCTACCCTTGTGCAAGTCCTAACCAATTTATTGAACAACGCCATCAAGTTTGTCAAACCTGATGATTTACCTATCGTGCATATCTGCTTTGAGGAATATATTCAGGAAAATATTACTTGGATCAAATTGTCTGTTGTTGATCATGGCATTGGGATTGCACCAGAACATCAAGAGCGAATTTTTCGGGTGTTTGAACGACTCCACGGTGTAGAAATCTATCCCGGTACAGGTATTGGATTGGCGATCGTGCGGAAAGCCTTAGAACGCATGAGTGGCTTGTGTGGAGTTCAATCCCAACTAGGTACAGGTAGTCGCTTCTGGATTGCTCTACCGAAAGCTGACAAGCTCCCAGATCTACCTGTGGAGTCAATCTAAAATCCAAAATTATTTGACCGCCAACACACCAAAGATAGTTAATGACTATCTCAGTAGAGGATTTTTTTGATGTAACTTCGATAACCCCTGCGGTAGAAGACAAAAACTCAAAAATTGCTCAGGATAATAATTAGGTAGTTTTTGGATGTTCTATCAACACACACAGCAGTTGATGAGGTTAAAAAGGAGTTATATGAGAAATCAACTAACAGTAAAGTTTAAATTAATACAGATAAATGACTTTAGGTTTAATTTGTCAAAAGTGACAACATCCCCATGAATACTTTATCTATAGGGGAAACAATCTTATTAGTAGAAGACAATCCCCATGATATTTTGCTGGTGCAAAGAGCATTTCGCAAAGCTGGCATTACTAACCCACTACAAGTAGTTAACAATGGCGATGCAGCTGTACTTTACCTTGCGGGAGAAGCTGCTTATAGCGATCGCCAGCTTTATCCATTACCTGCCTTAATTATGCTTGATTTAAAACTGCCGCGTCGTTCTGGCGCTGAAGTTTTGATGTGGTTAAGGCAGCAACCAGGCCTCAAACGTTTGCCAGTTGTCGTTTTGACTGCTTCTCAAGAATATACAGATGTGAATCGTCTGTATGATTTAGGTGCAAATGCTTACATGGTTAAACCTGTGGCTTTTGATGATTTAGTTGAAATTGTCAGGATTATTAACCAACATTGGATGGTTTTTAACCAAAAACCAGAACTTGGTACTTCTTAAATAAATTAATTATTAAGTTCGATGTTACGCATTCTCCTAATTGATGATAATCCCCACGATCGCTTGCTGGCAATTCATGCCTTAGAGCGAGAGTTTGTTAACTTGAAAATCCAGCAAATTGCTCGTCCGCAAGAGCTTGAGCAAGCATTGTCAGCGGGAGAATTTGACTTAGTAATTACTGACTATGAATTGCGCTGGAGTAACGGTATAGAAGTACTTCGCAATATTAAAAGCCGCTATCCCGAAATCCCTGTGGTGATGTTTACTAACAGTGGCTCACAAGAAATTGCCGTAGAGGCAATGAAATCTGGTTTAGATGACTATGTCATCAAGTCTCCAAGTCATTATATGCGTTTACCTGTGGCGGTGCGTTTGGCACTCAAGCAAGCCGCAACACAAAATCAAATCACAGGGTTAGAAACGCGTTTTCAAACTTTACTCAATCAACTGAAAGTAGGAGTTTACCGGATTACTGCCGATGGTATTGTCTTAGATGCTAACACTGCATTTTTACAACTTTTGGGTCTAGATTCTTTAACGGAAATTCCCCTAAATCAAACCTGGGAGTCTTATTTTGCATCAGAAGATGATGCGCGACTTTGGCAACAACTACGAACAGATGCAGGAATGCGAGAGCGTGAATTACTCTTGCATCGCCTTGATGGTAGGGAAATTTGGGTACGGATTAGTCAAACTTTTACGAATAACGGCGATACAACAATTATTGATGGCATTATTGAAGATATTACTGAGCGCAAATATGCCGAAAAAGCGCTCCAGGAAAGTGAAGCCAGATTCAGATGGATATTTGAATCAAATGTCATTGGGATTTGTTTTTGGGATAGTGATGGCAATATTACAGCCGCTAATGATGCTTATTTACAGCTAGTAGGTTACACACGCGCAGACATGAAAACAAGAGGTTTGCGTTGGACAGATATCTCCGAGTCTGAATACAACGAGCAAGATTTACGGATTATTGAAGAATTGAAACAGTGTGGGATTTCAACTCCTGTAGAAAAGTATTACATTCACAAAGCAGGTTATCGTGTTCCTATTCTCATCGGTTGTGCTTTTCGAGAAGGTTCTCAAACTGATGGTTTTACCTTTGTCGTTGACTTAACAGAACGTAAGCAAGCAGAACAAGAGCGAGAACAACTTTTGCAACGAGAACAAACAGCACGCCAAACAGCCGAAGCGGCGAACCGCATCAAAGATGAATTTCTCGCTATTTTATCTCATGAGTTGCGATCGCCACTGAATCCGATTTTAGGATGGTCTAAGTTACTCACCACCCACAAATTAAGCGAAGCCAAAATATCAGAAGCTTTGGCAACTATTGAGCGCAATGCTAAATTACAAGCACAATTGATAGAAGACTTATTAGATATATCCCAAATTCTCCGGGGTAAACTCAGCCTCAATATTGCTTCTGTAAATTTGCAATCGGTCATTTCGGCGGCGTTAGAAACTGTACAGTTAGCAGCCCAAGCTAAAGCAATTGAAATTCAAACTACCTTATCACCAGATATTGGTGCTGTTTTGGGAGATCCTGTGCGTTTGCAACAAGTAGTGTGGAATTTGCTGTCTAATGCTGTGAAGTTTACCTCTTCTGGTGGTCGTGTAGAAGTCCGCTTAGAGGAAGTTGGCAGACAAGCGCAAATTCAAGTCATTGATACAGGACAAGGAATTAGCCCAGAGTTTTTACCATTTGTATTTGATTATTTCCGCCAAGCCGATAGTCAAACTACTAGAAGATTTGGTGGTTTGGGATTGGGGCTGGCAATTGTCAAACATCTGGTAGAGTTACATGGCGGCGGAGTTTGGGCAGCCAGTCCAGGGGAAGGGCAAGGAGCTATCTTTACTGTGAGAATACCCTTAATTAAAAGTCATACTCAACTATTTCAAAGTACTGAACAGTCTGATATATACCAAGAGTTAACAGGTATTCGCATCTTAGTTGTAGATGATGAAGTAGATTCGCGGGAAGTGGTGGCTTTTATGCTCAAAGAATGTGGTGCAGAAGTCATTGCCGTCCCGTCGGCGGCGGAAGCACTCTCGGCTTTTACCCAATTACAACCAGATGTCCTCGTCTTTGATATTGGAATGCCTGATGTTGATGGTTATATGCTCATACGGCAAATTAGAAGTCTGCCACCAGAACAAGGCGGGCAAATTCCGGCGATCGCTCTCACAGCTTATGCGGGAGAATTAAACAAGCAACAAGCTCTATTAGCTGGTTTTCAACTGCACTCATCCAAGCCGATTGAGCCAACGGAGTTAGTGAAGCTGATTACTCAACTTGTTAAATAGTGGAAGGCAGAAGGCAGGAGGTAAGAGGCAGAAGGCAGGAGGTAGGAGACAATTCTTCTTTTATTCAGCACTCAAAACTCATTCTTCCACCTGCGTCCTGCTCTCCGCACTCTTGCCTGATTTAACGCGTATGAAATTCTACGGCTGTTTGTAAAATTTTAATGTCATAATTGCCGAAGAAATCGTGACCAAGCAAGCCAATACCTGCTTTGGATGCGATCGCTACTTCTACATTATTGGCGACAATGCCACCCGCAGCCATAGACTTTATTTTGCCTGTAGGAAATTGTACTTGGTTACCATCGGCCGTTTGAGCATTCAGCGTACCTGTAGGTTTGATTTGCAATGAATTCGCCATTGCTTGAGTAATCAAAGTTCCATTCGCACCTGTATCGACAACCATCTCAAAGGTTTTTTGGTTATTAAAGGTGACATCAATTACTGGAGTTCTCCCAAAGTGGCGTTTAATTGGTACGCGAAAAACTCTGCCTTCAGAAGCTGTCTTAGCTCTACTTGTCTCGTTGCAAAGCTTTGTTAACTCTACAGTCATCCCAGAAGAAGTCACCATAAAACACGCGCTCGTATCTTCAGCTATTACCCGGTGTGCGAATGCTAAAAATGTCAGCGCTGGCATTACTGCAATCAACGCTAAGTTAATATGAGTAATTCCCCGCTGCCACGCACAGTTCATTTAATCCCGTTCTCCGATTTTTTATAAATACGAAAAATAAATTTTTTATGAAAAAATTAATATTAATTTAATTGTTTCCTTGATTCTACTTATTTCTGAATTTCTTTCGACAAACAAGTTGTTTTTCAGAATTTATTCATCTGTAAAACACGAAATATGCACCTCATAAATCTATATTATCTAGATTAAGGAAATGCTAATTTAAAGATTAAGTAAAGAGTCAATGAAACTACTGAGGCTAGATTTAAAGCGAGGAAAAATAATTCATTAAGGTATGGATAGCAGTAGCGATCGCATTTTTCACAGCAACCTCTTTCTGTTCTAAAACTACCTTTTCATCCACAGTACGTTGCGCCACTACACCGCAAACAGCCGCCGCCGCAAATTTATACACTCCTGCCATTTTGAACAGTGTGCCACATTCCATTTCATAGTTCAAAATATTCAACCGCCGATATTCTTCCGTGATACCACGGAGCGATCGCATTAAATCTGGATTTGCCGAATCAGCACGTTCCTGTCCTTCATAAAAAGTATCAACAGAAGCGGTAATACCCAAATAATGCTCAAACTTTAATGCTTGTGCAGCCTGGACTAAAGCTACAGTCAAAAACGGATCAGCCGCCGCCGGATATTCTATAGGTGCAATGTCATTAGCTGCACCTTGACGACACAAAGCGGCACTACTAATTACAATACTACCGACAGGTATATGCGGTTGAATGGAGCCACAAGTCCCGATACGAATAATTTGCCGGATTCCCACCTGTACCAATTCATTCACCACAATACTTAAAGAAGGCGCACCCATCCCACTAGTTGCAGATAAGATGGGGCGATTATTGGGTAAGTATCCTAGATAACTATCAAGTCCGCGATTTTGCGACAACAAACGCACATCTTGTAAATAATTTTGGGCAATGAAATGAGCGCGATCGCGATCGCCCGATAATAAAGCAATCGTGGGAGGCGATGCGCCTAAATCCTCTTGCCCAAAACCAATGTGATACAAGCGTTTGTTTGTCATATCGTAACTTAGCACTCAAAAATTTTAGTTAACTATATTGTGTAAAACATATTTCTCGGTTTATCCTGGATATTACTGTTAAAGTATCAAAATTTAGTTATTATTTGCCCATTATACGTGGAAAATACGTAAATAATCTAGCAATTAACAGCCTGCTTGCCAAATTGCACCGAACTTCGTGAACAACAAGATCCCCGACTTCTTGAAGAAGTCGGGGATTTGAGCCTCTCAAAAAATAGAAAACTTCAAATATTTGCTTAATTACAAATTTATTCAGGGTATGAGAGAGAAAACTATCAAAATCACTCAAAGTTATTACTTATCAAAACTCAAGTTGATTCTAGCTTTGAGTAGCGCCATAATTACCACCTCTGCAAACAATGTTCTAGCGCAAAACATCACCATAGATGGTACACTCAGCCCTGCACAAACCCTAAATGGCCCGACATATACAATTCCGCAGTCAGTTGGGCAAACAGTCAACAGTAATTTATTCCACAGCTTTGGTCAGTTCAGCTTAATTGAAGGAGAGAGCGCGATTTTTCAAAGCAATGCCAACATTAGAAACATCTTTTCTCGTGTTACAGGTGGTTATCCTTCTAATATTGATGGTCTCATTTTTACTCAAAATCGCAGTGTAAATTTATATTTAATCAATCCCAGTGGAATTGTATTTGGCCCTAACGCCCGTTTAAATGTAGGTGGCAGCACTAGAGGCTCATTTGTTGCGACTACAGCCGATGCTTTAGTGTGGTCTAATGGCAGTCAATTTAGTGCGACAAATCCCGGTGGGACAAGTAGTTTGTTAACCATCGTCGGCGACCCCATTGGGTTTTTATTTAGTAGCAGACCACCACAACCAATAACCGTTTCTGGTAGCCAACTATCAGTATATGAAGGTCAAAGCTTGCTCTTATTGGGAGGAGATATCAGCTTAGATAATAGCAATTTGTCAGTTGATTTTACAGAAGGTGGCAGAATTGAACTTGGAGCAGTGGCAGAGCCAGGAACAGTAGGATTAACTACTAACGGCAATATTTTAAGTTTGAGCTTTCCTGAAAATTTAGCACGAGCAGATGTTTCACTTACTCAGGAAAGCTTTTTAGATGTTACTGCTGGTAATGGAGGGAGTATTGCTATCAATGCTCGAAATATAGGTATTTTGGGAGGAAGTCAGCTAAGAGGTGGCATTGGCTCAGAATTGGGTAACGTCGACAGCCAAGCAGGAGATGTGACACTTAATGCTACAGATGCTATCAGATTTGATAGAGGTGATGCCTTCAGTGACGTGGAAGAAGGAGCAGTAGGCAACGGTGGCAACATTCGCATTACCGCAAACTCACTCTCTGTCACTAATGGCGCACAACTGTTTGCCAGCAGTGCTGGGCAAGGCAATGCAGGTAATGTGATTATTAATGCCCAGCAGGTCTTGTTTGATGGTACAGATGATGAAGGTTCTCTTAGTGGTGCCTTCAGTGACGTGGAAGAGGGGGCAGTAGGCAACGGTGGCAACATTCGCATTACGGCAAACTCACTATCTATCACTAATGGCGCGCAACTGATCACGAGTAGTGCTGGACAAGGAAATGCCGGAAATGTGATTATTGATGCCCAGCAGGTCTTGTTTGATGGTACACTTACTGAAGGTTCTGGCAGTAGTGTTTTCAGTAACGTGGAAGAGGGAGCAGTAGGCAACGGTGGCAACATTCGCATTACGGCAAACTCACTATCTATCACTAATGGCGCGCAACTGATCACGAGTAGTGCTGGACAAGGAAATGCCGGAAATGTGATTATTGATGCCCAGCAGGTCTTGTTTGATGGTACAGATACTGAAGGTTCTGGCAGTGGTGCTTTCAGTAACGTGCGAGAGAGGGCAGTAGGCAGCGGTGGTAACATCAGCATCACCGCAGATTCACTCGCTCTCACCAATGGCGCTCAAATCAACGCTTCCACTCGTGGGCAAGGAAGAGCAGGCAATGTGATTATCGATGCTGGTGAGGTTTCATTTGATAGAGGTTCTATCTTTAGTTCAGTAGAACAGACAGCAGTGGGCGATGGTGGGAACATTCGCATCAACGCAAACTCACTCGCCCTCACCAATGGCGCTCGAATCAACGCTTTCACCCGTGGGCAAGGAAGAGCCGGCAATGTGATTATCGATGCTGGTGAGGTTTCATTTGATAGAAGTTTTATCTTCAGTACAGTAGAACAGACAGCAGTGGGCGATGGTGGGAACATTAGCATCACCGCAAACTCACTCGCCCTTACCAATGGCGCTCAAATCAATGCTTCCACCCGTGGGCAAGGAAGAGCCGGTAATGTGATTATCGATGCCCGACAAATCTTATTTGATGGTACAAGCACTAATGGTAACATACCTAGTGCTGTTTTCAGCTCAGTAGCACAAACAGCAGTGGGTGATGGTGGCGATATTCGCATTAGCACAAATTCACTCTCTGTCACTAATGGCGCTCAATTTAGTGCTACAAGCTTTGGTCAAGGAAATGCAGGTAATATTCAAATTACAGCTTTTGATAACATCACTGTTTCTGGAACTAGTTCTATTAGCGGACGTTCCAGTGCATTATTTACATATAGTAATTCCACAGGCAAAGGTGGTGATATCGTCATCAATGCTCCTTTATTTCTCCTCTCTGATAATGCTGTGTTAGATGCACGAACCAGAAGTGATGGCGATAGTGGCAATATTACAATTAATGCAAATATCGCTGAAATTATCAATGGAGGTCAAATACTCAGTACGACATCTGGTAGGGGAAATGCAGGTAAAATAACAGTCAATGCTACAGAAAGAGCCATTATTAATGGCAGTGATGCAAGTTTCGATGAGCGAGTTGCCCGATTTGGTACAAGAGTTGCTAATGTTGATGCTGCTAGTGGTTTGTTTGTCCGGTCTGATGGTTTAGGCAGTGCTGGGGATATCGAAGTTAACTCACCTTTTGTACTGTTAGATAATGGCGGCAGATTCGTTGCTGAATCTAGGTCTGTGAATGGTGGTGATATTTCCGTGAATGCTGGAAATGCACTATTACTACGTCGTGGTAGTCAAATCTCTACGACTGCTGGTACAGCACAAGCTGGTGGTAATGGAGGCAATATCAATATCAATGCAGGTTTTGTCATTGCTTTGCCACAAGAGAACAGCAACATTACAGCTAATGCTTTTTCCGGTACAGGTGGTCAAGTCCAAATTAACACTCAGGGTATTTTTGGTATCGAACCTCGCCTGAATGAAAGTATTAATAGCAGTGATATTACTGCCAGTTCTACAACGGGAATTAATGGCGACATTATTATCACCACACCTAATGTTGACCCCACTCAGGGTTTAACTAACTTACCAGCAGATACAGTCAATACAGCAAGCTTGATTGATTCTGCTTGTTCTGCCTCTGATGATAAAACAGGCTCTCAATTTACTGTGACTGGCCGTGGTGGTTTACCTGCAAGTCCTGACGACGTTCTAAGTGGTGATGCAGTGTGGTCTGATACACGCTTAACTGTGGCAGGAAAACCATACAATGGTTCAGTAAGTCGTGTTACTACACATCAAAAGTCTTCTAATGCTATTTCTATTGTCCCTGCTACTGGTTGGGTGTTCAATAATAAAGGAGAAGTGACACTGGTTAGTCAAGTGGCTCAAGTAGATGCTTACAACGTTGGTTCTAATCACGTTGCTTGCGGTAAACCTTAGTATTGCTGGACACCATAATTTCTCAGAGCGCTCATCATAATAGTCTGTCTCATTATTTCAGTTGTTGGAGGTGGTCAGATCCCCGACTTCTTTGAGAAGTCGGGGATCTAGCAGCCCAGTAAAATAAATCTGACATACCAATAGGTATAAAAAACCCCCGAATTTATTCAGGGGCTAGAAGTTTAAAAAATTACTAACTCAATGCAATTACCTGTGATCAAACTCTGAGAGTTACACCCAGACTACTTGGGAGTGTCAATCAATTACGATGATTGTTACTGTAGCGAACCCTTGTACCTGCCCAGAGTAACTTCTCGCGCAGTGTTTGATAATAGGAATTGTTTTCTCGTAAAACAATAAATTTAGCTCGACAGTCAGCCATCCGCACATCAACGCGATGTCCTGGCCAAATTGAAGTAGACAATACACCATCCATCCACAATTTGGTACTCAAATCATAATCGCCCAACGGCCAAATACTTACCACCACTCCAGGCGGTAATACCAGGGGACGGCTAGAAAGGCTCATGGGACAAATGGGAGTAATGGTGACGGCTTCCATACCATCGTGCATGATGGGGCCACTTGCCGAAACTGTGTAACCAGTGGAACCTGTAGGAGTAGAAATAATCAACCCGTCTCCCACATATTGATCGACTACTTCACCATCAATTTCCATTTCTAGAATAGAGGTGATCATGCGATCGGCAGAAGCGGGTTTGACACAAAATTCATTTAATGAAAGGTAGCGTTCAGTTACTGGTTCTAAGTTTGTGCGATGACCTTCATACACTGCGGCTTGCAGCATCATCCGCCGTTGGATAGCATAGCGATCTTCAAACAACCGATCCCAAACCTTTTCCGTATCTTGAAATTCATCTACAGACTCGGTTAAAAAGCCCAGATGACCGCCCACATTCACACCGAGAATGGGGATACCAGCTGGGGCTAAATGTCTGGCACTAGTTAAAACAGTACCATCACCACCGAGTACCAAAGCCATATCAATTGGTTGCCCAGAAGATGCCAAAAACACCGGGTAAGGGTTATCTTTTGGCCCGCTTGGCCCCATTAATACATGGCAATCGCGATTTTCTAGTTGCTTGGCACAAATTTCTGCCCAGCGTTTACTTTGAGAATCTCGCGCCTTATAAGCAATGATTACCTGCTTGAGTTGCACGCAAAATTACCACTTCAGGAGATTAAACTGCTCCATATCGACGGTATCGCGGTTGCGATAAATGGCCAAAACGATCGCCAAACCTACCGCCGCTTCAGCAGCAGCCACAGTAATGACAAATACGGTAAACACTTGGCCTTTAATTAATGTTGAGTCAAGAAAGTTGGAAAATGCCATTAAATTCAAATTAACAGCATTTAGCAGTAACTCAATTGACATCAGCACCCGTACAGCATTACGACTGGTAATTAAACCATAAATGCCGATACAAAACAAAGCGGCAGCTAGTAATAAAAAGTACTGAAGTTGCATGAATCCTAGTATTCCTTCTCTAATATGCTGAACAAGGCAAAAGGTAAAAGGCAAAAGTAAAAAGTTAAAAGGCAAAATAAAGAAAAAGAAAATGGTTTATTCGCAAGAGTTTATCGCAGTCTCACCCATATCTTTTTACTTTTTACTTTTTACTTTTCACTTTTTACTTTCTAGTCTTGAGTTTCTCGACCTGCTGACACCAATTCTCTGGGGCGTTCTGGCAAAGTCAGAATAGTGGAAGGTGTCACTTGATCTGGCAGATACTCACGACGTGCCAAAATAATTGCTCCTACCATTGCCATCAGCAACAAAATAGAAGCTAGTTCAAAAGGTAATAGAAAGTCGGTGAAGAAATGCTCACCAATCAAAATTATTGAACTTTCGCCAGCCACAGGAGTAGTTGAGTATGCCCAAGGTGTTGCCAAAACCATTGCGCTCAACAGTCCAAACAGCCCAATGCTGACTAAACCTGTGAGTACTTTTCGCACTCCAGCACTAGGAAATGGTGCAAAATCTTGGCGCTTGTTGACCAACATAATGGCAAACAAAATTAATACGTTGACCGCCCCAACATAAATCAGCACTTGGGCTGCGGCTACAAAGTCAGCATTCAGTAGCAAATACATTCCCGCTATGCTGATAAATACGCCTCCCAGCATAAAAGCAGAATAAACAATGCTGGAAGACAGCACTACGCTCAGTGCTGCACCAATCATCATTACAGCTAATATGCCAAACGAAACAATCTGTACACCTTCCGCTAGATTCACTTTTTTTGTCCTCGGTCAATGGTCAATGGTCAATGGTCAATGGTCAATGGTCAATGGTCAAGGGTCAAAGTAATACAGACAATTGACTCTGGACTTTTGACTATTGACTAATCTCATTTTTCTACAAGGTCTTCAGGACGTGCGCCAGCACGAGGTGCATCTGCTGGTAAATCGTGGGGTTCAAGTACACCTTTGGGGAGATAAACGAGTTCGCGTAGTGGTGTCACCATTGGGTCATCAGTGACTTTGTAAGGTAGACGACCTAGAGCCACGCTGTCATAGTTCAAGTCATGGCGATCGTAGGTGGAAAGTTCGTATTCTTCTGTCATGGATAGACAGTTGGTGGGGCAGTATTCCACACAGTTACCACAAAAGATACAAACCCCAAAGTCGATACTGTAGTGTTTGAGCTTTTTCTTTTTGCTACCTTTGTCAAATTCCCAATCAACTACAGGTAAGTTAATGGGACATACACGCACACACACTTCGCAGGCGATACATTTATCAAATTCATAGTGAATCCTACCGCGAAACCGTTCTCCAGGAATCAGTTTTTCGTAAGGGTACTGTACGGTAATTGGTCGCCGGCGCATGTGATCGAAGGTGACGGATAGCCCTTCACCGATGTAACGACCGGCTTGTATTGCTTCTTTGCCGTAATCAACAACTTGCTTCAGGAACTTTAGCATTGTGTTTCACTCTCTCTTTATTTGTTATTGGTCAATGGTCAAAAGTCCATAGTCAAAAGCAATTGACTCTTGACAATTAACTCTTGACAATTGACTATCCACCAAAGGCGACGGGAAAAGCTAATTTCAGGGCGGCGGTTAATAAGAGATTAACCAAACCCACTGGTAACAAAAACTTCCATCCCAAATCTAAGAGTTGGTCAATGCGTACCCGTGGTACTGTCCAGCGCAACAGGATGGCGATAAACACTAATAAGTAGGCTTTGATTACGGTCATTGTAATTCCCAAACCCGCTGTGACTACTTGTAATACGGGATTAGCTTCACTAATGCCTAGTAAACTAGCGATGGTGTTCAGGGGAATAGGAAAATCCCAACCGCCTAAATATAAAACTGATACCAGTAAGGCAGAAAGCACCAGGTTAACGTAAGAACTGAGATAGAACAGAGCAAATTTCATGCCTGAGTACTCAGTTTGATAACCTGCTACTAGTTCTTCTTCCGCTTCTGGTAAGTCGAAGGGTAAGCGTTCGCATTCTGCTAAAGCTGCAATCCAAAAGATGAGAAAGCCAACTGGTTGTCGCCAGATATTCCAGCCAAGGATGCCGTAACCAGATTGCTGATTGACGATATCAATTGTGCTGAGGCTGTTAGACATCATAGCGATCGCTAGTACACTCAAAGCCAGGGGAATTTCATAGCTAATTGACTGCGCTGCTGCCCGTAACCCTCCTAGGAGAGAGTATTTGTTATTGGATGCGTAGCCAGCCATTAACAAGCCTATTGGCTGAATGCTGGACAAGGCAATCCACAAAAAGACCCCCATACTCACGTCTGTAATGACAAGATTCTGTCCAAAAGGCACAATTAAATAAGACAGAAATACTGGCAATACAACAATGATTGGGCCAAGAGTAAACAACCAAGGGTCAGCTTTACCTGGTACAATGTCCTCTTTAAACACCAGCTTTAAACCATCTGCGACCGGAGCCAGTAAGCCAAAAGCCCCAATAAATTCAGGGCCGATACGCTGTTGTGCTGCTGCTGAAATCTTCCGTTCCAGCCATACACACACCAATACACCTACTGTTGCCCCAATCAGCATCAGGATCATTGGCAGCGGCATCCAAAGTGCTTTGGCCGTGCCTGCTGGTAGTCCTAAATCCATCACGGATTTAATAAACGTTCCTTGAAGGTCAATTCCTGAGTTCATGTTTCCGCTCTTTAAGTCAGTTGAAGTGTGAAGTGTGAAGTATGAAGTATGAAGTATGAAGTATGAAGTATTTTATACTTCAATCTTTAGCCTTCAGCCTTCAGCCTTTCTGAGATGACTCCTGATTGAAGATTTGTTGCTATATTCCCATGCCTAGTATATCGTTGCATGGTTTTCAGTCCCTGTAGCTATACAAGAACTTCTGCTTATAGGTAGGATTGAGATTCGCTATGGGGTTAGTAATAAGCAAGGGGACTGGGAGCAGGGGGCAAGGGGGAATTTCACCTTGTTTTCCCAGTCCCCCAGCACAAGCAAGCATCAAAAAACTGCCGCTTCCATGCTGGCAACGGTTATTTGCTGCTTATAGGATTTCTGATTCCCTGAATTGGGGGTTGATGCTGATATTTTTAGTTGCAGGTAGGTGCTATTCTAACGGTTAAGCTGCCAGTTAACGTTGTTCAAGCGGTGTATAAGGAGCTTCGTGTTTACCGTTGTAGACTTGGGTAGGACGGAAAATCCGGTTTTCTGCTAGTTGTTCTTTCCAGTGAGCTAACCAACCAGCCACACGGGCGATCGCAAATATTGGTGTAAACAAATCTGTGGGAATCCCCATCTTTCTATACACCAAACCAGAGTAAAAGTCAACATTAGGATAAATCCCTTTGTGACCAAGTTTCTCCTCAACTACCCGTTCCATTTCTTGGGCAATGTCGTAGTATTTATCCCCGCCAAACTTGTCAAATAATTGCTCTGCAAGGTCTTGTAAAATGATGGCGCGTGGGTCTTTAACTTTGTAGACGCGATGCCCAAAGCCCATCAATTTTTGTTTGTTTTGCAGGCGCTCTTCAACATAGGGACGAACGTTTTCTACCGAGCCGATTTCTTCCAACATCTGAATTACTTCTTCGTTGGCTCCTCCGTGCAGCGGGCCACCCAAGGTTCCCACAGCACTAGCAACTACAGCATAAGGGTCAGTTAAGGTAGAGGCTGTTACTCTAGCACTAAAAGTCGAAGCATTCATTGTATGCTCAACGTGCAGAATTAAGCAGATGTCAAAGATTTTTGCCGCCAAAGCATCCGGTTCTTTCTCGTTGAGCATGTAGAGAAAATTGGCGGAATAATCTAGATCATCACGCGGCTTTACGGGGTCATTACCCTTACGCATCAACTGGAATGCTGCCACCATTGTGGGGATAGTTGCTATCAAGCGCACAACTGAATCCCGAATGTAGGCGGGGTTATGTAAATCTCGCAGAGAATAAAATAAGCCTAAAGCTGCCGCCGAGGCTTGCAAAGCATCCATTGGATGACCACTTTCCGGGAAGCATTTCATCATGTCCCGAATGCGGTATTTAATCCGCCTGTGGAAGCGAACTTCTTCCTCAAATGCTTGGAGTTCTTCTTTACTTGGCAATTCACCCCAGATGAGGAGATAAGCAGTTTCGAGAAAGGTACTTTTGGCTGCTAATTCCTCAATCCGAATGCCACGATATTCTAGTATTCCCTTCTGCCCATCTACGTAACTGATACTCGATTGAGCTGCGGGAATGCCTTCTAAACCAGGCTTGTATTCACACACCATCATGGCAACACCATTTACTTTGTGAAATATTCGATCACGCTAACTTACCAGAAATTATTTTTGCCATAACAGTAGTCGTTCTCACAACAATTCTTCGAGAAGAATTGAAAAACTGTTATAGCAAGTATTTGGGGGGTGTCAACCAGAACATTTGACTACGACCCACAACAGAGTCTGCTTCTGGTAGTTTTACTCCGATCATACCTGCTTTTTTCAGGACTAAACAGCCTTTGATTTCTCCCCAAAGGAGAATTTCTGCCCAACTACTCAAATCAGGCTCATGTCCTACCAAGGCAAGTTGGGTATTTGGGGCATAATTTTTCGGTTCTAACCAGTAACTCAACCAACTGGAAAGATGACCGCCAGGTGCAAGATGAGTAGATTCTTCTAAGTGCGAACTCAGTCCGGTGGCGATGAGAATTTCTGCCGTTTGGCGGGCGCGGGTTAAAGGGCTGGTGACAATCAAATCAAATTTAAAATTCAGGTGAAGGAGACGCTGGGCAACTTTCTCGGTTTTTTGCCTTCCTTCTTTGGTGAGTTCTCTTTCCTCATCTTTAATACCCACTTCCCTCTCTTGCGCGATGCCATGTCGAATCAGATACAGTTCCACAATAATAGCCCTGAGTGGTGAGTTAGGATTTACGCCTGATGTTATTTAAGATATCCTAATTATTCTTGAATACTACCAGTGCATCTCATTAGCTATCTTGCCAGAACGGACAGCAATGAGCGATCGCACTACAAAATTTCTCACCATATACACTGCTCAAATCTCTGTTTCAAAAACTGTTTGTTGGGGTGGTATATTTCATCTTGTGGAACTTGTAGTTTTTTGCCCTCAAGTGTTCTATATTCAGTTTTTTGTAAAGTAGGGTGAATATAAACCTTCAGCGTTTCTGGATCAATAGTAATAAGATTTAAGTCAAATAAGGTATGCAAATCTGCACGTAATAACAAACCATTTGATGGCTCATTATTTTCTGTTTCAATATAAGGAATTATATGAGCAGCTTCGAGTGCTGCCTCAGCATCAAAATTTGTAATTGCACACTTACGAGAATAAGCTTCTAGCAAGGACTGACGAAACTTTTGTTGTCCTTGTCTTCTAGCGATTGAGACAGTAATTTTTTCGCAAGCATCAGCATCACTTTTAAAAGTGAAGAAATTTGATTTATCAAGTTCTTCTCTAGCACTTGTTAGTTCATGAGTACTTAAAGATGGTTTTTTAGGCGGTGGAGGTACTGGTGTATCTGGTGGAGTTATTTTATCTCTCCTGCTCAAAATTGATTCACAATTCTTGATTTTGTTAATTGCTTTGGTATAGTTTGGAACAATTTTTAAAGCTGAATAATATTCTTCAATTGCAGCTTGATATTCCTTGTTATTCCTGAGATATTCACCTTGATCAAAAAATATATCAACAAGTCTACGACCTCGTTTATGCCTTTGTTGTACTAGTGAATGTTCTTCCCATACTGAATCAAGAACGGCAGCAGCTTTTTCATCAAATCTACAACCACTTCCTCCAAAATTAAAATTTACTCCTTTAAACTCAGACATTTTCTTTAAATCTTTTTGTTCCAAAGGAACATTGAAATCTACTATTGAATCAATTTGAATATAAACAGAAAAACAACCATTATCATATACATCTAGATATGCTTCACTTAAGTCTGAATATTTTCTGTCTAGACGCTTCAATTGATCATCTTTTGGCGCTGCTATCACATGACCAGCAGCAATAAACCCACTAGGATAATTACCAATATTACCGCTTGTTTTAAAATAGGCTCTATCTCCCACTTTTATAAATTTAGAATTGCCACAACTCCAAAATGTCCTATAGTAGTCTTTGTCCTCGGCAAATTTCAACTTGATTTTTTCTGGTAAGTTTTTATTTGGAATTATTTCTTTTTCAGTATAGTAGTCAGCTTCAGGGTTGCACAGAAAAATTATAGTTGCCATAAGAGATACAACTTACTAATTATGACAATCATAATGTTAGCTATCAAATATACTAACTATAAGCCGTATATTCACCATAATTTTCACGTAACCTCATCTTGCTGCTTGAGTAATTCCACAACTCTTTGCGCCTTTACGCCTTTGCGTGAGACTTAAAATTTTTGACTTCTAATCTTCATACAAGCATTATTATGTAAGTAGAACGGTGCAAATAAACCGAACTATATTACGAAAAGTAAAGTGGCTTAAAAACCTCTTCCCTCCTGACTTCTGCCTTCTGCCTCCTGCCTTGTCATAACGACAATTTTTAACATCGACCTACTTATACCTATAATTCACAAATTTAGGTTTATATAGTAAATAAACAGCCAAGAAATAAATTTCTGGCTGCCAATTTAAATTCAGTGAAACTTTTACTCTCTATCTTTTGCCTTCAATTGCCAGATTTACTCTGACTGAATCGGGTTATCTTTCGGATTAACTAACCTTAGTAATTTCTGCTTAATCTGAGCGTCAAAAACTTCCCATTTCATCTTGGCATAAGCAGGATTTTCGTTACTACCTGAGAGAAAACCCATTGGAATTTCAAAACCACCAGCGCTGGTTCTACCACCGCCAAAAAAGCGTCCGGTGCTGTCTTGACCAAAGGCTTCTTTGATGAATTCATCGGGGTCGAGGGTGAGTTTGGTGGTTCTGAGAGAACCGATAACTACTTCTAGTTCGTCGTCTTCATCGTGAACAATACCGTAAACTACTGCGGTGTGGACGTTTTCTTCTGTGACTAAGAAATCAGCTGCTTGGGGAATAGCATCGCGGTCATCGTAGCGCAGATAACCAACACCAGCAATGGAAAAGTTATTCTGTACTATACGATTTTTGAGCGATCGCTCAATTACATCCATCACCCGCTTTGAACGGTTCGCTTGAAGAATCGCGTTCAATAATTGAGCGTCATAAAATCGACTCAGGTAAGCAGCCGCCATAAAATCTTCTTCTTGCGCTTGCATCAGTCGATTTGTATCCGATCGCAAGCCGTGCATCAAGGCTGTGGCACATTTAACGTGGTGGCTAATGCTGCTGTCTAAAGCCAGTAACCCAGATTGTAGATACTGGGTAAAAATCGTTGCTGTTGCTCGTACATAAGGACGGACATCGACAAACTCTGATTTGAGTTCTGTCTGTAAGCTGTGATGGTCAACCACTGCTATTAAGGGCATTCCAGCCTGTTGTACTGGGGTTAATAACTGACTGGTGGTTCCTTGATTGTCAATTAATACAAAGCCTTGATAACAAGACAAATCTTTGGATTTAACATTTTGTGGTGTCCAACGCTGGGCTGGTAAATTTGTCAGCTTGACTAAGGCGATATTCTCTTGATGGCTCAAAGTCCCAGCGTAAACAATTTCACATTTAATGTCGTATTGTTGAGCGATTAGCTGGTAAGCCCAAGCACATGAAAGCGCATCAGGGTCAGGAAAATCTTGCAAAATGATTAGCTGGCGCTCATGTCTATGGGCTAATAGGGTCTTTTGCAGTTCCTCGGCTTTTTGAAAAGTTAAGGAATTGTTACGTTGACCGAGATAAACACTCACTCCATCGCTTGTAGAGGCTGGCAAGGATGGCCGATTCAGTGGTAGTTCAACGACTTCTTGGTCTACCTCAGCATCCTCTGGACTCGGCTCTGTGGTCAATGAAAAACTCTCTGACTGCTTCAAGGAAGAATTTAGTTGCATAGAAAACATCTTTGTTAAGTGTGAGGCCTTATTGATTGAGAAAGTTACAACCAGGGTTTTACTGATTTAGCCACACATCTTGATCTTCGCAAAAATATAGAAACCTGGGGATACGTATCTTGGTGTATTTTTTGTCAAGATAACTAGGCAAAATTTTCTCAACTTCTACCCAATTACATATAGCGGCAGAAAATCAATGTTTCGGGTTTATGGTCAAACTTTAATTTTTATTGTCGCTAGACCATTCTCTGAGTTAGAGAGAATTTTTTGAGCAAGTCTAGATTTTTTAAGTTTATGGGTATATAGTAGGAGACTGTTGAATTATTTAGGTAGATGCCAGCACACTACTTTAACAGCTACTGTTGGGCTATCCCCAGAAGCAACTGCAATTCTTTCTTAGAATGCAACACCAGTGGTAGTAGTATGTTAGCACCTAACCTATCATTGTCCCTAATCAGACAAAACCGCCACACTTGACAACAGATTGTTGTGGCTATGTCAAGCTAGAGTGAAATTATTAGTGTCAAAGACCTATCACATATTTTTGCCACTCTTGATGCAGACCACTTTTAAGATGCTTACTAACCTCAAAATAGAGGCTACTGTAAGGTTGGCGGGGTAAATGACGTAGGAGCATGTGTGCTTCTTGAGGTGTGCGATTGCCTTTTTTCACATTGCAACGGACACAAGCCGTAACTATGTTTTCCCAGCTATCGCCGCCACCACGCGATCGCGGTATGACATGATCTAAAGTCAATTCGTCCCCTGTATAGCCACAATATTGACAAGTGTGTCCGTCGCGGTGCAGAAGGTTTCGACGAGTCAAAGGCATCTCTTTATAGGGAACACGCACATAATGGCGTAAGCGAATCACCGTTGGCAACGGGAAACCCGCGTAAAGTAACCTGCCATTGTGTTCGACTCGTTCTGCCTTGCCTTTGATTAACAAAACCGCAGCGCGTCGCCAGCTAGTAATATTGAGCGGTTCGTAAGAGGCGTTTAAGACTAAAACCTTACCCATTGATTAAAGCTCAAGGTATTAGTTTTACATATATTAACACGATTCTCTTCTCCTTGGGAGATGAGAATAAATTATACTTCCGGAATAATTAAATAATTGTTGTATTCAATCAGAAATTTTTGACTAAACATCTTAATCGTTAGTTCTCACTGCACAATTACGATGAGATAAAGCCAGGGATACCTTAATTTGGCGCTAAATCTGAAGTAAAAAGAAATACTTGTAAATTTTTATTAACTGTAGTTGAAAGTATTTTTCAATACCCAATTCCTTTTGAGAAAAAGTTTTCAATCAACACGGAAGTAGCTTAAATGAGTATGAATATCTAAAAATGAATACATAATTGTGAAAGTTTATTGGTGGTGTGATAGGAGAACAGAAATATGCTAAGTCGTGATCAAGTGACTAGTGTTACATCTCATCAACAGTGCGACACTTATGCGTGGTTTTCCCAGCGTGCTTGGGTAGAAATTGATTTAGATGCGTTGTCGCACAATGTACAGCAACTAAAGCAGTTGTTATCACCACGTACTCAGTTGATGGCGGTAGTCAAAGCTGATGCTTATGGACACGGAGCAGTCACAGTCGCGCAAACAGCATTACAATCGGGAGCTAGTTGGTTAGGAGTCGCCACTGTTCCAGAGGGGATTCAATTACGGGAAGCGGGAATACAAGCGCCAATATTGATTTTAGGCGCAACCCAAACACCAGAGCAAATTCATGCGATCGCTCATTGGAAACTCCAGCCAACATTATGCAGTCCCAAACAAGCTTTAATTTTTTCCAATATTTTAGAAGCAATTAACTACGGTTCCCCTGTACCTGTACATATTAAATTGGATACGGGAATGTCGCGATTAGGGACGAATTGGCAAGAAGCGGCCGAGTTTGTGCAGTTAGTCGAACGCTTACCGCATTTGACAATTGCGAGTGTTTATTCCCACTTAGCCACTGCTGATAGTCCTGATCCAGCAATTATGGCAGAACAGCATAGCAGATTTAAAACTGCGATCGCCCAAATTCAAAAAATCGGCATCAAAATTCCGAGCTTGCACTTAGCAAACACAGCCGCCACTCTCGCAGATTCCCAACTGCACTACGATATGGTAAGAGTGGGTTTAGGCGTTTACGGTCTTGCTCCTGCACCCCATTTAAAACAAAAAATTCACTTAAAACCTGTGTTACAGGTAAAAGCGCGAATCACTCAAGTCAAAACTATCGCCGCTGGTACTGGTGTTAGCTACGGCCATCAATTTGTAGCTGACAGAGAAATGCGTATTGCTGTTGTGGCTATTGGCTACGCTGATGGTATCCCACGCAACCTTTCTAATAAGATGCAGGTATTGTTGCGCGGTCAGCGAGTACCTCAAATTGGCGCAATTACAATGGATCAATTGATGATCGATATCAGTATGATTCCTGAGATTCAAGAAGGGGAAATTGTTACTTTATTAGGCGACCAAGGAAAAGAACAAATCACTGCTGATGATTGGGCTGCACAATTAAATACGATTTCTTGGGAAATTTTGTGTGGGTTCAAGCATCGCCTACCGCGTGTGGGAGTTATCTAGTAGTCTTGGAAATGTATGAGGGTGAAGTGTACATAATTAATTATTTAAACTTCATCCTTTTAGTGTTTATATTCCTGGAAGAATATGCTATGCTAGGATAGTTGACTGATGCGGATGTGGCGGAATTGGCAGACGCGCTAGATTTAGGTTCTAGTTCCGAGAGGAGTGAAGGTTCAAGTCCTTTCATCCGCACTAAGTGTAAAAAAGCTATAAATTAAAGGTTTCAGAGTTCTCATGGACAGTGACACATTATCTGTCATCGGTGACAGATTGTTGTTGTTGTGGCAGAGAATTAATCTGCCATAGCTCCATGAATGGACATTGATTATATACTGTTTGGCGTATTTTTGCTGGATTTATACTGATCCAGGACTGTTTGTTTCAGCGGAGAATTTCGTAAGTTGGCGCGATCGCCTCAATTTATCTAGCCAACTATCTGTCTACAGATTGTCTTAAATTCAGATGTGCCGAACTGATGGGGATAAAAACTTTTTTGGGCTTTATGGTGTTCGTGGAATAGCGATCGCTGTTGTCTACAGTGAACAGTAGCGGCAAAGGTCGTAAGTGCATCAACTTGGAGAATTATACAAGGGTACAATTGAAGCAACCAGTGGCAAAGTTGAAAAAAGCGCAACATTTAGAGTTAAATTGCCTTTGATAACTGGTGCCGAATTCAAAAATACCTTGCAAGGGTAGAGCAAGCAGTGTCATGCCAGGACAAGAGCCACAAAAGTTTACACTCAAGGACGTTTTGATTACCGAGGAGTTATTCAAACGCGCTCCCCGTAACCCTGACTGGCCCTCACTGAACAAGGCAGTGGAATCGGTAGCAAGGCAGATGGCAGCTAACTCACCTACTCTGCTCCAAAGCATAGTTGATATGGCACTCGATTTATGCAGTGCTGGAAGCGCAGGCATTAATTTACTAGAGACAACTGCCAATGGGGAAGAAGTTTTTCACACTCATTTGTTAGCAGGAGCATTAGCACAGTACGAAAATGGCACTACAAAGCGTAGCTTGAGCTTCTGTGGTGTCTGTGTTGATTGCGGTAGTCCTCAACTTTTGTCCCATCCTGAACGGTATGTTACTTCTTTACAGGCAGGCAACACGCCCATTGTAGAAGCGTTAGTGTTACCTCTAATTGCCGATAATCATACCATTGGCACAATCTGGGTAATGTCGCACGATATTTCTCGGCATTTTGATTCCCAAGATGTACGGGTAATGACTCTTTTGGCAGACTTTACTACTGCTGCCCTCTTGAAGGAGCGCCAAACGCAAGAATTACAGGCGGCGAATGCGGCTAAGACAGCCCAAATTGTGGAATGCAAACTAACAGAAGAAAGTTTGCGCGCTTTGATCTCGAATCTGCCTGGTGGAGCGGTGTTTGTCGTTGACCAAAATTTGCGCTATCTAGTTGCCGAAGGCGAAGCATTAGCGATCGCCGGATTCCAAAGAGAAGATTTCGTTGGACGCACAATTTTCGAGGTACTACCCTCTGAATTAGCCACGTATTACGAGCCGAGGTACCGTCAAGCTCTGGCAGGTGAGGGGTTTGAACACGAACACAATGCCCACGATCGCAGTTATATTTCACGCTTAACGCCACTTCGGGCTGAAAATGGGGAAATTTATGCTGTGCTTGCAATTTCTTATGATATTACGGAACGCAAACGCGCTGAAGTGGCGTTGCGTGAGAGTGAAGCACGATTTCGCGCCTTTGTGACGGCAAGCTCAAACATGGTGTATCGCATGAGTGCCGATTGGCACCAGATGCGGAACCTCGAAGGGAAGAAGATCCTCGTCAACACCGAGACACCAAGCCAGAACTGGATTGAAACCTATATTCCTCTAGCAGAGCAGTCGCGCGTGTGGGCGGCAATTGAAGCAGCCATCCAAAGGAAGAGTAAGTTTGAGTTAGAACATCAAGTGATTCAACAAGACGGAACGATCGGCTGGGTCTTCTCGCGTGCCATTCCAATGCTCGATGATCGGGGAGACATCATCGAATGGTTTGGCGCTGGCAGTGATATCACCGCTCGTAAGCAGACCGAAGCAGCCTTACGCGAGTCGGAAGCCAAATATCGATCGCTGTTTGAGTCGATCAACGATGCCTTCGCACTGCTCAAAGTGCTGTATGACGATGACAATCAACCCATCGATTGTCGCTTCTTAGAAGTCAGCCCCTCATTTGAGATTCAAACCGGATTGCCCCAGGCTCAAGGCAAAACCCTGAGAGAACTCATCCCGTCTGTGGAGTCAGGTTGGTTTGAGTACTACCACCAGGCGCTGGTCACGAACGCCCTGGTTCACTTTGAGATGTACCAGAGCTATCTCAATATCTGGTTTGAAGTCGATGTGTTGCCTTACGGCAATCCCCAAGATCGGCAAGTGGTGATCGTTTTTCAGAACATCAACGATCGCAAACAGGCTGAAGCCGAACGACTGCAACTGATTCAAGAACAATCTGCCCGTGAACAAGAACGCCAACGCGCCGAATCGCTGGCAGAACTCGATCGCACTAAAACCACGTTTTTTAGCAATGTTTCTCACGAATTTCGCACACCGCTAACGTTGATACTGGCTCCGGTGCAAGATGCCTTGAGCGATTGGGTTAATCCCTTGCCTGAAGTACAACGCGCACGATTGAAACTTGTACATCGCAACACGCTGAGACTGCTGAAGCTAGTTAATACCCTACTTGACTTCTCCCGTATTGAAGCCGGACGGATGGAAGCAGTTTATGAACCAACCGAGTTGGCAATGTACACAACCGAGTTAGCCAGTGTATTTCGTTCCGCCATTGAACAAGCTGGGCTGCGGCTAGTAGTCGATTGTCCACCTTTAGCTGAGTCTGTATATGTAGACCGCCAAATGTGGGAGAAAATTGTTCTCAACTTGCTTTCCAATGCCTTTAAGTTTACCTTTGAGGGTGAAATTGCCGTTAGGCTGCATTTAGCTGATGATCATCATGTAACGCTACAGGTACAAGATACAGGTGTAGGGATTGAGCCAGAACAACTGCCCTATATTATGAAACGGTTTTATCAAGTGTGCGCGGCAAAAGCCAGAACACATGAAGGTTCGGGAATTGGTCTAGCTTTAGTACATGAATTAATTAAACTGCATGGTGGAACTTTAGATGTAACCAGCACTCCAGAAGTGGGTAGCTGTTTCACCGTCACCATTCCACTAGGCACAGCACACCTGCCAAATGTTAGCGTAGCAGGGGGCGATCGCATCCAAGCCACACGCACCCTAGCATCAACAGCACTCGGTGCAATTCAAGAAGCAGAACGGTGGATACCCAAAGAGAGCGTAGGGAGAAGAGAAGCGGGAAAAATTGGGAAGACAGACTCCAAAACCAATTTGGGGAACTCCGAAACCAATTTGGGGAACTCCGAAACTAATTTGAGGAACTCCGAAATCAATTTGGAGAACTCCGAAACCAATTTGGAGAACTCCGAAATCAATTTGAGGAACTCCGAAACCAATTTGGGGAACTCCGAAACTAATTTGAGGAACTCCGAAATCAATTTGGAGAACTCCGAAACCAATTTGGAGAACTCCGAAATCAATTTGAGGAACTCCGAAATCAATTTGGGGAACTCCGAAATCAATTTGGGGAACTCCGAAACTAAAACTTCTCTCCCTTTTCTATCCCGTGTTCTTATCGTTGATGACAACGCTGATATGCGCGATTACCTCACAAGGATATTAAGCAAATATGTTGAGGTGGAAGCGGTGGCTGATGGGGTGGCTGCACTAGCGGCGGTGAATAAGCGAGTGCCGGATCTGGTTCTTTCTGATGTGATGATGCCAGAATTAGACGGCTTCGGGTTATTGAAAGCATTGCGGGCTAATGCGCGAACAAAAGAAATACCCGTAATTCTACTTTCTGCCCGTGCTGGCGAAGAATCTATAGTTGAAGGACTCCTGGCTGGGGCTGACGATTACCTAATTAAACCCTTTTCTGCCAATGAACTTGTGACTCGTGTCAATGCTTATTTGCAAATGGCAAATAGGCGATCGCAAGCACTCCACCAAGAAAGAACAATTAACCGCCGCAAAGATGAAGTACTATCAACAGTTTCTCACGAACTGAATACCCCCTTAGTTGCTATCCTTGGTTGGACGCGATTACTGCAAAGCAACCCGCCCAACCCAGCTATGCTTGCCAAAGCTTTAGAGACAATTGAGCGCAATGCCACTTTGCAAGCGAAACTCGTTGAAGATTTACTCGACATCTCGCGCATCACAGTGGGGAAAATCCACCTCAATTTAGAGCCAGTCCAACTACAAGGAATCATTGACAATGCGATCGCTTCATTACGGCAAGCGTTAGAAACCAAAGAAATTCGCTGGGAATGTACACTTGAGCGTTTACCAGTGACAGTCTCTGGCGACCCACAGCGTTTACAACAAGTTATCTTAAATTTACTGAGCAATGCTGTCAAATTTACTCCCAATGGTGGCAGGATTGAACTTTCTCTAGCAAGGGATGAAAACTTTGCCCAGCTTAGAATCAGTGACACTGGCTGCGGTATAGATGCGGAGTTTATTCCATACATTTTTGACACATTTCGTCAAGCCACCAGCACAAAAAAAGGACTAGGATTAGGACTAGCGATCGCTCGTAGCTTTGTCGAACTCCACGGTGGTACAATTGCGGCTCACAGCCTTGGTATTGGGCAGGGTACGACTTTTATTGTGAAGTTACCGTTGATATAGCCAGTCCCTAAATCCCCGACTTCTTGAAGAAGTCGGGGATCTGAAATACCATATCAAACATTTTGAGTTTGAAATATTTCGATCAGATTGCCAGTATGACGAGCGTGCATATCAAGGAGCTTCATCTCCCACGGCAAAAATCGGCGAGGTTGACGAAAATAAGTAGACAAAACACCAAGCAAATCGCCACTATTACTAGTTAGTGGAGTAGATTGGACAGCACGATATCCCATAGCCTTGGCGATCGCGCGGTGAGAACTGAACATAGGATGGATATCGATATCTTCAACAATTATCGACTCTCCGGCACGCACAGCACTCATACAGGGTGAATTATCACTAATATTAACTGTTCTCAACTCAGAAAATGAGCTTGCTGCAAAGCCGCGTTGAACTGCTAGTTCAAGTGTGCATGATTGTTGCTTGAACAGATGAATTTGTCCCATATCGGTGCGATACATCGCTATTGCTCTATCAAGTAGACTGGACAACGCATCTTTGAGCATGGGTGATATTGGCGGCTTTGTGCCTAATGGTAAGGTATAATTGCTCAGTATTTGGGATAAAGAACAGCCCTCACATACCAAACGCACCAATAAAGGGGCGATTTCTTCACAAGGTAAAACTCGGTCTACGCAACTAGTGGCGATCGCCGCTTGAGGCATTCCATCAGCGACACAACTGGCTTGATCTTGAGCCAGAACAATACCACCCATATTAGATACTTCCTGCACTCCATCTGCACCACCTTTGCCTGTGCCAGTCAGCACAACTACTACGGCACGTTCTGCATAACTTTTAGCTACCGACTCAAAAAAATTATTTACACCGTGATGCCAACCATGTTTGCTTGCTTGCTGTGCCAGAGTGATTGTACCGTTGGCATGAACGACAAAGTAATGTCTCGGTGGACAAACATAAACCACACCTGCCGTTAGTTGTTCTCCACCATAGGCCCAGCGTACCTTGAGATTGGTTTGTAACTGTAATACTTGTGCTAAAACGTTACTATCAAAGGGATTCAAATGCTGTAGGCACAAAATAGGAACTGGAAAGTTGCTAGGCAACCCTGAAAGAACCTTGCGAATTGCGATCACTCCTCCAGCAGAAGCCGCGATCGCCACAATCCCAATGTTTGATTTCCTATGGTGTTGGTCGCTAGACATCTTCAAATACGATGTAATAATTATTAATTAAGTAAAAACTGGATAAAAATTAAATTTCCTTCTCCTGTGCGTTTGTAGATAAGTTTAATAAGCTTTGAGCTTGAGCTTTGACTTGCTGCATTTTTTCTTTAGCAAGATTTGCTTCGTCCCTAGCAAGTCTTGCTCTCTCTTTTGCCTGTTGGGTTATTTTAGTAATTTGTTTTGCTTCCTTTAAAGCCTGTATAGCTTCTTTTCGATCTAAATCAACTTCACAGGCAAGCTGTTGAATTTTATGTGTTAACTCCTGTAGAGACATTTTTACCTGTTTTTGGCTCTCCAAATATTTAATAGTTGTATCTAACATTAAAAAAGTAAAATCATTTAAATAAAAAGGAATTAAAAGAACGTACCCATGCTCCGCAAAGCTTGGCGTAGAGTGTTGGGCTTGCTCCCCCTGCATTCTACCCCCTTCCCTTCTACCTCTTCGGTGAAGGATATGTTCTGATCATACCAAGTTGCAGTCAGATGTAGTAGTCTAAAAAAAGAGATGACGAGAACAAAGGCAGAGTCTGACGGGTGCATATGGCTCAAGTAACGCAAGCAGTACCCCATCTAGATTTAGAGACGGTAAAACAAAGAGTAAAGTTGGCGCAATCGCATTGGGAAAGGCAAAAATGGCTAGTGATATACAATGCGAGCGCAGATCCAAGAACAGCAGCCGAGATAGCTGTACACGTAGGGGTATCAAAAGGGTTTGTCAGAAAAGTAATTCAACAATACAACCGCAAGGGAGAAGCTGGATTATCAGCGTCAGGGAAAGGCGGTAGACATAATTGCTATCTAAGCTGGGAGCAAGAAAAAGAACTGATAGATTCTTTTAAAGAAAAGGCACGCAGTGGTCAAGTGGCAACAGCAATGCAAATAAAACTTGCGTATGAAAAGAAATGTGGTTTTACTGTGCATAAAACTACAATTTATCGCCTATTAGAACGGCATCAGTGGCGCAAAATTATCCCAAGACCAACTCATCCCAAAAAAGACCCAAATTCTGTTGATGAATTTAAAAAAACTTTCCTCAACTAGTAGAAAAAATTAATCAAACAAGAGACCCATCTGATACTAGACCTGTAGTATTAATGGCAGGAGATGAAGGCAGGTTTGGTCGGATTGGAGAAGTTAGGGCTTGTTGGTGTCCCCAAGGTATACGCCCAACTGTGCCAAAACAACAAGTCAGGCAGTATATTTATGCTTACGCCGCAGTTGCACCCGAATTAGGCAAAATGACTTGCTTAACTTTGCCTTATGCTAATACTAAAATGATGAATTTATTTTTATCACAAATTTCCCAAGAATTTGCTGATTATTTTGTAATTTT
This sequence comes from Nostoc sp. HK-01, assembly GCA_003990705.1. GTDB lineage: Bacteria > Cyanobacteriota > Cyanobacteriia > Cyanobacteriales > Nostocaceae > Nostoc_B. Next base: position 1,261,975 of record AP018318.1, read on the forward strand.
ACAGTTAGATAAAGCATCTTGGCATCGTTCTAATGCTTTAAATGTTCCTGAAAATATTCGTTTAATTTTTCAACCTGCTCATAGCCCAGAATTAATGCCGGTTGAACACATCTGGGAAGACATTCGAGAAAAACACTTTTATAATCAAGTCTTTCCTACTTTAGACCACGTTGAGGACGTACTATGCCAGGGTTTAATCGACCTTTGTTCTGATAGCGATCGCCTGCGTTCTTTAACTTTTTTTCCTCATCTCAGAATACTACCTCTGAACGCAACTTAGTATCAGAATTCAGAATAATTCGTCTATCGATCTGTTTGTGTTAAGTTTATTTTGCCAGTTGTCAACCTTCTATGTGAGATTTAATGCGAACACAAGGATTAATATAAAGTATGAAATAGAAAACAGAAGATAAAGCTAAATTCGATTTGCCAAATGTGCCACCATTGCGATTAACTCTGTTGGCGGTGCTAGTTTATGTAAATGTGATTGAAAGCCAGCTTCGATTACTTTTGCTTGGTCTTCTGCAAGATAAGCTGTTAAAGCAGCAATAGGAATTTGATATCCTTTTTCTGTTTCTAATGCTTTGAGTTTGCGAATTAAACTATAGCCATCTTCATCAGGCATTCTGAGATCACTGATGATGACATCAGGACGCGATCGCTCTAATTCTTGCAAAGCTTCTGCCACGGTTGCAACGGTTGTCACTACAACCCCATGTTGTATAAGCATTGCTGTAATTAACTCGCGGCTATCGGCTTCATCATCAATGAACAGTACGCGTAAACCATCCAGCCTATTTTGTCTTTCTATAGTTGTACTCAAGCTAGACATTTGCCCAGTCTGGGCTAATTGTTTGTACTTGGTAATATCATACAGGCATATCTGTAACGCACCTAAAGCCCCCGAAGTTTCTCTCCCAGCTTTCACTAAGAGTATTGCATTAAACGCTTGGCGATCGCGCGGACAAATGGAAACTTCAAATTCTTGCACAGACTTTTCATTCAAAGACTGCTTCAGTTTGCTGACAAATAATTGATGCTCTTTTTGAGCTACAAAATTGATTAATGATTTACCAATCAGCAAACTAGGAAATACATTTAACAAGGCAGCAGCAGTATAATTTATTTCTAAAATAATTCCTTCGGCACTTGTTACCAAAGAAGCATTAGGCGCTAATTTGAACAAATCATGATAAACCTGACATTCTGATATTAAAGTTTCATTTTGCTGTAGTAATTCTTGTTCTACAGTTTTGATTAATTCTAAATTAGTCTGAATTTCGGCTTTAAGAAATTCCAGATTTTGTATATAAGTGTTGAGAGTTTTTAAGGCGGAGATAGCCTGTTGCTGTTGTATAGGCGACTGGGTTATATATTGTTCCAGTGCCTCTATTTGCTGTTGAATTCTTTCAAAGAAATAGCTTAACTCTTCTTGTCTCACAACTATTTTACCTTTTCTGTTACAGGTATATTACTTAACTCAATACTTTTGCTAATTTAAGGGTATGAAGAGAGCAAGCTGATGTATTAGAGACGACATTTAATTAGTTACTGTACAATTCTAAAACCTTGTTTATATTTAGAGGAATAACGAACCACAGAGGTTTCAGAGAAATAAAAGTTTAACAGATTTAATGAAAAGCAGGGAAGAGCGATCGCAATTCTGACTCACGCGAGACGCATATATTTTGTTCTAGTCACTGTAATCTAAGTACTATATATCAATAATCGAGAAAAATGGGAATCTTGCTATGAGGTACTTATTTATAGTTTGGGTACTCATACTAACTTTCATCTTTTCCAGTGAGGTACTTGCTGAAGCAAAACCCTCATATAACCTAATTCCTGGCTTGGGGACTTATCATCATCCAGTTTCAACCCAAAATCTTGAAGCACAAAAGTTTTTTGACCAGGGATTAAATTTAGTTTACGGCTTTAATCATGATGAAGCGGTGCTTTCTTTTCAACACGCGGCGGAACTTGACCCAAAAATGGCGATGGCTTACTGGGGTATTGCTTTGGCTTTAGGGCCGAATATCAACGCCATTATCACTACGGAAAAGGAACAAACTGCATATCACGCAATACAACAAGCTTTGACACTGGCAGAAAAAGCGCCAGTTCTAGAACAAGATTATATTGCGGCTTTAGCAAAGCGTTATGCTGCCAATCCTGATGCAGATTTGCCGCAATTACAAGTGAACTATGCCCAAGCGATGGCAAACCTCACCCAAAAATATCCTGATGATTTGGATGCAGCCACACTGTTTGCAGAAAGTTTGATGGATTTGCATCCGTGGCAACTTTGGACACATGATGGTCAACCGCAAGCAGATACAAAAGAAATTGTCGCGGTTTTAGAATCGGTCTTGCAACAAAATCCCAATCATCCGGGGGCAAATCATTACTATATTCATGCGGTGGAAGCTTCACTACATCCAGAACTTGCCCTCGCCAGTGCGAAACGGTTGGAACATCTTGTTCCCGCCGCTGGACATTTGGTACACATGCCTAGCCATATTTATTTTCGTGTGGGAGATTATCAAGGGGCAATGCGATCAAATGCACAAGCGATCGCCGAAGATACTGCCTATATCAGTAAAAATAAAATTCAGGGATTTTATGCCCAAATGTACTTTAGCCACAATGTACATTTTCTCATGGTGGCTAGTAGTATGGCGGGTAGATATCAAGATGCACTCCAAGCTGCTGATACGTTAATTGCCCACGCCAATTCTCTCGGTTCTCATATACCTATGGTCGAGGGATTTTTGGGCAGTAAAATGCTGATACAAGCCAGGTTTAATGATTGGGAGGCAATTTTACACACTCCACCACCAGAGGCGACTTTACCAACAACCACAGCACTTTGGCATTTTACCCAAGGTTTAGCCCATACAGCTACAGGCAATCTGCAAAGTGCGGCTGATGAAAGCAGCGCCTTACAAGTTGCAATCCAAAAACTTCCGCCTGGGGTGACTATTGGGTTTACTCCGGCTAATCGTATTCTTTATATCGCGCAAAAAGTTCTGGAAGGCAAAATTGCCAAAGCTAACCATAACTACGACTCGGCAATTAGATACTTAGAACAAGCAGTAGTAGGGGAAGATGCCCTTGATTATGTAGAACCCCCAGATTGGTATTTTCCCACCAGAGAAACATTAGGGGGTGTGCTGTTAGCCAAGGGTGATTATGCTACAGCCGAAAAAGTGTTTCGTGCTGATTTAGAAAAGTATCCCCATAATGGAAGGTCTTTATTTGGTTTGCAAGCAAGTTTACAAGCCCAAGGTAAAGATGATGCAGCCAAATTGACGCAGACTGAATTTATCACCGCATGGCAAAACACAGACACGCAGTTAAAAATAGAAAATTTGTAAAAAAGAAGTGGGTGCGATCGCACCCACTCTAAGATATTCAATAAATAATGATGGCGAATCTTGACAAGAACCTGTCACCTATCACCTATCACCTATCACCTTTTATATAACTTTCGCCGCGACGGAGTTCTGCGTAAAGGTACAACTTCAGCTTCGTTACTTTCTCTGGCTACTCGAATCAACAATGCAGCAGCAACTAAACTGGCAATCATGGAATTACCACCGTAACTAAACATTGGTAAAGGTAAGCCTGTAGTTGGCAAAGCGCCTGTCGCAACGGCGATATGTAATAAAGATTGTCCAATCATGACAATTGTGACACCGATCGCCACTAAGCGATTAGTGGGATTTTTGGCTTTCATCGCCACAATTAATCCTAAAGTGGTAAACACCGCTAACATCAGCAGCAGTGCAATACCCCCCACAAAGCCAAACTCTTCCGCGAAGACAGCAAAAATAAAGTCGGTATCTTGAATGGGTAAGAAAAATTGTTTTTGCTGCGAAAATCCATAGCCAGCGCCCCAAGTTTGACCAGAACCGACAGCTAGTAAACTTTGAACTAACTGATAGCCATCGCCTGTCGCATCTGCCCAGGGGTTGAGAAAAGACATTACCCGCTTGCGCTGATATTCTTTGATGCTAATACTGAGTACAGCTAATAATACTCCGCCTATTGCTGTTCCGCCCAGATATTTATAAGGTAGTCCAGCGGCTACGGCAATTAACCAAATTGTCATACCGCAAAGTGCCGTTGTACTCAGGTTAGGCTGGGCAAGAATTCCTAAGAGGACTAAACCAAAAATCCCTATCCAAGTCAAGCGCACTCGCCAAGGTAATTGTTCCCACTGTCCAAAGAGTCTGGCACTTTGCAACACTAAAAAGGGTTTAATTAATTCTGAAGGTTGAATGGGAATGGGGCCAATAGCTATCCAACGCGCTGCATCAAAAGCTTTTTTACCCAACCCAGGGACGAGGGTAACGAAAATTAACAGTAAAAACAGTCCTAAAAACCAATGGGATACCCGCAAAATGTTGCGTAACGGCAGATTCACAATAAAGTTGAAGGCTATTAGCGAAACTAACACCCAGATAATCTGACGTTTGAAGTAATATAATCCGTCACCATGCCGTGCGTCGGCAACTGGGTAAGATGCTGAATACAGGACAATTAACCCAAAAAATAACCAAATTAAGGTTAACCAGCGCAACAGTCGCGCCTCTACAGCCCAGCTAGTAACGGAATTATCAAAAATGGGAATCAGTCGAGTTAGATTCACGATTTAGTACAGGTAAAACTTAAAAATTCAGGTATAAACTCATAACTTATAACTTATAACTCAAATATGATGCACCGCTTGCATTACACCATTAATATAAGTTGAGATGGATGAATTATTTTTTACTTCTACTGTGTCTAAAAGTTTACTGACAGTAGCGATCGCTTCTTGTATATTCTGCACTAGGTAAGCTTTTTTAGCTCGTTTTTCTTGGCGATCGTACAAGCGCTCAAAAGCAAACGCTACCAAGGGTACATTTACTGCGGCACATTCATAAACTGTGTTATATCCTGCACCCCCAACTACAACATCAGCTGCGGCTAAACATTCCATTCCTGGATGATGACTTATCCATAAAGCTTCGGGTACATCTGCGGGACAATTTGCAGCTAAAATTCTGACTGCACACTGCGGGAAATGTTGCTGTAGGTACAGGGTGAGTTGAGTAAACAAAGATAATTCTGATGCTTTTCCAGCTGCACAAACAACAATAGTTTTGATATCTGGCTCAACTTTTAAGATACGCGATCGCACACTCATTTTATCTGGCAATTCTCTAGCATTCCGAATCAACCAAGGCGCTGTATGCTGGACATTCGCTAAGTCAGCCAAAGGTAAGTCTTCTCCTTCGCCGGGGACAATTACTGCATCATAATTATCTTTGACAAAAGACCGCAAATTTTTGGCAGACACATAGTCTGGGTTAATATCTCGATGAATTAAAATCCGGGGTATGGGTTGTAACTGGGGTAATATATCTGCTAACTCACCACCCAAACCTCTAGGAAAAGTATCAACAATTAAGCGATCGTAGCGAGTTTTGAGGATAATTTCGCGTACTTGCTGACAAGTTGCAGAAATACCAGCTTTGTCAGGAATCCAATGGACTGTGCAACCTTCATTATTGATTTGTAATGCGTAGGGACTGTTAGTAATAATTCTAACTTTTCTTTCTTTGGCTGCAATTCTCCCCAAGGACAAAGCACGATTTAGATGTCCCCAACCACCCCCAAGGGCATAAATTAACCAAGTGTTAGTCAAGTCTCAAGTATGAAGTGTGAAGTATGAAGTCTGAAATTATCCCATCCGTTATGGTGATGCGGGATGTTTTAAACAATTTTTAACTGTATGCTTTATAGTTTTGTCGTTTCTCAACTTGCTCCCATATTAGTTTCAAAATCACTATCTCTTTCGTTTTCTAAACTTACGGCATCAGCTTCGGTAAAGTCTACATTACCTGTTTCGGGGTCGTAGGAATAATTATCGCGGTCATGATAATAACTACTACCCCAATAACGGTAACTACCATATTCGGGATAATAAGCATAATCATCATCATAAAACGCATTACAATCAGGGCAGTTTGTGTTGTCGGTGCGTCCACAACGGCGTTTAAACAAAAAGCCTACCATGCGATCGCATTCCCAGGCGGGACTGGCAAAGTTGAGGACAATTTCACAACTGCCAATTTGAATGCGATCGCCATTTTGCAAAATACCATTAGTTAACTGCACACCGTTAACTTTAATTGCATTATTTGGATTTTGGTCAACAATTGTTAACACTTGATTTTGCCAATCAATTAAAGCATGATAATCTGCAATTAAGTCATCAGCGATGACAATGATAGAAACACTTTGCTCATCAATTTGTTGTGGCATTGTGGAAAACTGTCTGCCAATAGCCACTGGTGTTGCTAACAATTGTTCTGTGCGATCGCCTGTATTTGGATCTCTCCAAGTTAGGTGTATTTGCAAAGTCTATTGTCCTCCTGTTAAATTTACAGCATAAGCCAAAGCCGCCTGCTGTTCGCGGTTGAGAACATCAAAACCAAAGCAAGCAAATGCAATAGGTGTAATACTCGATTTTGTATAGAACACTGTTTTGCCTGATGAATTTTTTAAAGCGGTTTTACCTTCTTTAACTTTTACTTGATAAACTAGCTGGTTATTGGGTTTTAAGATTTCCCAGCCATTATCGTCAGACTTAATTTGATAAACAACTTTTTTACCAGCATCTTCTAGGTTTAAACCACCGTTATTCTGCTTTCTCAGGACATATAACTCTTTATTTTGTTCAGGATTTTCTAACTTCCAGTAACCTTTGGCTGTCACTACATAACCCAAAGTTTTATCAGCAGCATTCTTAAATTTAACTTTCCCTGATTTATCGGCTTTAATTCTAACTAATTCTTTTTCTTTCCCATCAACTAACTTAGCTCCATCCGCTTGCTGTTTAAGAGAAAATAAATCTGTACCTCCTTCCGTTTTAAACTTAATTTTTTCACTCGAAGTCGCAACATTAGTTGTATTTTCAGCAACAGGAGAACTGTTAACCTGATTTGGCTCTACACTACTTTTATTTGTATTGCTACATCCTAAAAGAGCAGTAATCACAAAAAATAAAACTACAACTTTTAAAACTGTGTCTTTCATTTATTTAACTTGTAATAATATATCTAATTTTCTGCATCGCTTTCCGTAAAATTAACTAGTCTTTTTTGCATCTAGCTATTTAGACAAAGATTTAGCTAAATTTAATACATGATAAAGACTTAAAAACATTGCTGTAACTGTTTGATAAATTTCTGCTTGATTATCAGCTACATTAGGGGCAATTCTCACAGCAAGCTGCATAGATTTATCTGTTAATCTTAAGTTTCGTAGATTAGATAATTTTGGTAATTTTAATGCCCCATCAATTTCAGATTGCAGAATTTTTATTGCTCCATAACGACGCTGAGAATAGGTAAGATTTAAGTGAATATCTAAGCCTCCAGATTTAATTTTTGATTTGTATTTGCTTTTTCCACTACTACCGCGCTTCCAGCCATACTGTTTTTTAGATAAAGACGTTGCAGATAATTCAAAGCGAGTTTTATCTAAAAATGATCCTTGAATACTGATCCATTCATGTTGATAATTATCTATCTTCCAACCAGATTTATGAGGATGTGGTGTTGTCGTTGTTTTATATTCATTTTTATGAATTGGTTGAAAAGACAAATTTAACTTAACATTAGTGTTAGCATCCATATCTCTAGATAGCATTTGCAAAATTTTTTGAGCTGCTTGATAGCGATAATTGATGACATTAATTCTGCCAAATTTTGCCCTAGTTATCAATGCCACAATAAAAGCGATCGCCAAACCCAAAATTGCTACAATCAATAAAAGAGCTAGACCTCCCAATAATTGGGTATTAGTCAGAGTGATAGAAACAACAATTATCAATCCAATTGCAATAACTATTCCTAAAAAATAATATAGTGCCTTTTTTCCATATTCCTTTTGTTTGAGTTCTGCTAGGCGATCAATTTCTGCAATTTCTTGCAAGTCAGATATGATTTGAGCAACTGGAGCTTGCGCTCTATAAGTCAAGTTTTCTCGGAATTGTTTTAAATCAATAGGCATATTCTTGTCACTCCATCCAATTTAATTAAATTTTGTTAAAAATTATAAAATATAAAATAATTTCAAAATATTGAAATATATTTTAATAAATTTGGAATTTACTGCGAGTATAGCCAAGCATCAAAATATAGCGATTATATCTGATATTTTAAGTGTTTGTCAGGTGGATCACTACTATATTCTTGGATAGTTAAAAGGTTAACTAAAAATGCCCAGATGCCATCTATATATTTATGAATCAATCAAAAATAGCATATATCTCCTTTGATACTGTACCAGCGCCAAAGGGAGCCGCAATTCATATTGCAGCTTTTTCTAGAGCATTGGCAGCAGCCTTTGATGGCATCCAGTTAGTCACAGTTTCACCAATATTAGAATGTATAAATGAACAAGAAATTTATCCGCAAGTGATGCAAACAACGTTATCAGCTTGTGGTGATAATTTAATTCAGCGAATTTTGCACTTTCGTCATGTATTAAGGTTATGGTTGCAAGACAAGCAATTTGAAGTCATACATATCCGTTCAATTTATGAAGGATTTGTTATTGCCCAGAATAAACAGAAATATTGTCAAAAGTTAATTTTTGAAGTTAATGGCTTACCTTCTATAGAGTTAAAATATCGTTACCCAAATGTTGTTGATGATCGAGAACTTTTACATAAGTTATATACTCAAGAGCAAATTTGTCTAGCAGCCGCAGATTTAATTGTCACACCTAGCGAGGTGACTTCTCAATATTTACAAAATCGTGGTGTACCAGTTAAGAAAATTCGTGTGATTCCTAATGGTGTGGATTTAGATGTGTTTACCTACTATGAAAAAATAGAAAAATCCCACAATGATTTTCTACAACTCATATATTTTGGTACACTTTCACCGTGGCAAGGTGTAAATTTAGCAATTGAAGCTTTAGGGTTAATTAATCGAGATATTCCAGCTTATTTAACTGTAATTGGACAAGCAAGGAATGACCAAATCAAAATTTTCAAACAACTGGCTGTCAAATTAGGAGTTGCCAATAAACTCAATATATTAGAACCACTATCACAGCAAGAATTAGTTAAATATATCCACACTGCTGATGCCATTTTGGCACCTTTAAAATCCAACGATCGCAACTTAGTTCAAGGTTGCTGTCCCCTAAAGATTTTAGAAGGGATGGCGACAGGAACACCTGTAATTGCTAGTGATTTATCAGTAGTCAGAGAACTAGGCGAAGATGGTGTACATTTTTTGTTAGTTAAACCAAGTTCAGCTAAAGCCATTAAAGATGCCGTGTTGCGTTTACCAAATCAACCAGAATTAATCAGCCAAATAGCAACCAATGCCAGAAATAGAATAGAAAAACATTACACTTGGAAGCGTGCAGGTGAAACCTTAATTGCGGCTTATACAGAATTAGGCATTAAACGCTCAATCACAGCTTGAAGTCGCTGCTGTTCTTGAGCGATAGAATATTCTTGGAGAATGCGATCGCGTGCAGCTTGAGTAATTTGAGATTTTATTGTGCTGGGCATTGCCAAACATTCTAAGACAGCTTCACCTAACTTATGCAGTTGTGATCGCGGCATCATAAAACCATTCTCACTATGTATAATCACTTCAGGAATACCCCCCGCATCACTAGCAATACAGCAACAACCACAAGCCATTGCTTCTAATAGTGCATTTGGCATTCCCTCCCACAGTGAAGGCTGAAGATAAACATCACACAACCGCAAATGTGCCGCAACTGCTGGAGTATCAGGTAAATGTCCCGTCACAATAATCCGTTGGGCATTTTCTGGCTGCTGCGTAGCATAAAATTGCAGCACAGATTCCTGATTAGCTCGCACTTCACCGATAATCAATAAACAAGCAGAACGCTGATTTCTGACTGTTGTCAAAGCATTCAACAAAAACTGCTGTCCTTTCTTCTCCCGTAATTCTCCACAAAACCCCAGTACTACCTCCTCTGGCGCAATTCCTAAAGATTCCCTGCTAATTTCACCTATCACCTGCTGAGGCGCAAAAATTTCTGTGTCTACCGCGTTTTTCAATACCAATACATCATCTCTACCACTCAATAACCTAATTTTGCCAGCCATATCAGCACTCACAGCCGTAATTACCTGAGTGTGTTGTAGCGTCCATTGCAGGCGGGAAAAATCTCCAGGGGGAAACATTTCTTTATCAATATCATTACCACGGGCGCTGACAGTGCTGGCTATTCCTTGCAGCCCCGCAAACCAAGTAGCCAAAAAACCGCTAGGAAACAAATAATGTCCCCATACTCCATCATACTGATGAGAAGAGTGCAACCATTCCAGTACATTCAAAGTATGGGGCATAGTCATATCCCAGTGACGGTATAGCCCAATTCGATAAACACGCAACTTAGTATCTACATTTTCCGGTGGTAAAACTTCCCCTGGTTGTAGATAACGACTCCATGTCACCACATCAACTTCTATACCCAACTGACAAAGTGTAGCTACTAGCCGTGTCCCACTCCGCGCCAAACCCCCCAAATCTGGGGCAAATCTTTCTGTAATAAAAAGCAACCGTTTCATAAAAATTCTGCGTATCTTCTGCGTTTTAATAGTCCAAATCTCTCACAGCACAAAAAAGTGCATAAATTTCTAATGTGCATAAATTTCTTTAATTTTCTGATTTTGTGGCATAAATTTATTGAATGTGGGCGATAGATATTACAACATCGTCCTGAACACTAGGTAGGAAATTATGGCTCAAACCACCCATAGAGTAGATGATTTAGGTATCAAATTACCCATTACTCAAGCAGCTTGTAAATTTGCCCAACAATTTGCCAATCAACAACCTAACCCCGTCAAAGCAGAACAAGTGCGATTAAATACATTAGCTATATGGGTGGTAAATGACTATTTACAAATGATGGAAATTCCCACTAACCTTAGTGTTGGCGATAGTTGGAACCCAGTTATGCAGTTGTGTAGCAACGTAGCCGACCTAGAAATTACCTCAATTGGTCGTCTGGAGTGTCGCCCGATAAAACTAGACGAACAGACATGTTTAATGCCCCCAGAAACTTGGGAAGACCGGGTAGGTTATGTGGTAGTACAAGTAGATGAATCATTGCAAGAAGCAAATTTATTAGGTTTTATTCAGAGTGTAAATAGTGAATTTCTACCTTTGCATCAACTGCAACCTCTAGAAAAATTAATTGACCGTATTGCACATTTAAAAACTTCTCCAGTTCAAACGCTAGTAAATTTAAGCCAGTGGTTAGTCGGTCAAGTAGATGCTGCTTGGCAAACAGTGGAATCCTTACGAGAATTGTTAGAATCTAAACCTAATTATGCTTTTCGTGGTAGTGTAACTACGGAAGAATCATCAACTCATCAGCCGCCAGCACCCACCAAACGAGCAAAACTGATTGATTTGGGTATCCAAATAGCTAATCAACCCTTGATGCTAATTGTGGAAATCAGCCCAGAACCAGAGATGAAAACTAGTATTCGTTTGCAATTACACCCCACAGGTAATCAAGTATATTTACCAGAAGGAGTCAAACTCACAGTATTGGATGAGTCAGGTGAGATATTTTTGGAAGCCCAAGCCAGAAGTGCAGATAATTACATTCAATTACAATTTCGAGGTGAAATTCAAGAAAAATTTATTGTGGCAATTTCTTTAGATGATATGAGTATTAGAGAACATTTTATTATTTGAAAATCGCTCACCAACCAGGCAGAAAACAAAAATCAAAAGCCTTGATGTCTGACTCTGGTGTTATCTATAAAAATCCATCTAAGATTCAAAATCTCAAATCTAAAATTTTTTGTCGGTCATGGCTAAGTTAGTGGTTTTGAAATTCGGAGACGCTAGTTTCAACCAAGGGTTTGCTGTTACACTTCAGATTGGTGAAGAAAGCGATCGCCCAACAACAGAAATCACTGGTAGATTACCACCATGCCCAGAAATGCCGCTTTACTACACCCGCTGGCAATCAAGTTATCGCCAAATTGGTAATAGTTATCGGTTGGATGCTGAGAAAATTCAAGTCACGAATGTTTCCATCACCCAAAGTTGTCAAGATTTAGCACACGTTTTACAGGCACGTTTTAATACTTGGTTACGCACCGAAGAGTTTCGCCCTTTAAGAGAAAAATGGTTAGAGAAACTACTACCAACAGATGAAGTAAGAGTAATTTTGCAAACAGATAATAGTCAATTGCAGAGATTACCTTGGCATCTGTGGGAATTACTCGATCGCTATCCCAAAGCAGAAATTGCGATCGCCTCACACACCTATGAACACATATTTCAGCCTCGTACCCACAACTCAAAAGTCAAAATTTTAGCCGTTGTTGGTGATAGTCAAGGAATTGACACCCAGGCTGATTTAGCTATTTTGCAACAGTGTAAGAATGCCGAACTCACCTTTTTAGTAGAACCACAGCGTCAACAATTAACCGATTATCTATGGGGAGAAAATTGGGATATTTTATTTTTTGCTGGACACAGTTCCAGTCAGGAAAATGATGTCACCGGGCGGATTTATTTAAACAAAACTGATAGCCTCAATATGAGCGAGTTAAGATATGCCCTCAAGCAAGCCATTGAACGCGGTTTGCATCTGGCAATTTTTAACTCCTGTGATGGTTTGGGACTCGCGCGAGAATTAGCCGATCTCCAGATTCCCCAAATGGTAATTATGCGCGAACCTGTACCCGACCAGGTAGCCCAAGAATTTTTAAAATATTTTTTAACTAGTTATGCTGAGGGAGAAACTTTATATCAAGCAGTCCGTCAAGCACGGGAACGCTTACAAGGTTTAGAAGATAAATTTCCCTGTGCGACATGGCTACCAGTAATTTGTCAAAATCTAGCCCAGATACCCCTGAATTGGCAAGAACTCACACCTCCCCTTACGCCAGCCGTTGAGATTTTACCCGCACACCCCAAATTGAAATGGAAATTAGGTTTATTTTCGAGTTTGGCGATGACAGGTGTAATTTTGGGACTGCGGTTTTTGGGAGTCTTCCAAGGTGCAGAACTGCAAGCATTCGACTCTATGATGCGATCACGTCTTGATGAAGGCCCTGATCAACGACTATTAATTATCACCATTGATGATGCTGATTTAGTTCACCAACGCCGTAACGGTGAAGTTTTAAAAGGAACTTCTCTGTCTGATAAATCACTCAATGCCTTACTGATAAAATTACAAGAATACAAACCGCGAGCGATCGGTTTAGATATTTATCGTGATTTTTCTGCCGAACTGCCAGACTTGGCTAAAAGGCTGCAAAAAACTGATAATTTGATAGGTGTGTGTAAAGGTAGTGATTCAACAGTCATGACCAAAGGCATTGAACCACCACCAGAAATTCCCAAAGAACGGCAAGGTTTCAGCGACTTCCTTCACGATACTGATGGAGTTGTGCGTCGTCATCTGATGTTTTTCACCCCAGAAACAGCATCTTTATGTTCCGCTGACTATGCTTTTAGTACACAATTAGCCTTTCGTTATCTTTTACCCTTGGGAATTTCACCAAAATTTACCCCCCAAGGGAATTTACAGTTAGGTAAGACTGTTTTTCCTCGGCTATCATCTCGCAGTGGCGGTTATCAAGGCATTGATGCCAATAGCGGGCAAACCTTACTCAACTACCGCGCTTCTCAGAAGATTGCAGAAACAGTCACACTCACCCAAATTTTATCTAGTCCGATGAACCCTAATGCCATCAAAGACCGGATTATTTTGATTGGGGTGACAGCTAGAGGTGATTTTCCTGACTACTGGGCGACACCATTCGGTAGCAGATTAGAAGTGCAAATGCCAGGAGTCATGGTACAAGCACAAATGATCAGCCAAATTATTAGTGCCGTTTTGGATAAACGACCTTTGCTGACAGTTTGGCCCTTTGGGTGGGAAATATTGTGGATTTGGGGTTGGTCTATGGTAGGAGGATTGTTAGTTTGGCAGTGGCGACGGCTACCCTTGTTGGCATTAGCATTGGGTATCACTTCTGGCATACTTTATTTAGGCGTTGCTGAATAAAGGGATGAATTAATTTATATAGGTACAATTTGATACTTCAAATAATGAAGTAATAATTTAATTGAGTGTCTCAGCATTTGTTCTGATTTGGAATAGCATAAAGTTTTTCTGTGAAGGCGTGCAAGATAATGACGTAATCGGGTATTTTCATTTTCTACTCGCGTCATATATGTTTTACTCACAATTTGGTCTCCATCTGGTATAAAACTGGGGTAAACTTTCCAGCCATCGGTCACATAAAAATAGCTTTCCCACTGTTTCACAATTTCCCATAATGGCTCGAATGTTTCCGCACTATGGTCTCCTAAGACCCAGGCTAAAATACCTTGAGTAAAGTGATTTACTGCTGTCCACAACCAGATTTTGTTTTTTTTGAACCTATGAATGTCTCTAATTCATCTAGTTCTCCAACTTCTGGTACAGCATCTTCTTGGGGTACGTCTGGCAGCTTTTCTCCTCTTTGTTTTACCCAAGAGATTATAGTAGTATGATGTACACCTTTAACACGTTCAATCCCACGAAAACCCATCCCATTAAGATACATTTTTAAACATTCTTGTTTAAGTTCCTCTGAGTATCCTTTTGGCGGATCGTACACATCAATAAATTGGCGATCGCAGTTAGTACAGATGTGATTTTGTTTACCTCTCCGTTTTCCATTCTTTCTAATTTCCGTAGACTCACAGTATGGACATTGCACAGTAGATTACCTCAATTCATCCCTCTATTATGCAACGCCTTTATTTACTGTGTCTTAGTCTATTAATCTGCGGTATATGGGTGCCTTTTGTCCCTTCAGCTTTATTGCTAATAGGGACAGCAAGTGCGATTTCTATACAAAACTGCACATCAGACTTTTGGCAAAAATTGAACCATAAATAATTAATTGTCAGAAACATCAGTTTAAGCAGATAAAATTAACTGTTTCAGCCACACACAACTGGAGTTTACAACTGATGAGACTATTATTCGGATTAACTCTAAGCTACTTAGGTTTTTTAACTAGTCAAACCCTGGTACTAGCAACACCAATACCAATGGCTAGTCATAATCTGAAAACTTTATCTCAACAAGTGAATTTCAATCCACCTAAACCACCCGCAGATCCACCGCCTGGGGGTAGAGTTTTGGGTGGCGCAAAACGCGGTTCTTGTCCCCAAGTCAAACAAGATTTGACTGCTTTAGTACCCTTTACTCAAGAACCACCGTCAGTTACAAATGTTTGGTCATTAACTACATCAGCACATCCCACATTTTGGTTCTATGTGCCATATTCCCAAACAGCAAATCTTCCGGCTATGTTTGTGCTGCAAGATCAACAATCCAAGGACTTGTATAAACAACCTATAGCTTTGCCAAATCATCCAGGAATCATCAGTGTTTCTCTACCTGCTAATACTCCTGGGTTAGCTGTTAATCAACAATACCGTTGGTTTTTGACTTTTGCTTGCGAGACACAAGAAGACTCACCTCCTATTTACGTTGAAGGAGTAATCCAACGAGTTAAACTCAGTCGAGAAATTACCCAAGAACTACAAACAGCTACACCTTTACAACAGTTTGCCATCTATGCCCAAAATGGTATTTGGCACGAAGCAATCACAACACTAGCAAAACTCAGACAAGAACATCCTCAAGATCCAGCCCTGAAAACACAATGGCAAAATTTGTTAGCCAGCATCCGTTTAGGTAATGTTGCAACAGAACCAATCTTGTCAGATAAACATTAAAACAAGGGTGTGAGTGCAGAGTGCAGAGAAGCAGAGAAAGTATTTAAGTACTCCCCACTCAGCGAGAAGTTGCGTGCGCGGGTTTCCCGCGTTGAGCAAACTTCGGTGACTCTGCACTTTTTACGCCAGACAAGCCAAAAAATCTTGCTTGAGTTTGGCTTCATCTAAATTCCGCCCGATAAAAACTAATTCGTTTTTGCGGGTTTCGCTTGGTTTCCAAGGGCGATCTGGTCTACCGTCAAATATCATGTGTACCCCTTGAAAAACAAAGCGATTGTCTTCTCCAGCAATATTTAAAATCCCTTTCATCCGAAAAATATCGGTGCCTTGAGTACGCAATAATTCACTCATCCAAGCGTGTAATTTTTCCCCATCCAGCGCTCCTTGGGCGACTAAAGCCACAGAATAAACGCTTTCATCATGTACGTGAGCATCTTCGCCTAAGAAATTGGGATCAATTTCTAAAGCGCGGTTAAGGTCGAAGGCTTGCACACCCAATAACGCATCCATTGATAATTCTGAGTTACGGGTGCGATAAATTTTGGCGATCGCATTCATTCCCCGAATCCGCTTTTCTAATTCTGCTAGTTCTTCTGGTGCAACTAAATCAGTTTTATTAAGTAAAATAACGTCGGCAAACGCAATTTGTTCTTGGGCTTCATCTGCTTCCCAGTGTTGCCAAATATGCTTGGCATCGACCACCGTCACCACTGCATCTAGCGACAGTTGATTTTGCATATCTTCATCGACGAAGAATGTCTGAATTACTGGTGCAGGATCAGCTAAACCCGTAGTTTCAATTACTAAATGGTCAAACTTATCACGTCGCTTCATCAAATTACCGATGATGCGAATTAAGTCGCCGCGGACTGTACAACAAATACAGCCGTTATTCATTTCAAAAATTTCTTCATCGGCATCAATAACTAATTGATTATCAATGCCTACTTCCCCAAATTCATTCACAATCACTGCAACTTTTTTGCCGTGTTCGTAAGTGAGAATGTGATTGAGTAAAGTTGTTTTACCTGCTCCCAAGTAGCCAGTTAAAACAGTCACGGGAACTGAATTTGTCATTCCATCAGCCACCATATCACCAAAACCTCTGTTCTCGTCTGAATGATAATCTCACCCATGATAAGCGGTTTTGGATTTTTGTGTGAATTTGCAGATAATTCATATTTTTCTGAAATTAACAACTACCATAAGTAAGATTTTTCATAAATTTGAACTTTAAGTTTACAAGCATTAAAAACTAGCCAATTGTCTAGATTTAGGCATTTTAATCTCATGGTATAGTCGCTCTGACCGATGTAAGTATCTGCCTGAAACGAGGAATCTATAGTTAACAAAGAATCGAATGGCAAGATTGCATTGATTACTGGCGCAAACAAAGGTCTGGGATTTGAAATGAGTCGCCAACTTGCCCAGCATGGATTAACAGTTTTGATCGCAGGTCGTAATCTCCAAGCGGCGCAAACAGCAGCAACAACTCTCCAAAATGAAGGATTATTGGCTGAAGCGATCGCACTTGATGTTAACAACAGTAGCCAAATTCAGACCGCCGTTCAAGAAATTAGCGATCGATTTGGCAAACTTGATGTTCTCATCAACAATGCAGGGGTAATGTTGGATGGTGAATGGATAGTCAGCAACGCGAGTTCCGTTTCTTTAGACATTATCCGCAAGACCTTCGAGACTAACTTTTTTGCCTTAGTCGAAGTGACTCAAGCGTTATTACCTTTGATTTTAAAAAGCCCAAGCGGTCGGATTGTCAATATGGCCAGCATTGAAGCTTCACTTACACTTCACGCCGATCCAAACTCGTTTATTTATGATGCCAAACCTTTTGCCTACAATGCTTCCAAAGCGGCAGTTAATTCTTTCACCGTTCACTTAGCGCATGAGCTACGCAATACACCAGTCAAAGTAAACAGCGCCCATCCCGGTTGGGTAAAAACAGAATTGGGTGGTGAAGGTGCAATGATGGACATTAGCGAGGGAGCAAAAACGGGTGTTCAGTTAGCAACTCTGCCTGATGATGGGCCAAGTGGAGGCTTTTTCCATTTGGGTGAGCCTGTGCCTTGGTAGTTTTGTTACTAAAATGCGATCGCTCATTAACATATATCAAGCTAACATCAGGTGTAGTCAAATCATGGCAACTTTACCTACCACCTCTCAATATTTGTTCAGCTGTTAGTTTTAAATCTGGGAAAGTAGGAGAGACGATGATCTGATTGCCTCGAAATTGCTCAATTTCATACTCCCCATTCACTAGCGTACAAAGAGAGAGTGTGGGTTGTTTGGGCTTACCAATATGTCTAGTACCACCATTACCTGCGTAGTCTGCAATCCAATATTCGGGAATGCCTAAAACCGCGTAGTCTTCAACCTTACGGGCATAATCATTTTGCCAGTTGCTACTAACAACTTCCGCTACGAATTTAATCGAACTGCCCAGAGTTAAGATAGACTGGTCAGGCCAAAGCAGTTCTTTGGTAAGTTCATCTCGATCAACGACTGCAACATCAGGTCGAAATGCGGTCATCCCCATATTAGAAGGTCGCAATAGTCCCCGCTGAAGGACAAACCAAGGTAAACCTATTCTATCGATTTGGACACAAATCTTTGCAGTAATAAAGGCTGCAACTTCTTCATGCGGCCCCGTTGGTTCCAAGTCGAACACCTCTCCATCAATCAGTTCATAGTGGTTATCGCCATTATAAAAGGCGAGAAACTCATCAAAACTGAGTGGTTTTTGTTGTATTGGTTGGTTGATTGCAATGGACATAGCTCAACTTACCCCAATTGATGCTTTTAGTCTACCAAGGCGATCGCATTACTGCCCTCTTAATCACCAAATTCTTCTCTAAAGGTTTGATAGACAGTATCAGAGTTGAGTGCTTTGGCAGCCAATTCATGAGCGTTTAGATTAGAGATAATATTTCCATAATTCAGTAACTCTCAAAAGCTATGAATCAAGCCAGACCCAAGTTAGTAACCTTTGAGGAATTCATCGATCGCCTATCTGAAAATTCCGGGGTACGCTACGAATTACATAATGGAAGTATTGTTGAAATGGCACAACCAGTAGGAGACCATGAGGAAGTCAAGGGTTTTTTGACAATCAAGATTAGTGCTGCAATTGAAAGATTAGAACTTCCCTATTTTCTCCCTAACCAAGCTATAGTTAGACCTCTGGAAAAAGATTCTGGTTATTTTCCCGATGTGTTGGTGCTAAATCGGGCAAATCTGACAAATGAACCATTATGGAAAAAAGCATCTACCATCAGTTTAGATGCTTCGATACCTTTGGTAATTGAGGCGGTATCAACTAACTGGCGGGACGATTACTACTTAAAATTTGCTGATTACGAAGAGATGGGTATCCCCGAATATTGGATTATCGACTATGCAGCGTTGGGTGGGCGTAATTTTATCGGGAATCCTAAACAACCGACAATCTCTGTCTGTAACTTAGTTGATGGAGAATATCAAATCAGTAAGTTTCGAGATAGCGATCGCATTATCTCCCAAACTTTCCCGGAATTGAATCTCACCCCAACCCAAATTTTTCAAGCAGGTTTGGCATAGATTTCATAGTCAAGCTTGAAGTATTCTCTATACCTCTCTCACCTGTCCCCTGTAACCTATAGTCTCTCACCTACTCTACGCCGGATTTTGTGCCAAATTAACCCAGCCACAATCAATCCTAAACCAACTTGCCAGATAGCAGACTCTACCCAAAAAGCTAGAAATAAACAAGATAACAGACCCATCCAGCCTACCCATATCGGATACAGTCTCTCCGATGCAGTCAGTTTGAGAGAAGCTAAGTTGGTAATTGCGTAATAAATTAAAACACTAAAGGCGCTAAACGACCAAGTAGTTTTGACATTACCTAAAAATACTAAAAGTGCGATCGCAATTCCCACCACAATCACAGCCCAGTATGGGGAATTCTGTTCGCGGTTGAGTCTAGCTAAAAATTTGGGCGCATCGGCACGGCGACCCATCGCTAATAAAACGCGCGACAAGCCCAAAATCAAGTTCAACAGTACACCCAACATTGCGGTCATTGCACCAACCGCCAACACCAAAGCTACACTAGAACCCGCCACATTACGGGCGACAACTTCTAGCGGTGCTGCGTTGCTTTGTCCTGTAGCATCACTTAAAAAATCTGCGCCTACAGCCCCAATACCAACAGTTGCAACAACTATATATAACAGCATTGTCAGCAGCAAACAGAGAATCATCGCTTTGGGAATTGTTTCCCTCGGAGAATGGGCTTCTTCTCCCATTGTGGCAATACGCCCGTAACCAGTGTAAGCCACAAACATCAACGCGCTGGCGTGAAGTATCGCCCCTGGAGAACTAGTGAAAAAGGGTGTCAAGTTTGCCATACCCACCGTTGCTGCACGCGGTAGACAAACCAGTACAAATAAACCTAATGACACCAATGTTACTGAAACAATGACTGTATTGGCAGCATTAGACCGTCTAATCCCGGTTAATACAATTCCTGTCATCACAACTACTGCTAACACAGCCACAGGTACAAGCCAACTGTTATTCCACCCTAAAATATTCAGGAAGTAACCAGCAAAACCTAAAGCAGCTGTAGCAGCAGAAGCAATTTTCGCTACCAAAAACATCCAACCTGCGGTAAAGCCAAAAGCCGGAGTCAGATATTTATAACCATATTCATAAGTTCCACCACTAACTGCATGATTAGCAGCTAACTGGGCGCTATTCAAACCATTACAAGTGGCAACAATTGCCCCAATTACCACCGCGAGAATTACTGCTGGCCCAGCTATCCCCACCGCAATTCCAATACTGACAAATACACCCGTTCCGACAATCGAACCCAGCCCCATCAGAGTTGCACCAAAAACGCCTAACTCGCGTTTGAGTTGGGTTGGTGAATTGCTAACGGACATCTTTCATATCTCCTGATTTAGAAAATTAGAGATGTAGCACTCATTGCTGAGGATACCACTACAGAAATACAGTAGAAACAAGAAATTTCGCCATGTTTTGATACGTAAAAAAGTCTATTTTGTAAAAAATACATAAAAATAATGCGTTTTTGTAATTAGTATTATTGGCCGAATGTATTTGTCTTGATACACTCAAAAACTTACCAAGGAAATGCTTATGGGCTTTTAAACTATTTTTATTCAATCAAAAATAATCAACTTTATTGTATAAAATGATACTATAAACTATAGTATTTAGACTTACAGTAATGTTACTAAAGGTTTTTAGTAACATTACTGTAAGTCTAAATAAATGTCTGATACTCTGCGTAATTCATTGGGGATAGCATCAATAGTTATAGGGTTGAATGCGATCGCGGCAACAACTGTATCTGCCAATCCGACAATCCAAAGCAATGTAATTTCTGAGACCAATAGTGCAGACTCGGAAAACGAGATTCAAGGTCAAGTAACATCCGTATCGCAACTGACAGATGTGCAACCTACAGATTGGGCATTCCAGGCATTGCAATCATTAGTTGAACGTTATGGTTGTATTGCAGGCTACCCAAATAGCACCTATCGCGGCAATCGCGCCCTGACTCGTTATGAATTTGCCGCAGGTTTGAATGCTTGTTTGAATCGAGTTAATGAATTGATTGCCAGTAGTACAGCAGACTTAGTAACTAAAGAAGACTTAGCAACTTTACAAAAACTACAAAAAGATTTTGCTGAGACTTTGACAGAAGTGAGAGGCAGAGTTGATGCCTTAGAAAATCGCACCGCTATTTTAGAAAGTCAGCAATTTTCCACCACCACTAAATTCAATGGAGAAGTAATTTTTAGTGTGGGAGGGGTGTTTGGTGAAGATAGAGCCATAGACTCTGACCGTTGGCGCAGAATTGAAAGTGGAGTGAGTACGTACGTACGTACGTACGAGAGCAGCTGAATATGCAGCCTCTGGAGGTCGGCGGTTGCAAGATAATACAATATTTAGCGATCGCATCCGTCTTAACTTAGTTACCAGCTTCACAGGTAAAGACCAACTGTTAACCCGTTTAGAAGCAAATAACACCGTATTTTTTAACAATGCCGTTACGGGTACAAACATGACCCGCCTTTCTTGGGATGGAGATACAAATAATGAATTTTTGATTGGGAAATTATTGTATCGCTTTCCCGTAGGTGAGAAACTCAACGTTATTGTTGATGCGATTGGGGGGGAATTTTACGACAACTTCAACAACTTTAACCCCTTGTTAGCATCAATTCCCTTGGGTTCTATTTCTCGCGCCAGTCGTTTTTCTCCGATTTACCGCGCCAGTAACAGTGGTTCTGGGGTTAATTTTGGTACAGGCGTGAGTGTTAACTACAAACTCAGCGACCAGATTACTTTCTCTGGTGGTTATCTTGCCAGAAGAGCCAATGATCCAACAGAGGGAAGAGGTTTATTTGATGGTAGTTATGGCGCATTAGCACAATTAGCATTTCAACCAAACAAAAACCTGGCATTAGGATTTACCTACGCCCATTCCTACTTTAGTGGTTCTAATAATGATGTCGCAGTTTCCGGGTTGTATGGTGGTGCTTTTGCAGATCAACCCTTTGGCGCAGGCCCTGGAAGTACAGCCACAAATCCCCGTGGAATCGCCACTTCTGCCAATTACTATAGTTTTCAAACCAGCTATCGTGTCAACTCAAAATTTGTCTTGTCTGGTTGGGTGGGGTATACTCAAGCGATCGCTGAAACTACATTTTTACCTAATGTCAATCGTGGCGATAAAGCCGATATCTGGAATTGGGCAGTGACTTTTGCTTTCCCAGACTTGGGTAAAAAAGGTAACTTAGGTGGGATTATCTTCGGTCAACCGCCAAAAGTTACAGAGAATGACTTTGGTGAAAATGTGCGGACTGCTACTAGCGCCCGTCGAGAAGACTCTGATACCTCCTACCGTTTAGAAGCATTGTATCGCTACCAAGTTAATGACAATATCTCCATTACACCCGGACTGCTGGTAATTTTTAACCCCGAACATAACAGCAACAACGATACAATTTACACTGGCATCATTCGGACTACATTCCGATTTTAGTAGTCCGCCACACCAACTATCTCAGCTCATAGATACCCGACTTTTTCAAAAAGTCGGGTATCTGAACACCTGCAACCTGTCAAATTAAATTCCTCCTCGTTATGGGGAATCGAATATGTTCTCGCATCTCAAGGATTAAGTATTGTAGTTAAAGATAAGATAAATCCTGGTAATACATCTTCACCAGACAACGTAGGTGCTTGTTCAACAGCAAAATTAATCACTTCAACTTCAACACCAGGACGATAAATTTCTACTAAAGGTGTAATAGGGTCAATCAACCAACCCAAATTTGCACCATTATCTTGATATTCTTGCATTTTCGCCCGCAGTTTTTTGAGAGAATCAGTTTGAGAGCGTAATTCAATTACAAAATCAGGGCAGATTGGTGGAAAGCGTCGCCGTTGGTCAGAGGTTAGTACATCCCAGCGTTCTTGCTTCACCCAAGAAACATCCGGTGAACGATAAGCACCATTTGGTAAGCGAAATTCCGTGGAGGAATCAAAAACTTTTCCTAACTTGGCTTGACGATTCCATAAGGTCAATTCGGTTGTGAGTTCAGAATTTTGGATGCCACTTTCGCCGCCAGTTGGGGGCATAATTATCAATTCTCCTTCGGCGGTGAGTTCGATACGCCATTCATCATTGGCTAGGCATATTTGATAAAACTGCTCGTCTGTCAAACCTACGGCTGGTGGTATGTTGAGGGTGAGAGGTTCCATCGGGATTTTGCCAATCAGATTAATTTTATTATCAGCGATCGCATCTTTCCCAAGTGTAGTGTCAGGCGATCGCAAATCATCTAACTCACATAAATCAAACAATGGTTACATTAGTTGTCATTATTAACATCCTTATTTCCCTACTGCTGTTCTACATAGCTTGGCAAATCTGGAAACTGAAGCAACGAATAGCATTCATAACCGATAGGTTAACTTTCTATGAAAAATGTAGCCAGACTCTGCTGTCTCAAACACCCCAAAATCTTGATATTAGCCAGCAAAGTCTCCGCAACCTCCGCCTAAATAACCAATCTCTACAATTTAAAATTCAGCAAGTGCGCCAAATTGTGAGTCTGCTACTTTTAGGACAGCGACTAGGTAAACGCTATATTCGTCAATCCAATTCTTTCTGGCTAAGAAAAACAGTCACCAAAACTGGAATAAACAATAGCAACATTTCTAGTTGATAAATTGTCACGATAAATTAACTCGATAAAATCATTCTGGTTATACAAGGGGAAACAACCCACCTAAAATGGGTGTAAGGAGAGAAACAATTCAAATGTCTAATAACCGTTCTGGAGTCTTTATTGGCGGTATGATGCTAGGAGCAACTATCGGTGCTTTAACTGGTTTGCTAATTGCTCCTCGCACAGGACGCGAAACGCGTAAACTTTTGAAAAAATCTGCTGATGCCATCCCAGAATTAGCAGAAGATTTATCAACAAGTGTGCAAATTCAGGCAGATCGTCTTTCTGCCAACGCATTACGTAACTGGGATGAAACTTTAGATAGACTAAAGGAAGCGATCGCCGCTGGTATAGATGCTAGTCAGCGCGAAAGTCAAGTCTTGCATCGGCAAACAACTGAAGAAGACTCAGATTCGCTTCCCCAGCCTTTGGAACGCTCGTAGATAGCATAACCGTGATTGACCCCATATTTTGGTTGGGACTGTCCCTACTCTTAGTCGCCGCTAGTCTAACTGCTGTTTTAGTGGCGGCTATACCCGCTTTACAAGAAGTAGCACGCGCCGCCCGCAGTGCGGAAAAGTTTTTTGACACCCTTTCGCGGGAGTTACCACCTACTTTAACTTCCATCCGCACCACTGGTATCGAAATCACTGACTTAACCAATGATGTTAGTGAAGGTGTCAAAAGCGCTGGTCAAGTCGTTAAACAAGTTGACCAAGGTATTGATGGTGCAAAAAAACAAGCCCAAAATCTTCAAGTCGGTACTCGCAGCCTAGTTGTTGGGATGAAAACTGCTTGGAAGACATTTACTCGGCAAAAATCATCTAAACGTACAGTAGAACGGTTGCCCATTAATGACAAGCAACAGCTAACATTACGAGAACGAGAAGCCATCAGGCAGGAAAATCGCCGCACCAAAGCCGAAGCTTACCGTTCTAATCATGCTTCTAATTGGGATAGCAATTCTGAAGATGAAGACTATATTTCTTAAGTTTATCAGTCAGAATTTAGTAAGAATTAAAGTCTGACTAGCTGACAAATAAATGGGTTTAAGACACAACACTACATATTCGATTTAGTTGTCTAAAATTGGTGATGTGTCTGAATCCCAGAATAACTAATTGATTCTGAATTCTTAATTTATAGACTATTCATTAGTTTTGAGAGTCTGTTGTCACTGTTGTGGAATTACTTTGAGCCAAGATGTGATCGTTCTGCCCTTGTCCATTCGTTTCAGTCGCGGTAAATGTTCTGGTATTAATTGTCATTGGCTCTTTGTCTTCCCTATTTTGTCCTGGAGAAGGCAACCAATATGCTAATACGCTAGTCACCCCGCCCCAGTAAAGTGCAGTATTTTGATCGTTACTTGGTTTGGAAACCAACTGCACAATACATAGCCCTAATACAACAGCACTAAAGACCACTTGTACACCAAATCTCCAAGCATTTTGATCAAAATTTTGTCTTAATTGATTTCTGCTTGTATTAGATGAATCTGCCATGATATAAGACCCTCAAAAGATAAATTTCACCTTTGGTAAGCTTTAACACTACTTGTTAGTAGGAAGTTTTTTTAACAACTATATTTGTTTCTTACAAGTCTGTGTAAGTGGGTTTCGGAAAAGTTAAAGATCAACTTTTGCTTACCGTTAGGAAAAGATGAAATTAGTCTAGGAGATTATTGGCGATTGATACGATTCATTAGCCAAAGTGACCCAACCAATCCAGCAAAGTGGGCTGAAACAGTATTAGTGTTTGCCTGAACTACAAGCATATCAAGACCGCTAATAATCCGAGTTGGGTCAAAAAATTGCGTAGTGATGGCTTGGGGAGATATTGACCTGGCAACTAGTGTACCAACGATCGCCTGCGCCCCTAAAAGTGTGACTAATGTGCCAATTAAATTGATCCACAGGCCTAAACGTAATACCTGTAAGGTTTCGCTTTTACGTGGGCGGTTACTAGGGTTGGAAGATTGCAGTTGTCTACCAATTCTGGTGTAACGGAAAGCTAAATAGATACCCGCACCCAAAATAATTAATCCACAAACCGCTAAAAAGACCCCAAAGCCAGTTCCCGGATTATTACTAGGGCTACCTGCTCTTTGGGAAAAAATCGCAAATAGCAGGACAATTATGCTGGAAACCACACCTAATACTAACTGAATCCAAAAGCTAATCCAACCTGTGAGCCGGAATGTTTGGGCGATCGCCCGAAGAGTAGCAGAAGATGATGGAGCATCGGAATTTTGTGACATACTAATCACCAATGAGCTAGGTGCTTGCTAGATTTACTATCACACTTACCAGATGACCTATGAGTATCTCAAGTAGAACTGAGAAACAAAGTGTTTAATAAGCTTTACAGACAAAATGGCATTTTACTTGTAAAATTTCTTCGATGGCATTTTATGCTTATGCAGTTCTAATCGGCTCGGCATCATTTGACACCGATACAGTGGCTACGCCTCTGTCTTTATTGCTCCTCACCACACTGCCTAGAGCTTAAATAGGAGGGTAAGTCTTACGCTCCTTAGAATTTCGCTTGTATCCCATGACTTTATCTGCGTGGGGCATATTTGTTTGACATTTTTACGTTGACGCTTTGACCATCCTGCCTCAGTGTATCTGTATTTTTTATTACGTAAGTAATAGTGCATACTGAACACAAGGATTATAAATCCCACCCTAAGGCATTTTTTTAGCCATTCACCAACCATGAAACTTGAGGATATATATCAATTCTTTGAAAATCCTCCGCCAACTTACCTCTGTCAGGAACTAGCTATTTGTTACATACTGTCTGTTTTACGGCAAGGTGAATCCTACGGAACCGAGTTAATTCAACGTTTAGAAACTGAATATCCAACCTATCGGCTTTCAGATACCGTACTGTATAGTGCGATTAAGTTTCTAGAAGACGAAAGGGCTATTAATGGGTATTGGAAGAAACTCGAAGGACGAGGAAGACCTAGGCGAATGTACCAAGTTTCTCCAGAATGGCAAGTTCAAGCGCAGGATTTAACGCGTCTTTGGCAAGAGTACATCAACGGGAGGACAAATTAACTAATAATTAATAATGAATAAATCTCCTCCATTCACACAGTAACAATCAGTTATGGATACTGCTATTCTGCCATCTACGTTGCTGCTCACCTTATTGTTATCAGTTGGGCTATTTTTCTTTATTCGTGCTGCAACTAAAGACCGCACAAAAACTGCACAACTGGTATCTGAGCAAGACGAAGCTGTATTAATGCCTCAATTACAGGATTATTTCCGTTCGCGGTCTTACCGAGTGGCAGCGGTAGACCGAGATAAAAATCAAGTTATTTTTGAGGGTTTTGTCCAACCCAGCTTATTTTTAGCAATTTTTTTGACGCTACTGGCAACAGTAGGTTTAATTTGTTTATCCTTTGTTTTATCACTGCTGTTTCCTAACATCAGCAGTTATTTTCTAGGAATAGTGCTGTTATCACCGTTGAGTGGCGTGTTCTATTGGAAAAAAGCAGGAAGAACTGAGAAGGTGTTGCTTCATCTGCAAAAAGCTAATCAAGGCGAACCAAGCTCCCCCAGTAAGATTACTGTAACTGCCCATCGAGATGAACTGATTGAGTTACAGAAAGCACTCAACTTAAAGCTGAGTGATTAAATTTGAGTTTTTTTACATTTCCTCTAGTGATGAGCGAGAGGAAATAAACAATAGGGAGTAGGAAAGAGGATTGTTGTGATGTAAATTTTCTCTATAACGAACTGCTGTAGAGAAAAAGGTATCTTGTAACCTAGCCTGCAAAAGGAAAGCGCATTGCGACTCTCACTTTTGAACGCTCTGTATCACTCTTTCTAACTCCCTGATGAATATTACATTGATAATTCAACTCACACAAACCTATACGGCTTGATGAGAGTTGTTTGTCCAACCGCCTGGACTACCCTACCCTTTACCCTCTACTGGCAAATCAGACCCAAATTTAAAAAAAATTGAAAATTTTGCATAAACTGATCAACTTTGCCAGTTAAATGAATATTCAGAACACATTCAGCACGTAAGATAACCACTTAAAGTTCAGCGAGCAGCTAATGCCACAGTTTCTGAACCAGCCGGAGCTTCTAATGTTCGTAGGCTGGGGAACAAGAAATGGTTTTCTTCTACGTATTGAGCGCCAAACAGACCCTTTTCTGCCCAGAAATATCTGTCTGTTGTGTGTTCATTTCGCTTTACGAGTAGCAGAGCTGGTGGCAAGATCCCTTCAGCTTGAATGAATTTTCTTGCTGCTGTCACAGGTTTTTCTTCGCCGCTTTCGATGCTATATTGAGGCACATGCTCTAAAATCCGCCGTCCTTCCTGGCGACGACGACTCTTCCTTTTCCGTCTCCTTGCCAACCTATTTTCCTCCTCTTTCAAGCTATTAGATTGTAGTGATAGCTACAAAATCCGTCGTAATTATAAAAGTTCTAGTTCAAAAAATCAATAGTTTATAAACTTTTGATACAACAAAAATAATTTTTTTGAAGACAAATAAATCACAAAACTAGTAAAGTACAGGATTTCTTTATCTATACCATTATTTAAACAGCTTTAGTGAAGCTTGATGAAAACAGAGTTAGAATCAAGCTGATTCTTGAAAATTCCCTCAAAACCTGTGATCCTAAGCAAGAAATGAAAAATGTTAATGTCTGCTAGTTCAGATTTTGTGGCTTTATGCCGAGAACAAATTGCATTGTTAGCCCAAGGGTTGGGAGCCTCTTTAAGTGTGGTTTATTTAACACAAGAATTGGTAGAAGCTCCAACAACTGAGGCGAAACTGATTCCTGTAGTGGTTTATCCAGAAACAGCAGGATTACCACCAGGAGAGGAGAATACTGAGGTAAAAGCACGCAAACAATTACAAATTAGTAATATTTTGCTACTGCCCAAACAACAAAAACGGTTATTGACAGCAGCTACAGAATCTCCGACTGCATCACCAGAGGTCGAAACCACGGATACTGAACAGCCAGATTTTCAAGAAGAGTATTTGCTGAGTGGACACCAAATTGTTCGACCCCTGGTTCATGAGGGTGTCATGATGGGATTACTGGTGACTTGTAGAGAAGACCGAGCTTGGAATCAACAAGAACAAAGTACTATTAAAAAGATAGTTCAGACTTTGGCGATCGCTTGTGTTTTAGATCAGCGTCGAGCATGGTTGCAACAACAGTTACATCAACAACAAGTTCTCCAAGAACAGCAGCGAGATTTATTAGATAATTTATTACACCAATTTCGCAATCCTTTGACCGCATTGCGGACTTTTGGCAAATTGCTATTTAAAAGACTGCGTCCAGGTGATCCTAACCGAGACGTGGGAGCGAATATTGTGAGAGAAAGCGATCGCCTGCAAGAATTATTGCAACAATTTGAGCAGGTTATTGACTGGACAGAATTAGATTTAGCACCACTGGCATTACCTGAAAATGAAGTATTTGTGGAAGCTACTGTCCAAACAGAACCCAAACCGATTTTATTATTACCAGGCACAGGAGAAAAAGCAACTGATTGCTCTTTAGCTGATTTATTAGCACCATTATTACTATCAGCAAAAGCGATCGCTCAAGAACGCCATCTCAAATTAAAAACAGAAATTCCCAAAAACTTACCCTTAGTGCGTGCCAATATTAAAGCTTTACAAGAAGTCTTAAGCAATATCATTGATAATGCTTTGAAATATACCCCCAAAGGCGGCAAAATTTTCATCCAAGTAGGGCAAGAAAGAGAAAATTTTATCGGTATTGCTATTAGTGATACTGGGCCGGGAATTCCCCAAGAAGACATAACACATTTGGGCGAAAGACATTACCGGGGTGTACAAGCACAAACAGAAATTCCCGGTACAGGATTAGGATTAGCGATCGCTAAACAATTAATTGAGCAAATGCAAGGTGAAATAGAAATTTTCAGCCCAGCAATTAATTCTGCGATCACATCCCCCGATACACCGGGAACTACGTTTATTATTTGGTTGCCAATTAGTCAATAGTCAAGAGTCAATGGTCAATGGTCAAAAAGTTCATTTTTACTATTGACTCTTGACTAACAACTATCTAACTGAGACCAACAAATTTTGATTGACGGTCATTTGTAAATCGGTGTCGGGGTTAATAGCAATTAAGTCAACACTGTTGCGACCGAAGAATAAACCAATTAAGCCACCAATGGCCGCACCACCGAGAACTTCTTCTGTAGCGATCGCGCGATCGCCTGTCACCGCAGATACCGCTGCCGCCGCCCCAGCGCCTAATACAGTATTGGTAATAATCGCTCTAGTACTAGTGCCTTTGTTAACTGTTTCTGTTTTTGTAATCACATCAGAAGTAGCGGCAATTTGATACTCTTGACCTGTAGTTAACACCAGTTTTTGAGCAACAAATTGGGAACCACCCTTTGCCGGCTTGAGTTGACCAACAACTTGACTACCAGCGGGGATGACTACAGTACCATCTTGGGTGACAACATTTTGCTCAACAGTCAGGGTTAAAGGTGCAGTTTCATCCTTTGTTACCAGAATTTTCTTAGCTTGATCGTACTTCACGGGAATCACAGTCCCTTGGGGAATTGTGATCGATACAGGTGTTGGTGTAGTGGTTTGAGTTGCGACTATATAAGGTGAATTAATCGCCGAAGCTTGATTAGAACTCACTAACGCTTGGTAAATAAAAGCTGCTACTTGGGCGCGTGTTGCAGTTGCAGTGGGATTGAGGAACTTAACATTAGGATAGTTCACAACAATTTGCTTTTCAGTTGCCGCTGCGATCGGACTACGGGCATAACTAGCAATCCCAGAAGCATCGTTGAAGTATTGCAGAGTGCTTTCAACATTGCTATTAGCACTATATTCCAAACCGTTAGCCAGGGAAACTAAAACCTGTTGACGGGGAATAGCTTGGTTAGGCTCAAAGCGGTTTCCAGGATATCCAGAGAGGAAACCAATGGTATAAGCTTGCTGAATGGCGCTAGATGCCCAGTAATTGCTGGGTACATCCACAAAGCTGATTGACTGACGTTGCGGTGCTTTTTGGAAAGCTTTGTTAACCATCGCCGCAAATTGAGCGCGTGTTACCGCTTCTTCTGGACGGAAACTGCCATCAGGAAACCCGGCAATTACACCCCGCTGGGACAATTCTTGAATAAACTGTGCAGCCCAGTAATTAGATGAAACATCTGTAAAAGTGGTTTGAGCAAAAGAGGGTGTAGCTGTCATAAAGGGGGCTACAGCACCAGCAGTGATGCTCAAAGCCATAAGTGCAGCAGTTTTAGATTGCCAACCAGTTAAATTAGACATTAATTTTACTCCAAACATTTATTTATTTCCTGTTAATTACTTAGACAAAAATCCAACAATAAGGTTTCCAAAATCTTCGTTTTTTTTGAGTAAATAAACTTGCTTTAATACCAAAGATATATATTTAAAAAATAGGTAATAGGGAATAGTTGATAAGCTATTCCCTATTACCTATTTCATTGGATTTTATATCTACTAAACCTAAAATAATATGTACAATTAGCTGAATATTTCAGCAGACGATATAGAGATAAAATAGTTGCAATAACTTGATAAAAAGAAAGTAAATTCTGATGGGTGTGATTAAATTCATCAAAATACTCTCAGTCATTTATTGTAGATACATCCTGCGAAGTCTATAATTTTAACCATATTTTCCACTAAAAAACTGCTATGCAAGTTTCTACACATAGCAGTTATAAAATAAGACTTGAAAAGAAATTTATGCCTTCACTGCTACTTTCTTTTGTTGACGCTTTAAAAGTGAAGTAGTTCCGAAAGCACCTATTGCTAATACACCTAACATAGCACTGGGTTCTGGAACACTCTGCGCTAGTCTATAGGCGTGGTTATCTGTTTCAAAAGCAATACCATTTGAACGCATCACAACACGATCAAATTTTTCGCCTGCTTCACCTACAAGATTGACAAACATATTAGCTTGACCGCTAGTCCAGCTACCATCAGCTACTGCACCTGGTACATCTGAGCCACTAAAAGTCTTTAACAACTGATTACCGCTATAGATGTCAATGTAGTTGTAGCTATCTAATGAACCTGCATAAAAACCGAAGTAATCAACAGCTTCTTTGAAATTAATATTGACAAAACCACTATCACCTGCAACACCACTACCTGATGGAGCAATTGTGAGAAACTTAGTAGTATCTCCATAGGGTGAAGCATATTGACCCCCTACACTACCCTGAACAATGTTAGTAGTGACATTAGAGTAAGTAGCAAATCCATTTGGGTCATTTGCTGTACCATCATCAAAGGTGACAGTTTTAGCATCAGAGTAGCTAGAGAACATCCCACCACTTACTACCATAGTTACGGCACTAGCTGGATTAGCACTCGCTACAATAACAGTTGTTCCTAGTAAAGCAAGAGATAAATTTTTCAGCATTTTCGTTAAATTATTGAAGATATATGGAAATTAGCAATCATGAGTGATTTCCAACCAACTGATTACAGTTAGCTGTTTCTACATCTGCACTTATACAGGAGATGGAAAGATAACTTATTAAGTCCTATCTGTCACAGTAGGAAGGAAGAAGCAAGTTTCTCTAGATGCCTGATACTCTTATCTTGATTTTTTTTACTAGATATAGACACCGTAGATACACTAAATTTGCTTTAAAGAATGAATGAAGCGGATTTTCGACTTTAACAAGCAGCAAATATTCAGCATGTACCTTGAATATTAAATAAGACGAGATAGAGATCAAATAGTTGCATTAATATTAAATTTTGTATCTATAAAAATGAAGCGATCGCACACTATATTGAAAGAGGCGATCGCTGATTAAGCTGATTGAGTTCACGACTGAAATATCAGTTAATAATTAGTAGTGTTTCGGGATATTACTAAATTGCTTGTCAGTGTGATGTCTAAATCTTCTTCTGGTCTGAGAACAAAGACATCAGCTTGCTTTTTCCGCAACAGCACACTGGCTAAAGCACCCGCTGCACCACCAGCCACAGGTTCTAATACTTCTATCTTTCTGTTACCAGTCAGCAGTGAAATTACAGTAGCAGCACCAGCACCAATAGCTGCATCTGTTAAAATTTGACCAGTATCAGCGCCTTTGGTAATTTTTTCAGTTTCGGTGATTGTCCGAGAATTAGCATTAATTGGTAGTCTCCGACCAGAGGGGAAGACTAATTCTGACGCGACAAACCTTACACCCTTGCTATTGTCATTATTTCTGTTGCTGGAGGAATTTCTGCCATATAAATCGACAGGTTCTAATCTACCGACAACTTCCGTTCTGGCGGGAATTAAGACATTTCTATTTCTATCGATAATGTCATTAGCTATTCTTAGCTTCAGAGACATACTTTCGCCTGGGGTGACAACGACTTTTTCTTTTTCGTAAGTCACAGGCAAAGTTACATTAGCAGGAATTGTAGTTGAGCGTGATTGACCAAGATTATATTGTGCTTGGGCAGGAGCTACAGCAATTATAGGAGCGATCGCGCCTGTAGTTAGTGCCATTGCCATGAATGCAGCTGCTCCAGATTTGAGGCGATAAAGGTGTGTCATAACAAAATTTACTTTGATGTGTGTGACTTGTGTGATGACGAGTGGTTACTGAGATTGTTTCTGACTAGCTAGAGAACTATCTCTAGGCATATACCGTAGTCAGGCTGATTGGATGACGCGGAGTATCTGCTATTGTTCCACAAAATATTACACTGCTGAAATGCTTCGCTAAATCAAGAGTTATATACCTTTAATTGACGCGAACTTACCGCCTTTGTTCCACCAAAATTTTGTTTTATCAAAATAGGATGTAGAATCCAGAATTTAATTCATAATTTTGCTTACTGACGCATAAATTTTTTGTCTAAACAATCTATGTATTTACACCAACTATAGAAGGTAAAACAATAGGCATTATTTCGTTGCCAAATTCTTGTGAAAACAGTTAAAACAAAATAGCTACTTCTATATTTATGGGGCAGTATATGCAAGTAACAAAGATAATTGATACCTACGATCAGGGCGCAGTAGATTATGAGCAGATTATGTTGCGTTACTGGCATATTGATCGTCAACCACTGATTGATTCTTTACAGCTTAAACCTGGGCAAACTGTGCTTGATGCTGCTGTTGGCACAGGACTTAATCTTCCCGCATACCCTGAAGAAGTCAGTGTTGTAGGTGTAGATTTATCTGAGAAAATGATGGATGAAGCCCAGAAAAAGCGTGTATCCGCAGATATAACTTTTAAAGTATCTGATTTGCTAAATTTGGATTTTCCTGATAATACTTTTGATGCTGCTGCATCAGGATTTACTCTTTGTGTTGTTACCGATCCTGTACGCGCTCTGGATGAGATTTTACGCGTTACTAAACCTGGTGCATATATCGCCATTTTGGATTACTGTAAATCACGAGACCCAGAGATTCAGAAGTGGCAAGAATTAATATTTGATGCAGCTTTAGAAATTGGGTTTCCTACTGGCAAAATTAAGTGGAATGCGTTGATGGATTACGATAAATTAATTTACAACAATCAGTTGCCAATTGAAGTACTACGAGACGAACGCATAGAAAGTCAAAACCCATTTTTATGCGGTTGCCAATTATTACTACGAAATTTGAAGGGTTAAGTACTATTTTAGCGGAAACAATTTAGTAGGATGTTTTAGGCGCAGATTGGGAGCTAATTCATCACAACAACTATATACAAGCGCCTAACTCACCATCATAATTTGGCTACAAAAAAATCTGTTTCAGATTTACATGGAATTGGTATCAGAGCCTCATTTTTGTACTTTTTGTAATTTTGAGATGGTAGCTTTTCATAAACTAAAAAGCTAACACATAAAACAACTGGAATACCAACAATAACTAAAGTACACTTCCAAGCAAAAAATATGATTCTCATGTTGACTAACTCATCAAACTAGGAAGCAATTATTCTAAGCACAACTTTTTTAAATAACTCTCTACGGAATTCAGCAAAATCTTCGATAAACTCACTCATTTTTCTTCGCAAAGCTACCAATTCATCAACTACAATATTGTGATGCTTAAGAGGCGAACTAAATTGCAAAGTTATTTTTTGAAAATTAGTCACGATGAATACACCACTGAAACTGCTCTACTTATGAAGCCCAAAACTCCCAAGCAGATCGCTACTTCGACGAAAATTTTTCAGGGGTTATAAAATCAAGTTGAATTTTTCTCCCAAGATGAGCAAAATAATTTGCCCAGCGGGAAAAACTTGCTCATAATATTGTTAATTTTCGTAAAATTACTGACTTTAGGACTAGAATCCTGATATCTACCTAGCTAAACTATCTAGAGTGCATCTGTACTGCTCGTTCATCAAATCCTAGATGTGGCGCTATTGCCTTAATGATTCCAGTACAACTTATCCTCAAAAACTTCCTTAGTTACCGTGATGCTACTTTAGATTTTCGTGGTTTGCATACGGCTTGTATTTGTGGTTCTAATGGCGCAGGTAAATCGTCTCTGCTCGAAGCGATTACATGGGCAATTTGGGGTGAAAGTCGAGCTTCAACTGAAGATGATGTCATCCATGCTGGGGCGAAAGAAGTCCGCGTTGATTTCACATTCCACATTAACCAGCAAAAGTATCGAGTGATTCGCACACGAATTCGCGGTGCAACTAGTGTTTTAGAATTTCAAATTGAAACACCTTCTGGGTTTCGTCCACTCACTGGTAAAGGAGTACGGGCAACCCAGGATTTGATTTTAGAACATATCAAGCTCGATTACGATACTTTTATTAATTCCGCTTATTTGCGTCAAGGCCGTGCTGATGAATTCATGCTGAAGCGCCCGACAGAACGCAAGGAAATTTTAGCAGAGTTGTTAAAACTGACGCAGTATGATGACTTGGAAGAACGAGCCAAAGAATCTTCCCGCCAATTTAAAGCCAGAGCAGAAGAATTAGAACGTTCTTTGGAATCGATTAAAACCCAACTGCAACAGCGAGAATTTACAGCAGCACAAAGAGCAGAATTAGAAGCCGAACTGAATCAGCTACAACAGGTACAAGCTTTTGAGAATATTCAATTACAAAGTTTGCAAGTTGTTCAGCATCAGCGGCAAAATTGGGAACAACAACTCAGCTTTGTGAGGCAACAATACCAAAATTTAACCCAAGATTGCGATCGCCTCCACCAAGAACAATCATCCGTTAAAACCCAGCTGGCAGATTTGACGGCTACTTTAAATCAAGAAGCAGAAATTAAAAACGGTTACGCCCATTACCAAAGCTTACAATCTCAAGAAGAAGCTTTTGCAGCTAAGTTTGAGCAACACACCCGCGCCACAGCACTGCGTCAACAAAAGCAGCAGCAACTAACTGGGCAAATTCATGATATTGAAAGAAAACTGCAACAAGCACAAGCGCAACTTGAAGCGTTAGCCCAGCAAGAACAAGAAATTCAGCAAACTCTGAGTAAATCAGGCGAAGTTGAGGCGGCTTTAGGACAACTCAGCGCCGCGCGTCGCCGGGTGGTTCAGTTGGATGAATTGCAAATGCAAGTTTTGCCTTTATTACAACAGCGCCAAAGTTTGCAAAGTCACTTAGATAGAATTCAAGCTAGTTTAGTCGCCAGGTTAGAACAAATACAAGCCACAGAAAATCAACTGCAACGCTCCTCACAACGCTACCCCGAACTGCAACAAGCCGTGATGGCTGTAGCAATGCAGATTGAACAAATGGAGAAAGATAAAGTTTATTTGCAACGCATCCAAGAAAAAGGCCAGGAAAGAAGACACTTTATTGAAAGACTGCAAGCACAGCAACGCGAATATGAAAGGTTATTGGGTGAATTAGATCAAAAACTCCAAATGTTGCGTAATCCAGACGCAATTTGTCCTTTGTGCGAACGTCCTTTAGATGAACATCACTGGAATCGAGTCGCAGATAAAACCAAAGCTGAATACAAAGACACAGAGGAACAATTGTGGGTATTTCGGGAACAGATGGCTTGTACAGATCGAGAAATTCAAGTACTCAGGCAGAAATATCGAGAAGTATCCCAAAATCTATCACCTTATGACTCTTTGCGAGAACAGCGCGGACAATTAGCCGCCCAACTGGAATCAACAAGCGATGCTGAAGAACAGTTAAACCAACTAACACAAGAAAGACAACATTTAGAGCGATCGCTCCAAATTGGTGATTATGCCCACGATAAACAACAAGAACTACGACAATTAGACGAATATCTGCAACAATTAAATTACAATGAGCAAGACCATGCCTTAGCGCGGAGTGAAGTTGAAAGATGGCGCTGGGCGGAAATTAAACAAGGGCAAATTAAGGATGCACTGAAACGCCAAACACACCTAGCAGCCCGCAAACCAGAATTACAAGCGGCGATCGCCCAATTACAAATTAGAATTCAGCAAGAGCAAACTGATTCTGACTGCGCCCAACAAATTGCAGCGCTTGAGCGTCAAATTGCTGAAATTGGTTACAGTTCAGAGCAACACAATAATTTACGTCAAGCAGTCCGCCAAGGTCAAGCTTGGCAGTTACGCTATCAACAATTGTTATCAGCCCAACAGCAATATCCCCAACTGCAAGGGAGATTACAAGAACTAGAAGCGGCGAAAACTACTCGGTTGAACGAGCGACAAAAACTCGCCAGCCAAATTGATGAAATTGTTCAACAACTAGCCCAGTCTGCCAACCCCATTGAGCAAATTCAAGCTTTAGAACAGCAGTTAGCTATCCGCAGACGACAACTTGATGAACAAATTGCCAAGTTGGGGCGTTTGGAACAACTCGCCCATCAACTAGAAACTTTGCAAGTGCAGTACGAAGAACAACAACAACAGCTGCAAGCTTGCAAGAAACAATACCGGGTTTACCACGAGTTAGCCCTGGCATTTGGTAAAAATGGTATCCAAGCTTTAATGATTGAAAACGTCTTGCCGCAGCTGGAAGCAGAGACAAATC
Organism: Nostoc sp. HK-01; assembly: GCA_003990705.1. Lineage (GTDB taxonomy): Bacteria > Cyanobacteriota > Cyanobacteriia > Cyanobacteriales > Nostocaceae > Nostoc_B. Next base: position 1,300,070 of record AP018318.1, read on the forward strand.
AATTGTTATCACGATTGAGTGCAAATCAGTTACATGTGCAATTTATTACTCAAAAAGCAGGTAGAAGTGGTAAATCTACCAAGAAGAATGCCAAGCTGATAGACACCTTAGACATTTTAATTGCCGATGCTAAGGGAACCCGCGCTTATGAGACTTACTCTGGTGGCGAAGCCTTTAGAATTAACTTTGCCATCCGGTTAGCAATGGCGAAATTATTAGCCCAACGGGCGGGGGCGGCGTTGCAATTGTTAATTATAGATGAAGGCTTTGGGACACAAGATGCGGAAGGATGCGATCGCTTGATTGCAGCCATAAATGCGATCGCCTCTGATTTCGCCTGCATCCTCACAGTTACCCACATGCCCCACCTCAAAGAAGCCTTTCAAGCCAGAATTGAAGTGCATAAAACTCAACAAGGTTCACAGGTACAGTTATTGGTTTAAAAACATTTGAGTGCTTATTTCACCAATATTATTTGGCGTTGCATAAATGCGGGATGAATTGAGACTTTTATACAAAGCAGAATATTGATTCTTTGCGTATTTGCGCCTACTCTGCGAGAACGGCTTCGCCGAATGCACGAGATAAAAATCATCCCACTAATCAGCAACGCCGATTATTTAACACGGATTTCTATACTCAAAATATCTGGGAATTTAACTTTTAAACGCAGAGAATCGCTGAGGTAAATGCAAAGGCACACAGAGTTTTTATTCAGGTATTTACCATTAAATGATTAGCTCATGATTTTCTATCAAAAGTAATATTTCTTTAATAAGATTATCTTTTATCAACCAACTTCTATAGTGAATTTTTGGCGTTTGTCATAAATGGTTTAAAAAAACCTTAAAACTAGCGAGTCATCTTGGTTACATCTGCTAGTCTCTCAAGCAGGAGATAGTCGGGAATTATTTATCACTCACTAAAAATTTTCCCACCAGCGATCGCAACAACAAAGCACAAGTTTTTCCTGATTGGCGCTGGGAATAATTTGTCGTGAGTATGATGGCCGTTACTGCATAGACAACTACACTAGCTTACTGAACAAAGGCAAAATCCTGTTGTATACGGAAATTTGATATGACTTTAGCAATCTCCCCACAAACAAAGCCTTTAACAGACGAAGAATTGCATAAAATCAACGCTTACTGGCGGGCGGCAAACTATTTGTCAGTAGGGCAAATATATTTACTCGACAATCCACTGCTAAAAGAACCACTCAAAATAGAACATGTTAAACCCCGACTTTTAGGTCACTGGGGAACTACACCAGGGCTAAATTTTATCTATGTTCACCTCAACCGCATCATCAAAAAATATGATACGGACATGATTTATATTGCCGGGCCTGGTCATGGTGGCCCTGGTTTAGTCGCTAATACCTACCTAGAAGGAACTTACAGCGAATATTACCCCAACATTTCCCAGGATGCTGAAGGGATGAAGCAGCTATTCAAACAGTTCTCTTTTCCTGGTGGGATTCCTAGCCACGTCGCCCCAGAAACCCCTGGTTCAATTCACGAAGGTGGCGAGTTGGGTTATGCCCTAGTTCACGCTTACGGTGCTGCTTTTGACAATCCTGATTTGATTGTGGCAGCGGTTGTGGGTGATGGTGAAGCTGAAACTGGGGCTTTAGCTGCAAGTTGGCATTCCAATAAATTTCTTAACCCAGTCAATGATGGGGCAGTTTTGCCGATTCTGCACCTCAATGGGTATAAAATTGCTAACCCAACAGTGTTATCACGGTTAAGCGATGCAGAAGTAGAAAGTTTATTTGTGGGCTATGGTTACAAACCTTACTTCGTTGAAGGTTCTGATCCCACAGACGTGCATCAGCAGATGGCAGCTACATTAGATACAGTCATTTCCGAAATTCAAAACATCCAAAGAGAAGCCCGCATACATGGATTTAAAGAACGTCCGCGCTGGCCGATGATTGTGTTGCGTACCCCCAAAGGCTGGACAGGGCCAAAAGAAGTTGATGGTAAGAAAACCGAAGATTTTTGGCGATCGCATCAAGTCCCCTTTGGAGCGATCGCGCAACAGCCAGAACATCTAAAATTACTCGAAGACTGGATGAAGAGTTACAAGCCCGAAGAACTCTTCGACACTAACGGCAAACTCATCCCCGAACTCGCCCAATTAGCCCCCACAGGTCTGCGACGGATGGGCGACAATCCCCACGCCAACGGCGGTATCTTGTTGCGTGACCTGAAAATGCCCAAATTCCAAGATTATGCCGTCAATGTTACTCAACCCGGCAAAATCGAAGCAGAAGCCACCAGAGTCACAGGCCAATTTCTGCGGGATGTGATGAAACTCAACATGGAAAGCCGGAACTTCCGCGTTTTTGGCCCTGATGAAACAGCATCCAATCGCTTAGATGCGTTGTTTGAAGTCACAGATAGAACTTGGGTTTCTAAAATTCTGCCCGAAGATGAACACCTCTCACCCAACGGTCGGGTGATGGAAATTCTCAGCGAAACCAATTGTCAAGGTTGGTTAGAAGGTTATCTTCTCACAGGTCGTCACGGGTTCTTCTCCTGCTACGAAGCATTCATCCACATCATTGACTCCATGTTCAACCAGCACGCCAAATGGTTGAAAACCACCCGTCATATTTCCTGGCGTAGACCGATCGCTTCTCTAAATTATTTACTCACCTCTCATGTTTGGCGGCAAGACCACAACGGTTTCTCTCACCAAGACCCTGGTTTTATCGACCATGTAGTCAACAAAAAATCAGAAGTCATTCGCGTCTATCTTCCCCCCGATGCCAACACCTTACTGTCCGTCACCGACCACTGCTTAAGAAGCCGTAACTACGTCAACGTCATCATCGCCGGCAAACAACCAGCCTTGCAGTATCTTGATATAGATGCAGCCATTAAACACTGCACCAAAGGCATTGGTATTTGGGAATGGGCGAGTAGCGACCAAGGAAGTGAACCAGATGTAGTCATGGCTTGTGCGGGTGATGTGCCTACCTTAGAAACCTTGGCTGCGGTGGATATGCTGCGTCAGTACTTCCCCGACTTAAAAGTTAGGGTGGTTAACGTCGTAGATTTGATGACATTACAGCCAAAAAGTGAGCATCCTCACGGTTTGAGTCCCAAAGACTTCGATACAATTTTCACAACTGATAAACCAGTTATCTTCGCTTTTCATGGCTATCCCTGGTTAATCCATCGGTTGACCTATCGCCATACCAATCATCAAAACCTCCATGTGCGTGGCTACAAGGAAGAAGGAACGACCACAACTCCCTTTGACATGGTGGTTCTCAATGACCTCGATCGCTATCATTTAGTTATGGATGTCATTGATCGCGTGCCACAACTAGGTTCCAAAGCAGCATACATCAAACAACGCCTACAAGATAAGCTGATCGAACACAAGCACTACATTTCCCAACACGGCGAAGACCTACCCGAAGTTCGCCACTGGCAGTGGCCGTATTAAATTCTGAAGTATGAAGTATGAAGTGTGAAATTTCATACTTCATACTTTCCTGAAACCTTAAAAGATGTCTAGCAAAATCAATTTAGGTGTCTAAGACTGTCACGATCAACTCAGTCAGACCAAAATTAACCCAGCTAAATGCAGCGTTGAAACTAAGAACAGACCTGGGTTGTTCTCAAATTAGGAGGTTGAACTTTGACGAAGTTGAAAGTTGGTATTAATGGATTTGGTCGTATTGGTCGGCTAGTGCTGCGTGCTGGCATTTATAACCCTAACATTGAGTTTGTCGGCATTAACGACTTAGTACCACCAGATAACCTGGCTTATCTGTTGAAATACGATTCCACTCACGGTCAGTTTAAAGGCAAGGTGGAAGCCAAGGAAGACGGCATTGTCATTGATGAACATTTTATTCCTTGCGTGTCTGTGAGAAATCCTGCCGAATTACCTTGGGGTAAATTAGGCGTAGACTATGTAGTTGAATCTACCGGACTCTTCACTGATTATGAAGGTGCCAGCAAACACCTGACAGCAGGAGCAAAGCGGGTTATTATCTCTGCTCCAACAAAAGATCCAGACAGAGTTCCAACTTTGTTGATGGGTGTAAATCATGACTTATTCGACCCCAGCAAGCATTTGATCGTTTCCAATGCCAGCTGCACTACAAATTGTCTGGCTCCCGTTGCCAAAGTCATCAATGATAACTTCGGTTTAACCGAAGGGTTGATGACTACAGTTCATGCTATGACTGCTACTCAACCCACCGTAGACGGCCCCAGTAAAAAAGACTGGCGGGGTGGTCGAGGCGCAGCCCAAAATATTATTCCCTCATCCACAGGTGCCGCTAAAGCTGTGGCTTTAGTATTACCAGAGTTAAAGGGTAAGTTAACAGGGATGGCACTACGCGTTCCTACCCCTGATGTTTCGGTAGTTGACCTCACCTTCAAAACTGCAAAATCTACCAGTTACAAAGAAATCTGTGCGGCAATGCAGCAAGCTGCGTCAGGTCAACTAGCAGGTATTTTGGGCTACACAGACGAAGAAGTAGTATCTACAGATTTCCAGGGTGATACTCGTTCTAGTATTTTCGATGCAGGTGCTGGAATTGAGCTAAACTCCAACTTCTTCAAAGTTGTTTCTTGGTATGACAACGAATGGGGCTACTCAAATCGGGTAGTAGACCAACTGTTGTCTATGGCACAGAAAGAACAACTATTGGCTGTAGCTGCTTAAAAAGTTTGAAGTGTGAAGTATCAATTTCATACTTCACACTTCAAACTGTATAAAAAAGTGTTTTTACATACAAAAGGAGTGATATGAAGCACAAGTGATATGGATGCAATAGGCAATCGCTCAAGGCATTTATATCGCAATTTATACTTGAAACCTAATCCCTATGCGTCGAACCAAAATTATTTGCACTGTTGGCCCTGCTAGTTCTGCACCAGAAAAACTGCAAGCGCTTGTCGAAGCTGGAATGAATGTAGCAAGGTTGAATTTTTCACACGGCGCTCATGAATTTCACGGGCAAACGGCTAAGTATTTACGGCAAATTAGTGCCGATCGCCAAAAGCCAGTGGCAATTATGCAAGACCTTTGTGGCCCGAAAATTCGTTTAGGAGTTTTACCGCCAGAAGGACTAAATGTCGAAGCTGGTGAAGAAGTTACATTTGTCTTGCAGGACAAAGGCAATAGTATCGACGAACTGCCTTTACCTTTGCCCACTTTGTTCGCAATGGTGAGACCGGGGGAACCGATTTTAATTAATGATGGACGCGTCAAATTAATTGTTACTGATCGCGATGCCGATAAAATTCGGGCGTTAGTAAAAATTGGCGGTTTAATTTCCACTCACAAGGGAGTTAATTTGCCAGAAACACCGCTACCCGTGAGTTCGATCACCGAAAAAGACTTAATGGATCTACGCTTTGGCATTCAGATAGGTGTAGATTTTGCGGCGGTTTCCTTTGTGCGATCGCCCCAAGATTTAGAACCAGCCCAGCGTATGATCGAAGCCGCCGGTGCTGCTATACGTTTAATTGCCAAAATCGAAAGACCAGAGGCAGTTGAGCGTTTTGACTCCATCTTACAAGTCGCTGACGGCATTATGATTGCCCGTGGCGATTTAGGCGTAGAAGTGCCAATTCACGAAGTCCCCCTGATTCAAAAGGATATTATTCGCCGTTGTAATCAGGCAGGCAAACCAGTGATTACCGCTACCCAAATGCTGGAGTCGATGATTAGTTCACCAGACCCCACCCGCGCCGAAGCCACCGACGTAGCTAACTCCATTTTGGATGGTACTGATGCCGTCATGCTATCTGGAGAAACAGCCGTCGGGCAGTATCCTGAAGCGGCGGTGCAAATTATGCACAACATCGCTGTACGGACAGAACAAGCTTTGCAAGAAGGTGGTAAACATTCCTGGTGTCACGAAGCAGGCAGCCTCAGCGTTACCGAATCGGTGGCAGAAGCAGTATGTCGCATCGCTTATGAAACAGGCGCAAAGGCAATTCTTTGTAATACTACATCTGGCAGTACCGCCAAATTAGTTTCAAAATACCGTCCTTCCGCGCCAATTATTGCCCTCACCCCTGATGAAAATTCCTATCGCCAATTAGCGCTTTCTTGGGGAGTCGAACCTATATTCATTCCCCCAGTTCACAATGCGGAGGAAATGTTTATCAACGTCGTCAACACAGTTGCAGACACGGGTTTAGTGAATGAAGGCGATAAAGTAGTAATTACTTCCGGCGTTCCAATTGGTAAATCAGGCACAACTAGTTTAATCAAAGTGCATTCTATTGGACAGCCAATTCTGGCGTGACGTAACTAGAATAAGGCTAAGGCTTCAGTCAGCAAAAGGCAATGATGAAGAAAAGTTGCCAAAATCAGAATTTTAGCAACCGTAGAGAGTGTAAATACATAGGGGAATTAGGTAAATCCTACACAAATCACCATCACGGAGTTTTTTATGTCTAAAAATTTACTAGAACAGTTGCGGGAATTTACTGTAGTTGTTGCTGATACTGGCGATATTAAAGCCATTGAAAAATTCACCCCTAGAGACGCTACCACCAATCCTTCCCTGATTACTGCTGCGGCACAGATGCCAGAGTATCAGGACATTGTTGATGAGACTTTATTGCAAGCCAAAAAAGATGCTGGTACTGGTGCTAGTCAAGCCCAAATTGTTTCTCTAGCATTTGACCGGTTGGCGGTATCTTTTGGTTTGAAGATTTTGCAAATCATTCCCGGTCGCGTTTCCACAGAAGTAGATGCGCGTTTGTCTTACGATACCGAAGCGACAGTTACCAAAGGTAGAGAAATCATTGCTCAGTATAAAGCCGCTGGTATTGGCCCTGAAAGAATTTTGATTAAAATTGCTAGTACCTGGGAAGGAATTAAAGCAGCAGAAATTCTCGAAAAAGAAGGCATTCACTGTAACTTAACTCTATTGTTTGGTTTGCATCAAGCGATCGCTTGTGCAGAAGCAGGCGTTACCTTAATTTCTCCCTTCGTCGGTCGGATTCTTGACTGGTACAAGAAATCAACCGGACGCGACAGCTACCCCTCTGCTGAAGATCCAGGCGTAGTATCTGTCACCACAATTTATAACTACTATAAGAAGTTCGGTCATAAAACCGAAGTTATGGGCGCAAGCTTCCGCAATGTTGGTGAAATCACTGAGTTGGCTGGTTGCGACTTACTCACCATCTCTCCCTCTTTGTTAGGCGAATTGCAAGCCACAATTGGCGAACTACCCCGCAAACTCGACCCTTCCAAAGCAGCCAGCATGGATATTGCTAAAATCTCTATCGACAAAGCCACCTTCGACAAAATGCACGCCGAAGACCAAATGGCTTACGACAAATTAGACGAAGGTATCAAAGGATTTACCAAAGCCTTAGAAGACCTAGAAAAATTATTGGCAGACAGACTATCTAGTTTAGAAGTAGTCGCCAGCCACTAGTAGTCTATTGAATTAATTTTGCTGGGTTGCTAGATCCCCGACTTTTATAAAAAGTCGGGGATCTGACCACCACCAACTTCTCACAACTAATGAGACGAACTACTAAAATTTAGATTCCATGATTAAATCCCACATTCTGCATCTCCAATTAACAAAGGAGAAGGCGGAATGTGGGATTAAAGCATTTTTTGTGGAAGTCAATCAAAGCCAGTTTTGCAAAGACTCAAACCGAGCAAATTCCGACTCTAGTTGCCATTGAATCCGTGCGCGATCGCTCTTTTGCAAAAAAGTACTGCATCCGGTAGAAACAGAGGTATCACCAGGGGTATCGCTGGCACAAGCGGGAACCATTGCCTTAAATTCAGGCGACTTCCAAAGACTATTTCCGGGAGCGAAACTATATTCTAAGCTATTGCGAACCAGTCGCTTGAGGTCTTTATATGCCAGCCCATATCTGGTTGCTGCTAACAGATACTCATGACTCAAATCGATGCGGGAAATACCTTCATCATCGGAAGCAAGGGTCATTGGTACTCCAGCTTTCCAATACTCCATAAAAGGATGCTGATTTCCCTGGACATTCAAAATGACTTCATTGCTGGTTAGGCAGATTTCAACCAACACGCCACGCTGTTGCATCTGCTTCATCAACTCAAAAGGACGCTCTTCAAAAAGAATATCCACACCATGTCCAATGCGAGATGCTTGTGCTACTTCTACAGCTTGCCGAATATGAAAACGTAAATTCTCAGTTGGAACTAACCCTAAAGTTAACTCTCCAGCATGAAGTGAAACTTTAACATTGGGATATTGACGTTTGAGAAATTGTAGCATCTGCATTTGCAAGGTGTAGTCACGCAGTGCGATCGGGTGATCCTCTGGGGCGACGAGATTGATCCCAACTACCTGCTTGGACGATGAAGCCAGTGCAAAAGCATAAGCTAACTGAGCAAATACTTCCACAGGCGATTTTGTTCTGGTAGTTTGCTGCAAATAGCGCACCGTTACTGTACATCCAGGCTGTGGCTTTGGAGTGCCGCAACCGAGTGTTTTCGCAACTTCACTCTCCAACTGTGTTAATTGCTGAGAGCCGAGTGTCACTAGCTCGGTTAATCCTCGTTTGAGCAATTGCTCGTGCATCGCTTGGAAGTCTTGATTCCAACCCACTTCACGCCCTAGCTGTCGAACCTCACTCCCCTGAACAGTCAGCATTAACTCTAGATAGGTAATATGCTGCGAAGCTGCCCGATTTGCTACTGACGCGACCATATCATCCCGACGGCTCATAGAGTCTGATATTGTCCCAAATCCAGCAAAAGCCTCAAAAAATTGGTCATGTCCAGATTTTCCCGCAAATTGCAGGTTACGGGTAGACCAACGATTGATTAGGGAGTCATAAACAGATGTTCGGTTGAACAATTCTGAGGCGGGAAAATAGCTACTGTCCTGATTACAAGCTTTAGGTTCAACTAAAGTCCCCACTTTTGGATTCACACAATATCCATCAGTTGCAGCCCACTCCAGATAATGTTCTGCGTACACAGCCCCGCTTAGATGACTGTGAATATCTCCTCCCTTCGGCATTCGCTGTACAAATGCTCGTAAAGCTGCTGGCTGGGAGCGATGAGCTTCAAACCAACTAGCAGCTTGAGCTTCACTTCGAGTTGAGGACTGCTGCGAATTAGATGTAGATGGGACTTGGGCTGCTACACTGAAGATGAAACAGCTAGAACTCGTTAATATTCCTAAAAAAAAATATAAGGGCGCTCGTCTAAGCATATAGATTTATTTTTTTGTAAAACGATGCTTAGAATAAAGCAAAAAACATCTCGATTAACATTAGATGAAAGTCTATTGCATTTCTCAAAAAACTTTGCTTTTGCGACTAAATTTGACTCAATTTGGTTTATCAATAGCTCAAAATGGCATAATTTTCTAGTTCGCCACCACTTTCATTAGGTTGAAGAATTCTCAAGGCGATCGCAATCAACGCAATCAATTTCCTTCACCAGAACACATCAACGATCATCCTTTAACAGCACCCTCAAAAAGAATTCTCCAGTGTTGTCAAGAAAGGGTCAAATTTATGAAAATCCTAGTACTAAATGCTGGTTCTAGCAGCCAAAAAAGTTGCCTGTATGAAATAGCCGATGATGCTTTACCCCAATCAGCACCCAAACCACTTTGGGAAGGAAAAGTCAACTGGACTCAAGACCGAGGTGTGGCAGAAATTGAGGTAAAAACAGCTTCCGGCGCAACTCTGCATGAATCCATATATGGGGATTCACGCCAAGCACACGTTGCTTATATGCTTTATACCCTCAGCCGTGGTGCGACTAAAGTCATTGGACAACTGTCAGAAATTGATGTGGTGGGACATCGTGTGGTTCATGGTGGGCAAGATTACCGTCATAGTGTGGTGATTACTGAAGAAGTTAAAAAGGCGATCGCTCGTCTCTCTAATCTCGCTCCAGCACACAATCCAGCAGCTTTAGAAGGCATCGAAGCAATCGAGAAAAGTTTAGGGGAAGTCACTCAAGTAGCAGTATTTGATACTGGATTTCATTCCACTCTCCCGGATGCGGCTGCAATTTATCCCGGCCCTTATGAATGGGTAGAACAAGGTATTCGCCGCTATGGCTTTCATGGTGTCAGTCATCAATATTGCGCTGGGCGGGCGGCGCAAGTTCTCGAACGAGATTTACCATCGTTGCGAATTATTAGTTGTCACTTGGGTAACGGTTGTTCGTTAGCCGCAATTAAAGATGGTCGCAGCATTGATACAACAATGGGTTTTACACCCTTAGATGGTTTAATGATGGGGAGTCGTTGCGGTTCCATCGACCCAGGAATTTTAATTTACCTCCTGCGTCAGTCTAATTATTCAGCCGAGAGTTTAGATTATGTCTTAAATAAAGCATCAGGCTTACGGGGAATTTCGGGCGTATCTAGCGATTTACCCAAAGTAATTGAAGCGATCGCCCAAGGTAACGACCGCGCCCAACTTGCTTGGGATATGTATGTCCATCGTCTGCGCTCTGGTATTGGTTCAATGCTGGCTAGTCTGGGCGGATTAGATGTATTGTTATTTACCGCAGGTATAGGTGAAAAATCTGCCGGAATTCGTCAAGCTGTCTGCGAAGCCTTTGGATTTTTGGGTTTGAAAATTGACCAGGAGAAAAATCAAAATCAACCTGTTGATCAAGATATCGCCACACCTGATTCTACAGTGCGGGTATTAGTGATACATACTCAAGAAGATTGGGCGATCGCGCAACAATCTTGGCAAATTATGAAAAAGAATGTTTAATAAGTAAAATTAAAATTCATCTCAGCAAAAATAGGCTGTTAATTGAAATTAAAGCATCAGAAAATTTTGTTCATGTCTCTATCTAAGTTTTTTACAGCCTCAATTAATCAGCCTAAAAAACAACGCCCTTGGGGATGGATATCACTACACTTAACACTGAGTTTAGGATTTGCCATATTCTATAGCATCTTGGGACTACAAAGAGCCTTCAAAACTGAATATGTTGCTCAAGATGATGCCAGAGAATATGTATTTTGGATGCAGCAATTTATCGATCCAGAATTATTTCAACATGATTTAATCGCAGATTATTTCCAATCAATTACGCCATTGGGATATGCCACTTTATATAAACTGATGGCGAATTTCGGCATTAATCCACTTTTGTGCAGTAAACTTATCCCAGTTTTTTTGTGCTTGGTTACTACTATCTACTGTTTTCATCTAAGCTTAGAAATTTTTCCCGTACCAGGCTCGGCATTTATTACAACCTTATTATTAAACCAAAGTCTTTGGTTTCAATCTGACTTGGTTTCTGCCACACCCAGGTCTTTTATTTATCCATTGCTACTGGCTTTTTTGTACTATCTAATTAGATGTGATTGGCGAATAAACTGTCTGATAATTATGTTGGCAGGATTATTTTATCCTCCTCTAGTATTTATCTGTATAGGCATTTTATTAATTCGATTACCTAATAATTATTTTTGGCTAGTTACTATCTTGGGATTAGCATTTCTCGTGATGTTACCCTATCTTTTAGCTTCATCTAAGTTTGCACCAGTTGTTACAGCAAATCAAGCTTGGATCATGCCAGAACTATGGACAGAAGGCAGACATCCTTTTTTTGACAATAATCTGGCGAGATTTTGGCTAATCGGTCAACATAGTGGCATCTTACCACCGTTAATGCCTCCTCTGATTTGGATGGGTTTGTTTTTCCCACTGGTGCGAGGAAAACTGGCAAAGTTGACAATTCAAGTCAAAATATTGCCACAAATTATCATCGTATCGTTGACATTGTTTTTTGCGGCTCATGCCTTGCTGTTGAAGCTATTTTTCCCTACTCGCTACACAGTACATACTTTTAGAATAGTCATGGCGATCGCCGCAGGTATTACCTTAACTGTAATATTGGAGCGGTTATTCCACGCTTATCAGCAAAAACGCAGACTTTGGCAAATTACATTAGCAGTTAGTTTAATCACTTTTCTGTTGCTGTATCCTAACTTTTCTGGACGTTTTCCTACTACTGATTATCGGCAATCTACAGCATCAGCATTGTACAAATTTTTGCAGCAGCAACCTAAAGATACTCTAGTGGCGACACTCTCAGACGAAGCAGATAACATCCCCACTTTTGCCCAAAGACCTATTTTAGTAGGTAGAGAATACGCCTTGCCTTTTCATTTAGGTTACTATTCCCAGATTCGCCAACGGATCATTGATTTGCTTCATGCTCAATATAGCCAAGATTTAACACCAGCAAAACAACTAATTCAAAAATACGGAGTTGATTTCTGGCTGATAGAAAATACATCCTTTCAAGTTGATTATCTCATCATTAAACCCTGGCTAAAAAGTTTTCAACCAGGGTTTAATGAAGCCATTAGCAATTTGTCTCAGAATAAAATTCCAGCATTAGCAACATTAACAAAAAACTGTTCGGTTTTAGAAACGGAAAACTTTATTTTGTTAAAGGCAGACTGTATTCTGGAAGAATAATTTATCAGGATTTACGCAAAAATAAGGTAACTTCGTCATTACGACCGATAGGGAAGTAATCTCGCCTAACGCTGGGATTGCTTCCCTACACTTCATTCCGGTCGCAATGACATTATCGGCGTTGCGTAAGTCCTATTTATGTTGTAAAAACCAGAAGTTAGGCGATGGAATTTTTGAGTCTTTAAGGAATGTACTGATCAACAACGATAATATCTAGTTCCTTTCTCCACAAACTTAAGGGCTTATCCCAATTATCTTCCCACTTCTGCGCTAAAAAGGGTTTCGCTTTAGCTCCCATTCGGTAGCCGATCGCAATGTTTTCTAAGAGATTCCCTAACTCGTCTGGGGCAGTAAATAGAGTGCGGAGTAACCCACCAGCAATGAGTAAAATAGGCAAAGGAATGCGAATTTGGGCTAGGCAAAATGCTTGCAAGCCTAGCTCACCGTTAACATTACTGCCTAATCCTGTCACTAAATGCCAGATATCGTGAGTTTGACGTAAACGAGTCAGCACATAGCTGGTGTCATCAGTGATTGGCAATGGTCGGTAGTAATTTGGGTCAAAGCCAGTTTTCTGAATATACTCAGCAAAGCAACGCCCCAGAGATTCTGAAGGGAGTTGGGCTAAGGCTGTCAAATCTGGAGGGGGAGCTAAATATCGCTCTTGGACAATTTCCACAACTTCCGGTAAAGTTTTCACATAATCAATGGCTAATTGAGTGGCTTTAAGTTTGATCATGCCATCTTCAATATCTGGCGTAGCGTCTGCCCGGCCTGGATCAAGTGCTAAAGTAACTGCTCCTTTTAAAGTCATCAAAAAATCTAGTTGTATAGCATTACTTTTACCACGCAGCATAGTATTAACTCCCACAAGTATTTATAAAAAATACGAGTATAGCCGAGATTATGACTGAGAGGCTAAGGTAAATTTACGTTTTTTCCGTAGAAGAGTGTTGCAAAGATAGCAATTCAAATGTGGAAAAAAGTCTCACTCATACCATTTCACGAAAAAAATGATCCAAATTCATCGGTTTTTCATTCTTTCCCCTTGCCCCCTGCCACTCTGCACCTTTGCGGTCTATTTGTATCAAAATTAAAGTGAAACGGTATCGGTAGGGGCGTAGGCTTTGCCTTCTCGCAAGGTACGGCCGTTCGCCCCAATACTGATATCTACTTATCTGTTGGGAACTCCGCAACTATAGGCGAGTGATTATTTGGAGAAACGGCCGGGTTATTCACAACTATGGGATGTGGATGTAAAGGTGTTGCGGTTCCTTCACCTTGCTTACCAGCTTGATTCCACAAAATCATTGAGAGTAAACCATCTACCAAGCCATTGTTATTACCGTTACCACTGACTAAAACTTCTGGTATCAGACGGACGTTGCGATCGCCAATAATTTGCATCAGCTGCATGGCTGTATAACCTTGAGAACCCAAGGCTTCCACACCAGCGCGGTAGGTTTCGGCTTTGGCGTTACCTGTGGCGCGAATCCCTTCGGCTTCGGCAATAGCCCGTAATTTTATCCCTTCAGCTTCCCCAGTGGCGTGTTGAATTTGTGCTTGGGCTTTTAATTCCGCAATTTGGACGCTTTTTTCCGATTTCACCATTTCTTGTTGGATATCAGCCAATGCTGTTTCCCTAACTAGTAACTGACGTTGGGTTTGGGCTACCTGCTGCACTTCATAAGTTTTGCGTTGTTCTTCAGCAATTTTCCTGTCTGTTTGGGTTTGCATCAACGAAGCTGGCGGCTGGATATCCCCAATTAAGGTATCAATTGCTTGTACATCATAAGCTCGTAATGCAGCTCTAATATACTCAGCCGCTTCCGCTTGGCGATCGCTCCGGGCGGTGAGAAAGTCGAGTACAGTGTAATCTTGGGCTGAGTTGCGGAAATAGTTACCAATTGTCGGTTCTAATACATGGTCAACTAAATTTTGCATTGAACCCACACGGGAAATTACCTTTGGTGCATCCAAAGCACCGACGTGAATAATTTGGGCTACTTCTAAATCAAAGGCGAAACCATCCCGCGATCGCACTGTCAACGAAGCTAAATGAGCATCATAGCTGTGCCGTTCGGTACGACTTGACCAATTCAACACTATGTTAGTTGTGGGAACCAACTCAATTTTCATAATTCGAGAGTTGATGGGATGCTTACCTGGATACAACGGTTCTATCCATACACCCTTATGTCCCGAATTAACTAAGTTACCGTGAGTAAAGGCTGCACCACTCACATCTTCTTGAGATTGACCGACAAAAGAAATTACCACACCTACATAACCAATGGGAATTTCTGTCATTGGGACTTGTTCAACTTGCACAAACCAGGGGTTAAGGTTCCAAGAACCAGATAACAGTATTTGTTCTTGTAAACCTCTTCGTCCACCAGCATCAAGAAATCTTTGACCATTCTGGAAGTTGTCATGTCCGGGAATCATTGGCCCGGCAATCTCACCAGCCGGAATTGGCAAACCATCTAGAGTCGTGACAATGCCAACTTTATCAGATGCGACGCTATACACTCGCATCTGTTCTGCTTGCATATCATTATTTTTGGCATTCGCCGCCATAATTACGCGGAACAACGCAGTGTTAATTCGGTAAGTACCAGCGGTGAGAAAACCCATTTGCCGGCCTTTTTCACCGCCGTTGCTCAGGAATTTTCGCGCATCTTGGAAATTGTCACAATCGACGATTTTACCTAAAATTCGTTCTGGTGGGTTGGATGCGCCGTCTGCTGCGACAATCAGGGCAATTTCACCTTGAGGAACAACCACTACAGATTCTTTACGCACTGAATATTGCCAAGGCCAGTAACCCCAATGCCAACCAGGTGCGAGGGTATCGGCTTGTAAACCTGCTTCACCGTTGAGGGCGATTAATCTTCCGGGTGGTAATCCGCGTCCAGAAAGGGCAAATTTTTTCACCACTACGCCAACTTCACGTTCACCAATGACCACCAATCCGCCAAAAAATAACGGCACAAATATTACAATCCCACCAAGTACAACGATGGGAATCAGTGGTGCTACCTGCATTGCTTGATAGGGAGGCTGACTATTTACTGATTGGGTTGTGACAGGTTGTGTTTGACTTAGTAGTACTTTTGTTGAGGCGATTTCTCTGGAATTTTGTGTTTTTACGAAAGTCGCATTGGCGGAATTCATACCGCTTGTTAAGGCTAAGGCCGCTAATGCCGACAATCCTAAACGAACTAATTTATTTTGTTGACTCTTACCAAGGAAAGATGGAAAAGTTTTCATATTATGCGCCCTGCTGGGCAACTAATCATCTAAGTTAACACTTCACTTGATGAGGTCTAATTTTCTTAAACTTGGTGTAATTTTTGTGAGAAATATAAATAAAAAAATTTGTAGAGCAAGCAGATAACCTACCCTACAAAATTGAAAATTACGAACAATGTTTATATCAAACCGCCAGCAGCTTGAAAACGAGCGCGGGCGCGTTTGAAGGCTTGTGTTGCTTGAATTTGAGCTTGGCGATCGCCTGCTGGTACTTGAGCTAGGCGAGTTTGGGCTTCATTGTATGCTGTGCGTGCAGCATCTAAGTCAATGGTGTCGCCACGTTCCGCACCATTTACTAAGATTGTCACTTCACCAGCTTCAACTTCTGCGAAACCACCCAAAAGAGCGATCGCTTGCCAGTTAGCATTTTTGCTGGGACGGACGCGCATCACACCTGTATCTAAGGCTGTCAACAGAGGTGCGTGTCCACTTAGGATACCTAGCTGACCAGTTGTACTGGGTAAAATCACTTCTTCAGCTTCAGCATCCCACACTGTTTTGTCTGGGGAAATTACACGAACGGTTAATGTCATAACTTGTCGATAGTCAATAGTCAATGGTTAATAGTTAAGGTCAATAGTCAAATTGCTTTGGACTATTGACTTTGGACTTTTGACTAATTTCTAGCCTTTAAGCTTTTGGGCTTTGGCGATCGCTTCGTTGATATCGCCTACTAAGTAGAAGGCTTGTTCTGGCAGATCATCTAATTCACCAGACAGAATCTTCTGGAAGCCTTTGATGGTATCTTCCAATTTTACGTATTTACCAGGAGAACCGGTGAATACTTCTGCTACGAAGAAGGGCTGAGACAAGAAGCGCTCAACTTTCCGGGCGCGGGCTACAATCAGACGGTCGTCTTCAGACAATTCATCCAGACCGAGAATGGCGATGATGTCTTGTAGTTCTTTGTAGCGTTGTAAGGTTGCTTGGACAGCACGAGCAGTGTTGTAGTGTTCGTCACCGACAATGTTGGGCTGCAACATTGTCGAGGTAGAACCTAACGGATCAACCGCTGGATAGATACCTTTAGATGCCAAACCACGAGACAGTACAGTTGTACCGTCCAAGTGAGCGAAGGTAGTTGCAGGCGCAGGGTCGGTTAAGTCGTCCGCAGGTACGTATACCGCTTGGATAGAGGTAATAGAACCTTCTGTTGTCGAAGTAATCCGTTCTTGCAGAGCGCCTACGTCAGTACCCAGTGTAGGCTGATATCCTACCGCCGAGGGCATCCGACCTAACAAAGCTGATACTTCCGAACCTGCTTGTACAAAGCGGAAGATGTTGTCAACAAACAGCAATACGTCTTGTTTGTTCACATCACGGAAGTACTCAGCCATTGTCAAACCAGACAAACCAACCCGCATTCTAGCTCCGGGTGGTTCGTTCATCTGACCGTAAACCAGCGCGATTTTTGATTCGTTGAGGTTCTCGTTGTTGATAACCCCAGATTCAATCATTTCGTTGTAGAGGTCATTCCCTTCACGGGTACGCTCACCTACACCAGCAAATACGGATACGCCGCCGTGCTGGGTAGCGATGTTGTTAATCAACTCCATCATGATCACGGTCTTGCCGACACCTGCACCGCCGAACAGACCAATCTTACCGCCACGTCGATAGGGAGTTAGCAGGTCAACAACCTTAATCCCAGTCTCGAAAACGGAAGGTTTGGTTTCCAGGTCAGTTAGTTTAGGAGCATCGCGGTGGATAGGTAAGGTTTCCTCCGCATTTACTGGCCCTCTGTTGTCAACAGGTTCGCCAAGTACGTTGAAAATCCGACCCAGGGTAGCTTTACCCACTGGTACACTGATGGCAGCGCCTGTATCGACAACTTCCAAACCGCGTACTAGACCATCGGTGGAACTCATCGCCACTGCTCGCACTTGGTTGTCGCCCAGCAATTGCTGTACTTCAACGGTGAGGTTGATGTTCTGTCCAGCTTCGTTCGTGCCTTTGATGGTCAAAGCGTTGTAGATTCGCGGTAATTTACCGCCAGGGAATTTAACGTCTACAACGGGACCAATGATTTGGGTAATGTAGCCTATGTTTGTTTTTTCTGCGGTGGTGACCATGCTGAGCCTAATGATTGAAGCTATATTTCAGATGAGGTCGTAGATGACAAAAGATTAAGCAATGTCATCTTTCACTCTAGCACCGGAAGGGGACATAACTCCGTTAGTAATTCCTTAAGAGCAGTGTTTTGCTTTGAAAATGAGGCTAAAAACAAAAAACACCGCGTCAGTAGTATTGTGACACGGTAGCTACAAAATCCAGTGAAAATTTATTTATGCTTTAGCTTTCGCGCCGTGGTGAGACAGTCGGATCTTCTCCCATAGGGAGAGGCTAATGCCCGCCGTAGGATGCCCAAAGGGCTGTAGGGGGGTTTCCCCAGGAGGAACTGTCGCGCATGGTTTCCCTACTTGAGACGACTGGCGTGAGAGGAATAGAAGTGGGGTCTCAAAAATAAGTCGCACATCGGGTTTAGTTAAGTATTTTTTGTTGCTGATACTTGCGGAGGGATGTAGCACCAAAGGCCGCACTCACCAACAAACCTATAACTGTTGTCGGCTCAGGAACTTTTTGTATGGGAGGCGTAGGCTCAGGAATTTCTGGTTGGGTAACAGGTGTTGGGTTAGGAATTTCTGATTGAGTAACAGGTGTTGGGTTGGGAATTTCTTCTTGTAGGGGGCGACTAGAAAAAGTACCTGCTTGAATAAACACAGCAGAATCATAACGATAATCTCCCACATCTGCAATTGCGATTTTCAGGCGATGTGTACCTTCACTTAATCCTTTGAATTGAGCCGAAAATACATTGGTAAAACCATCATATTGAAGATTATAAATTGCTCCTCCATCAGCTAAAGAATTATTATTAAATAGTTGTGGGTTTGTTGCATTGTTCCCGAATGGATTACCACCATTAACAGTATTAATAGAAACTGGGGTATCAGTTCCAGGTATTAATGCAATATTTTTGCCATCTAAGAAAAATCCAAATACATCGTTATACTTAGAATTCACATATTCGTTATATTCTTCTGATGCAAAAACATAATTAAAAAAAAGATTGCCTGTTGTTGATATAAACTCAAATTCTAGGACACTAGCATCAAAAGTTTTGACTCCAGAAATTAAAGCACTTAAATCTGCATCTCCCGTAAGGTTATTCCTCCTGGATGCACTCTCACTAGTATTTGGCCCAACTGCCAAGTTAGCATTACCAGTAGTGAGAATAATACCGCTTTCTATGCCAATACCTGAAGCTAAACCACCAGTAAAGGTTCCAGATGCTATTGATGCACCTTGGTAGGTAGCATTAGATATTGTAATCCCTGAACCTAAAATGTTGTTAACTAAAACATTCGGGTCGATTTCGCTGCTAGTAGTGATATTGACAGCTTGAGCAGGTGCAGTGACTAATCCTAAACCTAATAAAGAAAATGCACCAGTTTTTAGAAAACTCTTCAGAGATTTCATGTATTTCTACCAATTGAACGTGAATAGTGTCAATATTTTTTGATGAAATTGGGAAAATTCCAGCAAATTTTATGCCATAAAGCCCCTAGTGCTATGGTCACAAAATTACTTATTCTCTAGCCGCGATCGCCGATAATTGAGATGGGTACTATAACTACACCTTGAAAATACATTTCTGCATTCAAGATATTATCGAGGTGAACTTTATTCTTCTATTTGTCTATGTAATTACATTAATAGTTAACCACCCTTTTGGATAGTATAAATACGGTAGTTCACATAATAATTAAATTTCAAAATATGTATATTTACTCTAAAAAGTTGATTCAATAATGCTTATATGCAAAAACCTGGCTAAATTTCACAATAAAACTTTGTAAATAAATTCAATTTCTTCAAAATATTTTTATATACAAATATAAAAAGCTGGTAAATATAATATAAGGCTTTTCTGAAGTTAAAATAAATACAAATTTATATATTTTTCCGGTAAATAAAGATTTTACAAAAATTAATTCAAAGCACAATTGATCACAATTTGGTTGATAAATTTTATTGTTATTTTGTCTAATTTTGGTAAAGATTCTAAGTTAGAAATCTTACATTACACTCCAAACGCAAAAGTAAATAATCAATTCACTGGTTATTAATGATGCGGGCGTTTACGTCTAGATGAAATGGTCGGTTCTCAATTCTGCGTTTTTACTTTCATGCTCTTAACTTAAGATAAAGATAAGTGCAAAAATCGCTCAGTCCCTATTTGCTCTAGCTTCATCTATATATTTACAGCAGAATTTGCTTATGAATTTCTCGTCAGCAAGACAATATTTTTACCAAGAGATTCAGCAACCTGACGAGTATATCAACTTGGCCAAGGCAGCACTGTACATTGCCCAAGAAGAATATCCTAACCTTGACCTGGAAGAATATCTCAATGCCCTCAATACAATGGCACAAGAGGTTCAAGAACGTTTACCAACTTCACGTTATCCACTGCGGTTGATTCAAACTTTGAATCAGTATCTGTATGATGATTTAGGATTTACGGGCAATCATAGCAACTATTATGACCCCCGCAACAGCTTTTTAAATGATGTGATCGACCGTCGTATGGGAATTCCGATCACTTTAGCGCTGGTTTACCTAGAGATTGCCCAAAGAATTGATTTCCCGATGGTGGGTATAGGATTGCCTGGTCATTTTCTCATACGTCCAGATATTCCAGATATGGAAATTTTTGTTGATGCGTTCAATCGTGGTGAGGTGATGTTTGCAGAAGACTGTCAGGAAAGACTGACTCAGATGTTTCAGCAACCTGTCAGCCTCAAACCCGAATTTTTAGCCACTGTCAGCAATCGGCAATTTTTAGCCAGGATGCTGACAAATTTAAAGTACATATATCTCAAGCAGCAAGATTTGGCCAAAACGCTGGCTGCGGTAGAACGAATTTTATTGCTATTTCCGATGGCGATGTTAGAAATCCGCGATCGCGGTTTGCTTTACTATCAACTAGGACATCATCCACAAGCAGTTGAAGACTTACAAAATTACCTATCCAAAGTTCCTGATGCTGAAGATGCAGTGGTAATTAAGCGGTTACTTGCTGAACTGGGTAAAGAATGAAAAGTGCTGAGTACTTCTCCTTCTTACTCAGCACTCAGTACTCAGCACTGAGTCTGGTAAATAAGTAATATCTTACCTCCTGCCTCCTGCCTCCTGCCTCCTACCTTCTGCTATACAATGGCATTCAGTAACTTGATGATTGCCTTCTATGCTCCCAGTCATCTATTCTGATGAGTTTTTGAATCACAAGACTGGAAATTATCATCCAGAAAAACCAGAACGTCTGACGGCGATCGTCAACGCTTTAAAAGAAGCTGCGTTTGCTGAAAAGATTGCTTGGCGCGAGCCTACTCCAGTCGCCGACAAACCATCTCTAATGTCTTTGTTATTACAAGCTCACAGCCCAGCTTACGTTAAAAAACTTGGGGAAATTTCTGCTAGTGGTGGTGGCTATCTCGATGGTGATACCCCAGTTTCTCCCCATAGCTATGATGTAGCCTTATTGGCGGTGAGTGCTTGGCTAGATGGTGTTGATATTGTCTTAGCTGAAGAAAATCCCGCTTTTGTGTTGGCGCGTCCACCAGGACATCATGCAGAAAGTGATGCAGGGATGGGTTTTTGTTTATTTTCTAATGCGGCGATCGCGGCTTTTTATGCTTTAGAACAAGCAGAAATTAAGCGTGTCGCTATTCTCGATTGGGATGTACATCATGGTAATGGAACTCAGGCGATCGTGGAAACTCACCCACAGATTGCCTACTGTTCTCTCCATCAGTATCCTTGCTATCCCGGTACTGGCAAAGCTTCTGAACATGGTTATCATAATAATGTTTTAAATGCGCCGCTGCCGCCTGGTAGCAATATCTCTGTCTATCGCCCACTTTTAGAAAATAAGTTACTCCCATTCTTACAAAACTTTCAGCCTGATTTATTAATTGTCAGCGCCGGTTATGATGCTAACGCCGCAGATCCTTTGGCAAGTATGAATTTACTACCAGAAGATTATGGTTTATTTACTGAATATTGTTTGGGTATAACGCGGAAAATTCTCTTTGGTTTGGAAGGCGGCTACGATTTTTCTAGTCTTTCTCAGTCTGTGTTAGCCACAATTGAACGCTGTTTATGAGATTGAATAGAGACTAGGGGCTAGAAAATAGATTTTTAAAATATGACTTATATCATGTCTAATTAACCAGACTTGATATTTGCACTTTTGCAAGTCAGCTATTCATGAGAAACACTCACAACCAAACATAAAAAACTTTTTTATCTTGTATCTAGCCCCTTTTTTCATCTAACCAAAACGACCACTAATATATTCTTCTGCTTCTCTTGTATTAGGAGAAGAGAAAAGTTGAACTGTCGGATTAAATTCAACTAATTTGCCACGGCGTTTGCCATGTTCATCAATTTCAGTATTGAAAAATGCTGTCCAATCTGCAACTCTGGAAGCTTGCTGCATGTTATGCGTTACCATAATAATGGTGTATTGCTGCTTGAGTTCTAGGCAGAGTTCTTCTACTTGACGGGTAGAAATAGGATCAAGGGCAGAACAAGGTTCATCCATTAATAATACATCTGGTTTCATGGCGATCGCCCTGGCAATACATAGCCGTTGTTGTTGTCCACCAGATAATGCTGTACCTTTGCCTTTGAGCTTATCTTTGACTTCATCCCAAATGGCGGCACGTCTAAGGGAATCTTCAACTAATTCATCCAAGTTCCCTTTATAACCGTTAGAACGGGGGCCAAAAGCAATATTTTCATATATAGATTTGGGAAAAGGATTTGGTCTTTGAAACACCATCCCGACTTGGCGACGTAATTTGACTGAGTTAATTTTAGGATCATAAATGTTGCGATCGCGGTAATTTAATCTACCCTCAACCTTTGCTCCCGGTATTAAATCATTCATCCGGTTGAAACACCGCAAGAGTGTACTTTTACCACAACCACTAGGGCCAATAAAAGCCACAATTTGTTGTTCGGGAATTTTTATATAAACATCCAGCAAGGCCAAAAAACCACTGTAATAAACTTTCAAACCCTCAACATCAAACACAGTTCTTGCTTGAGTGAGTGTGCCATTACTTGGCTTACTTTTATTATCATTTTGAGTCATATATATTTATACCCAATCTAAAATTTTTATTGGAAATTTGAAAAATTTTTCTATTCCCTAAATAGATATTTACCTATTTATCGAAAAGCGTTGTCGCACATAAATAGCTATTCCATTCAACACTAAAATTAAAAGCATCATCACAATAATTGTTGCAGCTGATGAATTAGCAAACCCCGGTTCTGGGCGACTCAGATAACTAAAAATTTGAATCGGTAAAGCCATAAATCTCTGGAATAAACCAGGGTTAAAAGTCAGAAAACTGACAGCCCCGACAACAAGTAAACAAGCTGCATCACCAACAGCACGCGATACAGAAATAATCACCCCTGTTAATATCCCAGGAATTGCATAAGGTATAACGTGATGGTAAATAGTTTGCCATTTTGTCACACCCAAACCATAAGAAGCATGTCGTAAAGAATCTGGAACTGCACGAATCGCTTCTCTAGATGTAACGATAATTACTGGTAAGGATAACAAAGATAACGTTAAGGCTCCAGAAATTAATGCCGGGCCAAAACCAAGCAAATAATTAAATACTCCTAAACCCAGCAACCCATAAACAATAGAAGGTACACCTGCGAGATTACTAATATTAATTTCAATAATCGCAGTCCACCAAGCTTTAGGTGCATATTCTTCTAAATATAAAGCTGCACCCACTCCAATTGGCACTGCGACTAACATCACAATAATTGCCAAAAGGATACTCCCTATAATTGCTGGGCGAATTCCTCCCTCATCCGGGAAACGAGATGGAGTTTCTGTTAAAAAACCTGGTGTTAAAAATCTGGATAATCCATCTTGACCAATATCAAAAACTAGCAATGCCAAGATAAATAAACCAATCAATAAACCTATTAAAAAAAGTATTTCAAATACTTTCCCTAATGACTCTCTTTTTTCAATATTATCAGTAAATTCTGAACTCGAATCGAAAAAGTCATTACCTTGATAACTTGTAGCCATATTGATTAATCGTATTTTTCTTTAAAGCGATGAGAAACCCAGTAGCTGACAATATTTAAAGCCAAAGTTAGCAAAAATAAAACAGCCCCTACCGCATATAAAGTTTTAAAATTGAGACTTCCACGAGGGCTATCTCCACCAGAAATTTGTGCCATATAAGCTGTCATTGTTTCTACTGACTCCATCAGATTCACTGTCAGTTTTGGCTGTTGTCCAGCGGCGATAACAACAGTCATAGTTTCACCAACAGCGCGGGAAATGCCTAAAATAATCGAAGCTGTAATTCCTGAAAGTGCTGCTGGTAATAAGACTTTAAAAATGGATTCTAATTTCGTGATTCCTAAAGCATAAGCACCTTCTCTTAAAGAATTCGGCACAGCTTGGATAGCATCTAAACTAATAGAACCGACTGTAGGAGTAATCATTACTCCCATCATTAACCCTGCACTCATGGCATTAAATATTTCTAGAGGCAGAAAATTTCTCAGGAATGGAGTAACAAATAATAGGGCAAAGTAGCCATAAACAACTGTTGGTATCCCTGCTAAAAGTTCCACTGCGGGACGCAAAATTGCAGCTACTTTGGGTTGAGCATATTCACTTAAATAAATTGCTGAAGATAAACCCAAAGGAATAGCTACAGCCATAGCTGTGATAGTGGTTAAAAAAGTTCCACTAATTAAAGGCCAAATACCAAAATGTCTTTCAGCAAATAAAGGTGTCCATTTCGTATCCAGAAAAAAGTCAGAGAGTGGGACTTCTTGGAAAAACTCAAATGTTACCTGAAAGATAATAATGACAATGCCAAATGTAGTTAGTACAGAAACTAAACCACAACAAAATAAGATTGCGGCAATAATCTTTTCTGTAATATCTTCTGATGGTTTTTTGTCTAGCGATCGCCTAGAATCTTCCTGAAATCCATTTTGATTATTTATGGCGCTCATAAATCAATAACTTAAATAAAATTAGTAATTGGTTGACCTGGTTTAGCTTTTTTGAATTTAGTTCCTGTTTCACCCTTGAGAAATTTTTGCTTCACTTTCACGTAGGCTTCATCAGGTAAGGCAACATAACCAGCACTGTCTACCCATTTCCACGAATTTTCTAAATAAAAATCGACAAATTCTCTCACTGTTTGCTTTGTATCTAAGGATTTTTTACTCACATAAATAAACAAAGGACGAGATAAAGGTGTGTAAATATTTCTAACTACATTGTCTATTGGTACAGGTTTTTCACATTTGCCATTAAGGTTTTCCACAGCTACTAAATTTAGCTTATCTTGATTTTGAATGTAATAAGAAATCCCAACATAACCTAAAGAATATTTATCACCCGCAATTCCTTGTACCAAAGTATTTTGATTGTGGCTGGGAGTATAGTCTGTACGACCATTTTTCGCTTTACCTGTTACCGCTTGAGTAAAATAATCAAATGTACCTGTATCAGATGCAGGTGCATAAAGTTTCATTTTCTCATTGGGAAACTTAGGATTAACTTGATTCCAAGTTAAAATTTTTCCGTCTGATTTGGCACTCCAGATGGTTTTTAATTCATCAACTGTCAGACATTTCACAAAATCGTTCTGACTATTGACAATAACTGCTATGCCATCTAAAGCAATAGGAATTTCCAAAAATTCAATATTTTTACTTTTACATTTGGCAATTTCTTCATCTCGAATGGTACGAGAAGCACCTACAATATCAATTTCACCTGCACAAAATTTACTAATTCCGCCTCCAGTTCCACTAGAAGCAACGCTAACTACAGCATCAGCTTTCACATTATGATATTCTTCCGCCACTGCTAAAGAAATCGGAAAACCTACAGCCGCACCATCAATACTTACTTGTTTCTGCTTTTCTTCATTACTGCTACAAGCTGTAATGCTGTAGCTAGTCACAAGCAAAAATATCAAGCATAGATTATTTTTAAATTGCGAAATAAAATTCATACAATTAGTCATTTACTAAATAAATCAAAAGCTAAAAACTATTTGCTCAATCTGAGTAGCAAAGTCTCTAATTATCTGATTTATGCTTTACGCTTTACTGTTAACTTTAACTTGGTCAAAAATTGCCCCATTTTCCAAAAATTTTGTTTTAATCATATCCCATCCCCCTAAATCTTGGGCTGTAAATAAAGTTTGAATTGGGGGATATTGTGATGCTACTTCTTGGGTAACTGTGGGATTCACTGGACGATATTGTAATTTAGCAAATTCCCGTTGAGCTTCTGAAGAATAAAGGAAATCTACAAATGCTTCTGCTACTTTTCTTGTTTTGTGTTTATCAACATTTTTATCAACTACAGCTACAGGATTATCTATCGAAATATTTATTTCCGGTATAATATAAGGTAGTTTTAATGCTGTTTTTTCAGCTAAATTTACCTCATTTTCATAGGTAATTAAAACATCACCTTGGGCTTGTTGGAAAAATAAATCACTGGCTTCACGAGCATCTTTTGTGAGTGCAGCAGTATTTTGATAAACTTTTGTAATATATTTTAAAGCTGTCGCTTCATCTCCGCCATTTTGCGTAACTGAACCCCAAAAAGCTAATAATTCCCAAATACCAATACCAGAAGTTTGAGGGTTAGCTGCAATTAATTTCACGTCGTTTTTAGCTAAGTCTGCCCAAGTTTTAATCCCTTTCGGATTGCCTTTGCGGGTGACAATTGCTGCAACTGATCTACTAACAATACCATTTCTGGGGGTTCTAATTTGCCAACTAGATTTAATCAACCCTGCTTGTTGAATTCTAATAACATCTAAAGGCAGGGCGAAGTGTACTATATCTGCTTCTTGCTTTCCAGCAATCACATCAGCAGCTTGAGCAACAGAACCCCCGTAACTTTGCTCAAAAATTACTTTTTGATTGTGTTCTTTTTGCCACTTTTCAACAAATTTCGGAATTATTTGGTCATGAGCGGCTTTAGTGACAGAGAAAGAAACTAACCTCAGCTTTATCTCTGGTTCCGCAGCAGAATAACTTCCAGAACAGGCGGTGATCACTACACTTAAAATTGTACCTAAAAAGAATAAATAGGTGAACCTTTTAACAGCGTGTTGATTTAACCAGATTCCTATAATTTGCTGAGACAAAACTTGCATTACCTGTGCAGTTTTTTCAATGCAAGTATATATATGCTCAATTTGAAAAATTCCCCATCGAGCCGGATGCTGCGACTTATTCATCAAATATTTACCCCATTATCTACAGTATCTCCATCGAGTTACTGTGATTGTTTAATTATAAAGCATGAAAATCTGATACCTGTCAAGACAGTATGTGATTAAACTATAAAAATTAAAGTTAATTTTTGAGCTAAGTAGAAAGTAGGGGTTTTCTAACGACAAAGCTTGGTTTTTTACGCAGATTACTCCCCAAATTACCGAGGAACATACAGAGTTTATTGAATGGAAAAGCTAAATAAAAAATTAAATTTAATAGCTACAGGCGCTTCAATAAAACTAATTGAAGCTTTTTTTGTGAGCCTCAATACCAAAACTGATAAATTTTTTATAACTTTTCTGTAGCGCCTAACATCTGGAAGATTTTCTCAGCGTTATCTAAATCGCCAACGATGCGGCGAATCGGTTGAGGCCAAACTTTTACGAGAGTAGGAGTTGCAGACACCTGATCAATTTCTGCTTGTTCTGGATGAGTTAGAACATCAATCACTTTTAATGTGTAGGGATATTTGAGCGATCGCTCTAACATTTCGTGTAAATTATGCAGAATCCGTTCTGTATTGGCACTATGACCGGCAATAAATAAACGCAAAACGTAACATTGAGTTTTTTGCTGTACGTTTTGTGTGGCTTTCACTGGTGGATAATATTTGGGAGCCTTTTCCGATAAGTCTAAGTTAATAATTAAGTCGTGGTCTTCCCACAGTTGGGGAAATGTGGAACGATAAGTTGCCAACACCATGCGATCGCACAATCCATCTTGCCAAGGTGCGGCTTGCCAAACTAAATCACCTGTGCCAAAAATTACATTTAATAAAGCTTGATGTTGCAGAACCGCTGGATATGCTTCTGCAAAAGTCCGAATTTGATGAGTATGCGGATCTAACCAGTGGTCAACGGTGGCCGTATAACAAGGAACTAAAAAATGCGGCGGTTCTGGTAAATCGAGAATTTCTTGTAAAGCAGCACACAAATGCAAATGCCATCGACCCTGTTTATTCGGGTCGATGCAATAAATTAAGTCGCCTCCGGGTGTAAATAAGGCAATGCCTTTGAAAACTTTCGGTAAAAAGAGTTTAGGTGTAGTCAAGTTAGTTACAGGGGTTGGGGAACTTGGAGGTAAAAAGTAGAGGCGGATTACTTTTTACCTTTACTGTAATTAAACTCGTCCTCGGAGAAACTGAGCCATTTCGTTAGGAGTCGGTGACATTTCTAAAGCTGTTTCTTCTGTAATGCGACCTTCTTGGTAAAGATTGAGTAGCGACTGATTCATCGTAATCATACCGTCGAAACCGGCTTGTTTCATCAGTTCACCAATTTCATCATACTTACCGTCTTTGACCCATTCTTTAACTGCCTCAGTGTTAATTAAGATATCGTGGAATGCAGCTCGTTTACCATCGGTCGTGCGACATAATCCTTGGGCGATGATGGCTACTAAAGATTCTGCCAAGGCTACCCGCATAGCATCCTGTTCTTCACCAGAGTATAAATTGAGAATCCGTTCAATGGTTTTTACTGCACTGTTGGTGTGCAAGGTTCCCATTACCAAGTGACCAGTTTGGGCAGCTTTTAAGGCGGTATTGACTGTTTCTTTATCCCGCATTTCCCCCACCAGAATCAAATCTGGATCTTCCCGCAAAGCTGCTTTTAAAGCATTATCAAATTTGCGGGTGTGCATTCCCACTTCCCGTTGTTTGACCAACGACTTGCGGCTTTGGTGAACAAATTCCACAGGATCTTCAATGGTGATGATGTGCTTGGCCATTTCTCGATTAATATAGTCAATCATCGCCGCCATAGTTGTTGATTTACCCGAACCAGTTGGCCCAGTGACTAAGATTAAGCCTTTATGAGAGTGGCAGATATCGCGGAAAACTGGCGGTAATCTCAACTGTTCCATCGATAAGATTTTCAGGGGAATTAACCGTAGCACCAGTGCATGGCCTTTCATGGAGCCAAAAACATTAATCCGTACACGGGCGAATTCATACTGAGTTGCACCATCAAATTCTAGGTGTTCTTCAAATCGCTGAATTTCTGCTTCCGTCATTACCTCTCGCAACCAACCCATGAAAGTTTCATGATCTGTTTCTGGATACTCGGTTGGTTGAATTTCGCCACGGTTGCGGAAACGAGGCACTTCACCTACACCTAAGTGAACATCGGAATAACCATTATCAAAAGCTTCTTTAATAATTTGCGCCAAACTTAATCCCGTAGGATTGCTTTTAGCCGCTGGTGGGGGAGTTCCCGGACGATGACCTGCTGCTGGTGGCGGTGGTGCAGGTTGAGTTGTATTTCGATGAGTTGACATATCCAACGTTTGTGTATGCTGCCGCTGTGTCATTAATGATGGTGGTGGCGGTGGCATAGGTGGCACATTCCGAGAAGCAACAGGATTGGAATTGGCTGGTGGCGATGTTTCTGTCATATATCTTCAAAATTAAGCAGTTATCAAGTTGAATCTGCAAACCTACTGTCTTGATGGTTCTAAGGACGGCAGACAGCAGGTTTGTTGCTGTTCCTTAGCTGAGAACTTTAAAGCAACATTTCGTTACATTTGGCATAGCTGCTAGTATAGTTTTTTATATGACATGCAAGTTTTGCCATTATGTTAGAAACACATTAAGTCCATATACACCTGTTTAGCACACTATATCCTGAGATATCCTTCAGTAATAACACTGGTAAATTTAAGCAATAATTAATACTTCTATTAAATCTTGAAAATCTCTTGCTTTTAGATGAGAAAATTTTCCCTAAAATCACAGCAATTTACTAGCAATTAAAAGCCAAATCAGCAGCAGGTATTTTTTTCAGACAGATAGATGAATTATGAGAGACAATGCTATTTTTTATAAGAAATATTAAGGGGATCAATTTGAGGCGGGGAAAATATCTTGGGCAAGCTCATCTTATATGGCTTCTACTCCTTGAGGTAGATGGCAGGAACTAGTGATCTAGCAAGAAAGCAACTGAACTTTACATTCATAATTACAAAAAATTAACTGTAAAGTTAAGTTACTAAATGCTCATTTTTCCTAGTCCTGTTTATATACTGGAATTCACTGAAGGAATCAGTTGATTCGCAAACAGCGGTATCTAACTGAAATTTACGTTTATTGCTGTGTACCTGTAGGAGGAAAAGTCATGGTTTCGGCTCAAAGCTCTAATCTCGGAAAGACCTACTCCTTAATGATGATTAAAAGCTTTTTGATATGGACTTTCACGTTGGCAGTGTGTTTGTTAGTTGTCGGTTTTCCATTAGTTGTTTTGATGGCTACGGTCGGATGTCTGTTGTCGATTGTTTTACAATCTGTCATGCCTGTTAGTGCAGTTTTACTAGTAGGTGGTGGGTTAATTTTGTTCAATATTTTGGCAGTGGCGATCGCTGCTGCTGTTCTCACCCTCAAAGGTGTACATCCAAGTCAAATCAAGTGGTTAAGTTGGTTGCATGGAGAATCTGAAGAAATGCAACAAACTTCTGTATATGCCGCTTGTCCTTTAACCTGTGAAATCAAATAACTATTTCGTTAAACACGACAAACAGTACATCTGCCCGGTTCAGCCGGGTTTTTTCATTTTTAGTCCTTAGTCATTTGTCATTTGTCGGGATTGAGTATTTACTATTGACTATTGACTCTTGACTATTCACCCATGACTAATCAAAAACGAGTTGCCATTATCTTAGGTACACGTCCAGAGGCGATTAAACTAGCGCCTGTGATTCAGGTTTTTCAAAAATCTCCCAGTTTTGCCTTGCAAGTGATTTTAACTGGACAGCATCGAGAGATGGTTGAACAAGTAATGCAACTGTTTAACCTCAAAGCCGATGAAGACCTAGAGATTATGCAGCCTCAACAATCTTTAAATGATATTACCTGCCGCAGCTTACGCGGACTAGAAGATTTATTTCAAAAAAATAAACCAGATTTAGTTATTGTCCAAGGAGATACCACCACAGCTTTTGCGGCGGCTTTGGCAGCTTTTTATCAAAAAATTCCTGTGGGTCATGTAGAAGCGGGGTTAAGAACAGATAATATTTATAATCCTTATCCAGAAGAAGCGAATCGACGGTTAATTTCGCAAATTACGCAACTGCATTTTGCGCCAACAACTTTGGCTGTGGAGAATTTACAACGTTCTGGGGTGTTGGGCGAAATTCACTTGACGGGGAATACAGTTATTGACGCACTGTTGAATGTCGCGGCGAGTCAACCAGCTTGTAATGTACCTGGGTTGAACTGGAATGAATATCGCGTGTTGTTGTCTACAGTTCACCGCCGAGAAAATTGGGGAGAACCATTACAAGCGATCGCACACGGTTTTCTGCAAATATTAGATAAGTTTCCTGATACTGCGTTGGTTTTACCGCTACATCGCAACCCGACAGTTAGGGAACCATTGCAAGCATTATTAGGCAAACATCCGCGAGTATTTTTGACCGAACCTTTAGATTATGCCGAATTGGTGGGGGCAATTGGGCGATCGCATTTTTTATTAACTGATTCTGGTGGTTTGCAAGAAGAAGCACCCAGTTTAGGTAAACCAGTGTTAGTTTTGCGAGAAACCACAGAACGTCCTGAAGCGGTAACTGCGGGTACAGCTAAATTAGTAGGGACTGAAAGCGAGAGAATTTTGGCTGCGGCGGCGGAGTTGCTGAGTAATTCTGCGGCGTATGATGCAATGGCTAATGCAATTAATCCTTTCGGTGATGGCCATGCTGCTGAGAGAATTTTGCAAATTGTAAAGAATTATTTGGGAATTAGATAAATATATTTGAGTTGTGGATTGTCTAGGGAGAGGTAGTTTACCTTTCCCAAAATTCCACTAAATTGTTTGATTTGCTTGTAACCAGTTGAGTAAATCAGCGATCGCACTAAAATCTAATAAAGCCTCACTCAGTGCTTCCAATTGTTCTAGAGAAAGACTTTGAACTTGTTGACGAACTTCATCGGGTAAATTGCCCACTCGTCTTTGCAGTAGTTTTAAAACAAGTGCTTGTGTTTGTTCTTGTTTCCCTTCTTCTTTTCCTCGCTCGTAGCCAATGCGCTCGCCTGTAGTTATGTAAGGCATAGTAAGCTCCTGCTCGAATAACTTAAAGTCTTGCCAAAATTCTGCTTCTAATACTTTTGGTAAAATCATAACCCAATCGATAAAACGATAGAGGTTACGAATATCTCTTTCTTCTAGCCCTTGTTCGTAGAGTCGCCGAATTAAGCTGAATTTCCAATTTTTCCGTTCTCCTGGCTGTTTGCTGGTTTGCTGCGTTTTTAAATGTGCCATGACCACCGTCGCAAAAGGATTATCGCTGGTTTCTAATTCTGTCCAGCGATTTTGATAATCCAGTAATTTGACAGTGCCGAATCGAAAAACCAGACTGCAATCAGGATAATTGTAACTGTATTGATTCGGTCTCCAAGTCGAGTCAGCGTCACATAAAATTGCTAGGCTGATGGCTGGTTTGGCAAATTTATCAAAAATTCGCAGGTTGTACCAAAACATCCTTTCGGCGAAGTTATCTTCTGGTTTCGCCTGAATTTCGACATGAATTAACAGCCAAATTTCTTCTCCGTCAATTTGCCAAACTTTGACTAATTTATCGGCGTATCTTCTCCCTAGTTCGGCTTCACGAGATATTTGTTGAAATTCCTTGTCGAGAAACTCGTGGGGACGCTCCCAATTAATAAGTGCTGCTGTTTGTGGGAAGAAAAACTGCATCGCTTGAGGAAAGTATGCTTCTAAAATTTCTTTCCACGGCGAATCATTATCGGCTCTTTCTCGTTCCTCAGTCATTGTATTTAGACAATAATTAAACGCAGATGAAAAACAAAAACTCTCTGTGTTCCTCTGCGTTACCTCTGCGCCACTTTGCGTTAAAAAAAACTACTGATTCAACACTAACTCTGGCTGTGGTGCTGCTTCCTCTGGTTCTGGTAAACCAAACATTGAGCGATACAGCTTATCGTATTGCTTGGCAGAGCGATACCAACTGAAATCTTGATTCATCCCGCGTTTTTGCAGTTCGCCCCACTGAGGTTTGAAACGAAAACCCTCCCAAGCGCGGATCATGCAGGTGAACAAATCTAATGGTTCGTACCTGTCAAAGCAATAACCAGTACCAGCTTCGTTGATGGGGTCGTGGTGGGTTACTGTGTCAACTAATCCCCCAGTACGGCGGACGATGGGAACGGAACCGTAGCGCATGGCCATCATTTGGCTAATTCCACAAGGTTCAAAACGGCTAGGCATTAAGAAGGTATCAGTTCCAGCATATATCCGCCGGGATAGGGCATCGTTATACAGCAAATAAGTCGCCATACGTCCGGGGTAGCGCGATGCTAATTGCCACATTTGAGTTTCATAATAGCGATCGCCTGTCCCTAACAACACAAATTGGGCATCTGTGTATGCCATGAACCGGTCTAAAATTTGGATGACCAAATCCAAGCCTTTTTGTTCTACTAATCGGCTAACCATACCAATTAAAAAGGCTTGAGAGTTGACCTCTAAACCCATTTCTTCTTGTAAAGCAACTTTGTTTTTCTTACGTTGATCTAAAGTATCGGTAGTGAAGGTCTGAGTAATATATTTATCATCAGCCGGGTTGTAAATCTCAGTATCTATCCCATTCACAATCCCTGATAACTTACCACTAATAAATGACAGTAAACCTTCTATAGTTTCACCGTAAGCAGGTGTTTTAATTTGTTCGGCATAGGTTGGGGAAACAGTATTCACCCTGTCAGCAAATTGTACCGCAGCTGCCATTGTGTTGTGTCCCTGCATATACCAAGGACACCAAGTAATTTTATCTAGATACCAACGCCACGGCCCTTGATAAGCCAAGTTATGAATGGTAAATACTGTGGTGATATCTGGGTCTTGGTGCATCCATACGGGTATCATCCCTGTATGCCAATCATGACAATGGATGATATCTGGCTTCCAGTAATTCCAGCAGAACTCAGCCGCACCATTCGCAAAAAAGGTAAACCGCCAATCTTCGTCTTCTCCCGAATAGATGCGGCGGGGATTAAATACAGGATGTCCAAATAAATACAAGGGAACATCAGTACCAGGCAGTACACTTTCGTAAACTGCAAAGTCCTGAAACATGGCATATCCCCACCAAATTGGGTCTTTGGGAATTTCCATTTTATCTGGTAAAAACCCGTAATAAGGCAGGAATATGCGGACATCATGCCCCATTTCTCTCAAGACTTTAGGTAATGCTCCCACAACATCACCCATTCCTCCTACTTTCGCAACGGGAGCTGCTTCTGCTGCAACGAATAGAATCCGCATGGTCTTTGTTGTTTCCCCGGTTCTGCCTAATATTTATGAAAATTCTGAAGTTGGAAGTCTGAAGTATAAAGGTACTGCTCCGATGCAAGAATGGGGCAGGAATCTCGGAAACAACGCATCTTTGCCGCGCTAATTACGGGTGAGTCATGTACCGATTTTTTATCCTGTATCCTTTACACTTCATCCTTTTGGCTCAATTCTTATCTAACCACATCTGTTTGCCAGTATTTTAAGAACCCCGTTGGATTTCGGCGAATATTTGCTCAAGAATTTCTTGTGCGCCTTGTTCCCGCAGAAGTTTGGCTAATTCTGCACCCAACGCTTCAGCATTAGAGGCTGTTCCTGTGACGGTATCTTTGACGATTTTCTGGCCATCGACACTGGCGACTACACCTGTGAGGGTTAAATTGCCTTCATGAATTTCTGTATTTACACCGATGGGTACTTGACAACCACCTTCCAGAATCCGTAAAAATGACCTTTCTGCTAAACAGCGATCGCGGGTTTCGGGGTGTTCAATGGCTTTAAGTAAGGATATCAAATCTTTGTCATCAGCACGACATTCTATCCCCAATGCACCTTGTCCCACAGCATGGAGAGAAATTTCTTTAGGGAGAATTTGATGCACGCGATCGCCCATCCCCAAACGTTGTAACCCAGCGGCTGCTAAAATCAAAGCATCGTATTCACCAGCATCCAGTTTTGCCAATCGGGTATTTAAGTTACCGCGCACATCTTTAAAGGTAAAGTGGGGAAAACGATTGCGTAATTGCGCTAACCGTCGTAGTGATGATGTCCCAATCACTGCACCTGCTGGCAAAGTTTCAATTTGCTTGTCTTTGTGCTTTTCATGCACAACTAGTGCATCAGCGGGGTTTTCCCGTTCTGTAATTGCCGCTAAGGTTAAACCTTCTGGTAAATTAGTTGGCAGATCCTTGAGGGAATGAACCGCAAAGTCAATTTCCTTGTTGATCATTCCCAGTTCGAGTTCTTTAGTAAAAAGTCCTTTATCGCCAATCTTCGCCAACGCTACATCTAGGATTTTGTCGCCTTGGGTAGACATGGTGTGGACTTCAAAAGTGATATCTGGGAAGCTGCTTTGTAATTGCTCTCTTACCCAGTATGTTTGAACTAGAGCAAGTTGACTTTTACGAGAACCAATACGAATAGTGCGGGTTGCACTGGAAACAACTGAAGTCATAATAACGTTATGTCAAACCAGGCGATACATTCACTTTCATCTAGACTACCGCAGTGAGTGACTTAACGGATTGCGATCGCTTAATTAAAAGCAATTTTATTTTGAATTCACTTTACATTTTTTTACAAAAAACAGGAATCCGTTAGGTAAAGTACCAGACCAAAAAAACTGCTTCATCAAATACTTTTCCCCTTTACCTCCTATCTTCTTGTTAATAATCGTCACGTTGGAGATACTCACGTAATTGTTGAGTACGCTGTTTTGTAGCTTCTTCCAAGCAGCCAGCATAAATATTAGGTGCAATACTTCCCCCTTCGTATGCACTGCGCTCAAACTCACAACTAGCGTCACGAAACTTAATCCAGGCTAACTGTGCAGCAATTAATTTTTGTTGTCTAGTCTTTGACAATTTTGGTAACAGTTGTTTATACACTTGGTTTAATTTTTTATCGGCATTTTGATATGACAACTGAGAGCAGATATTCATTTCTAATTGAGTTTGCGGATCGTTACAGTTGAGTTTTTGGGCTAAATATGTTTTGCCAAGCTGAGATTGTGTATTTGCCAGCGTCACAGTATTAGCACTCAAACTGGCAACAGTTATGATACTTACGAATAAAGGTAATATCTGACGCATTATACAACTCCTATCTCAGTATTAGTAATTATGAAGACAACACTATAGCTCATATATCAAGTAATTTAGGACTTGATGGCAAAGAACTTTTCGTACAATGCAATACAAACAATTAAAAGACCACAGGGAATGGGGAACACTTCGATAAGCTACTTTGGCTGCACCCCTAAACTACGCTTAGTACAAGTCAGTGCATCCCCAAAAACAAGGAAATCCCCATGATTAAGATTAGGGGATTTAGATGCGGTACAAAATGTAAGATTTAAAATCAAAAAATTAAAAATATATTAAAACTAATTCACTTTTCTAAAAAGATGCCTGAAACTCTTTAATAGGACAGCAATTAAATATGATTTGAATTAGCACTCTAAGCTGATGAGTGCTAATAAATAAAGAAGTTTATTTCCTAAGATATAAAGCAAAAATAGGCTGTTTTACAGAGATAAAATTAGACATTCACAAGCCATAATTATCACAAGCCAAATCTCCTTGTAAGTAATAACCTGTTGGGAGGAACCAAATGAAATACACCTTTGATATTGTCGGGGTATCTCCAGTTTTGCAGTTTTTCAACCATCAACAACAGAGTATGCAAAAACCACTGTATCTGGGCGTGGAATATCTTGGAACACATATATGTACACTAGATGCGTTTATAGAAACGGTGGAACCTGTGCCTGCAAAATGGGGCTGGGATTTAGACCAAGTAGTAGACACAGTAGTTCGTTTTTGGGTGAATCATTCCGAAAGTATTCAATATTGGAAAGCACGCCTAAGTGACGCTGGACAAAATAATTTAGTTGTAGCCAGACTGGCAGATATTAGGGCTTTGCAAGCAGAATTTGAAACGCTCTTAGATAAAAATAAATAGTTATTAGTAAATATCATGACTTACGCAAAAATAACGTAACTCCGTCATTACGACCGATAGGGCAGTAATCTCCCCTAACCCTGGGATTGCTTCCCTACACTTCGTTCCGGTCGCAATGACATTATCGGCGTTGCGTAAGTCCTAAATATATAACCTTCTTCTGTCAGTTTCCGGATTAAACAAGTAATAAATAGTGAAATTATCCAGAAGCATAAAAGGGTTTAAATTGATTCATTGCAGAAATTAGGTGATTAAATCCCAGCAATAAATCAGAATTAGGAAAGATATCTAACCAAGGATAAATCAGCCAAAACAGAAAGAGAGGTTGGACAATTAAACGAAGATTATTGAGAGTATTCTTCCATCCATTTTGATGATTCCATTGTTGATGAGCAGAAAAATGCTCAGGCTTGCTATCTTGTACTTTAGTTTCAACTTGATGAGATTGATTTAAGGATAAAAAGGCTGGAGAATTTAAACTAATCATCGTGTAAACCGAAAAAATAATTTCCCACCATTTTTCAATATGCTGAAAATTAGTAAAACGATAATCTGTCCAACCTAATTCCTGTTTACACTGGCGAAACCCATATTCTACCCATGTTCTTAATCCATAAAGGTCTCCTAAAGTTTTCTTTAGGTTCCCTTGTAAATTAGTCATGATAAAAGAAGTAGAATTTTCCGGCATTGTTTCTGGGTCAGTAGTTATTTCCCAATAAGTTATTGCTCTTCTTTTACCATAAATTATTTCTCGGATATATCTAGTTTCTGATTTCAGGTTGCTAAATGTTCTCTCGAATTTACACCATTTATTAGCTCTAACGCTCTGCGACGCTGGCAGCCAGACTCCATGATTACTTCTAATTGCTACAACATAAGCTAATTTATATTCATTGAGTATTTCCAGGAATTCGCTACTTTCACCATATAAACTATCCGCTAGTACCAGTTCAATATTAAAGCCTTCATTAATTAATTCTGTAATAATTTCTGAGGCTAACTCTATTTTGGTTTTATATTTATCTCCTTCTTTGAGTGTACCCTTCGGTTTAAATACTTTGAAACTTAATGGAAATGTTATATTTTCATAAACTCCATAAGCATTGACTGATACTATTCCATTATCTATTTTTCCTACGCTCCCTAGATATTGTCTTGCCACATAATCTGTCTTTTTACCTTTTTTCCTATCTCCCGTTTCATCTATTACTACGGTTATCGCATGACCATTTAATGCTTTCTTTAATTTATTTAACCTTCGACTCTTTAATTCTTGTGCTGACCAATCTGAATAGGCTATAAAATGATGTAATGATTGTGCCGAGTTTATACTTACTACTTTCGCTATTTCTGGTAATGATTTTCTTTTTATTGGGGAAATTATCCCTAAATGTAAATATTTGAAGCATTCATAATTCCTTACTTCTTTGAACTGGTCTTTATACTCTGCACAATATTCATCTATTATTGCCACTGTTGGCTGGGCATCCCTTGGCAAATGTTTTAGGATTTGTAGTTCTACATCCATTGCTCTACTTACCTTGTAGAGTTTTATTTTTCCTTTCTTCTATTCATTTTATCCGGAAACTGACAGAAGCTGTTTACGGACGCTATCGCTTCCGTTATGGATGGAAGAAACAAAATTAAGATGCACCGAAAAAAATTACACTTTATATTGTGTTCTGACAGTTAAGACCGATCCCCCAATGGTGCAAAATCGCCCGTACAGAAGCTTGGTTCTGGGTTGAGACGGTTATGACATTGGTGAAATGGTTGCTACCATTATCCCGTTTAGGAGACTGTATTTATCCGTTAACCCAGGTCAGGGCGCACTTCCAATTGCTAGTATGACTCCGCATTCGTGAGGAAGCCTTTGATGATGAAAACACCAAAGTCCAAATCCCGTTCCCATCAACCAAGAGCGAATGAAACTTCTGACTTAAGACCAATCAACCCAAATGCAGCGGGTATTGATATCGGTTCAGAATTTCACTGGGTAAGTGTTCCAAAAGATAGAGCCTCCGAGAGTGTCAGACGTTTTGGCTGTTACACTGCTGACCTGTATGCTCTAGCTGATTGGTTGGCTGTTTGTGGAGTAAAAACTGTAGCAATGGAATCAACGGGGGTATATTGGATAGCATTGTTTCAAATCTTGGAGACAAAGGGCTTTGAAGTTAAACTTGTCAACGCCCATCACGTTAAAACATTGCCTGGACGTAAAACTGATATTTTAGACTGTCAATGGTTGCAACAATTACATAGTTACGGATTGTTGTCTGGTTCTTTTCGCCCAGAAGACCAAATTTGTGTATTACGGAGTTATATCCGCCACCGAGATAGTCTCATCAAAAGTGCTTGTGTTCACATTCAACGGATGCAAAAAGCTTTAACCCAGATGAACGTGCAACTGCATAAAGTTGTTAGCGATATCACTGGTACCACTGGTATGGCAATTATTCGAGCTATTGTTGAAGGAGAAAGAGATCCACAAATTTTAGCAGCTAAAAAGCATCACCGCGCTAAACGCTCGGAAGCAGAAATTGCTGCCGCACTCAATGGTGATTATCGCAGTGAGCATGTCTTTGTACTTCAACAAGAACTACAACTTTACGATGTTTATCAAACTCATATAGCAGCCTGCGACCGCCAAATACAGGAGTGCTTATCTCAATTTAGCGAGAAAGTTAATTTGAATGAATTTCCGCTTCCCCAACCAAAGCACATCCGCCATAAACCCCAAGGCAATGAACCTGCTTTTGATTTACGTACCCATCTTTACCGAATTAGTGGTGTGGACTTCACTGCTATTGATGGTCTTGGTATCCTAACAGTACAAACCATTATTTCTGAGGTTGGTTTAGATCCTAGCCGATTCCCAACTGTTAAACACTTTACTTCTTGGCTTGGTCTTTGCCCTTGTAATCGTATCACTGGCGGCAAAGTTAAAAGTTCTCAAACCCGCTTGGTGGTTAACCCTGCTACCAATGCTTTCCGAATGGCTGCACAAACAGCTGGCAAGAGCAATTCTGCTTTAGGTGCTTTTTATCGTCGCTTACGTTCTCGCCTGGGTACACCCAAAGCTATCACTGCTACTGCTCATAAGTTGGCACGAATTTTCTACCGACTTTGGACAACAGGAGGTAACTATCAAGATATTGGCATGGATTATTATGAGCAACGTTATCAAGAACGAGTCATCAATAACCTCCAAAAAAAGGCTCTAGCTTTGGGTTTTGAGCTTGTTCCTCAGCCCCAAGCAAATACGGTTTCTTAGGAGAGGGATAAGTAGGGTGACGGCTATGCAAAGATTTTGGAACTTAACATAGTGAGAATTAGCCGTAACGCACCATCTTTTTCTGTGCGTTACGGCTTACGCCTAACACACCCTATTAACTTCATTTATTCTCAACACGCTGTATCAGTCTACCGAGGTTAAATAACACAAGAACCTAAAATTGGGAAGTTAAAAGCAAGAATAGAAAAAACGATGCTTTTGAAAGCAGCGATCAAACCTAAAATAGGTATAGGCAATTATCGCTTCATTTCCTCAAACTGATGAAAAATAAAATCAAACCTGATTGGGCTGGTGAAAGCATACTCTCCAAGTTCGTTAATCTGCTGATCCATACCAAACCTGTTTACAATGTGATGAAATACCAAGCTAGACAAGTATTAATCACAACAGCAGAAAAAAACGGAATTCCCTGGCGCAAAAACGCTGAAGCACTGCAAGGACTGATGACCAAACAACTCCTAGGTGCAGTTACGAACCCGGAAGTTGTGTATCCAGAATATTACAAAGTACCATTCCACGCTTACGCTGAGGGTAATCTTTGCTGGGAAGCGGCTTTTGAAGCGGAGTCAGCCACTTACGCCATGTCTTTGCGTGTTTGGCCGCAAGAAAATCTGACTTGGGAAGCGGCTCATGGCAGACTCAGAGGCACTTTTCATGATGTTTTGGCAGCTTACGGCCCTTTGCAGGTGAGAGAAATTCTGGACATTGGCTGCTCGATAGGTTTATCGACGATGGCGCTGCATCGTTATTATCAAGAGAAGCAAGAACAGCCAATTCGGACTGTTGGTTTAGATTTATCGCCCTATATGCTGGCTGTGGCTAAGGCGAGAGATGTGAATAATGAAATTTCTCAGTGGGTTCATGGTAGAGCCGAAAAGACAGGCTTACCAGATAATTCCTTTGACTTGGTGACACTCCAGTTTGTATGTCATGAATTGCCAAGCTATGCCAGCAAAGAGATTTTCCTGGAAGCTAAACGACTTCTCAGACCCGGTGGTTATATTGCCTTGGTAGATAATAACCCGCGATCGCCTGTAATTCAAAATCTCCCACCTGCCCTGTTTACTTTAATGAAAAGTACGGAACCTTGGAGTGATGATTACTATGGTTTCGATATTCAAGCAGCTTTGGAAGAAATAGGTTTTTCACCCACAATTGAAGTCGCCAGTGACCCCCGTCACCGGACTATTATCGGGAAAAAGCCTGTATAAGTGTTAAGTGCTGATTCGATAAAGAATGTAGAGACAAATTTCTGTCTCTACATCACACATCAACATCTAAGTAGAGAGACATAAATAATTGTAATTAGGACTAGGCAGGAGGCAGAAGGCAGAAGGCAGGAGGGAATAGGTTTTTAACTATTTTGTCTAAGACTTATCTAGTTAAGTTTATTTGTGTCTTCTTACTTACTACAAATGAAACTGAGGTGGATAATTTGAGGAGTAATAATTAGCGTAATGCAGCTGGCGGCAGAGCGATCGCAACCCGAGCTAATCGCCGCACAACTTAAACCACCGACACCGCTACCGATAACATCTGTTTGTTTCACGGCTTTTCCCAAAACCACACCCAAACTTTTATTAGCTAATTACCGAAGTTTATGAATCGAAACACAAGGGAGATTTTTGATTAGAAGCCAAGTTTGGCTGACTAAATCAGCCTGATTCCGATTCTTAGTTGAGTTTTGGTAAACATCTGCCCCCAAATTATCTGTGTAATGTCTATCCTGGAATAGTAGGGGAATCACCTTAGCGTAAACTGCCAACAGGTGTTAGATGCTGCAAATAGAACAGATATTACACCACCGTTATCAAATCCAACGGCAACTAGGTAATAATGGCATTCGCCAAACTTGGCTGGCCAAAGATTTACAAGCTGCTGATGGGGAAGAATCATTAGTTGTGGTCAAACTTTTGGCTTTCGGCGGAACTGTCCAGTGGGATGACTTGAAGTTGTTTGAGAGAGAAGCACAAGTTCTCAAACAGCTAAAACATCCGCGGATTCCGCAATACATTGATTATTTTTGTGTTGATGACCACACATTGTGGTTTGGCTTAGTCCAAGAATATATTCCTGGGGAATCGCTCAAAGAAAAACTTGCAGTTGGTAAACACTGTACAGAAAAGCACGCCAGGAAAATTGCGACTGAGGTTTTAAAAATTCTGATATATCTGCATGAATTGAATCCTGGTGTATTACATCGGGATATCAAGCCCAGTAATTTAATTTGGGGTGAAGATAATCAGGTATATTTGGTAGATTTCGGTGCAGTTCAAGATAAAGCTGCTAAAGAAGGTGTGACCTTTACGGTGGTTGGAACTTATGGTTATGCGCCGATGGAACAATTTGGCGGTCGGGCTGTTCCTGCATCTGACTTGTATGCTTTGGGTGCATCGTTAATTCATTTATTAACTGGTGTTCCCCCTGGTGATTTACCGCAACAAGATTTGCGGATACAATTCGCTGACCGAGTGAACGCAAGTTCTAGTTTTGTGCGCTGGTTGCAAAAGATGACTGAACCTGCGCCGGAACAACGCTTTAGTAATGCCCGCCAAGCACTTGATACTTTAAAATCGAATTTGGCTGTCAAACCTGTCAGCCATAAAATAATTAATAATTCTGGTTGTGGGATTAATTCTACGGAACCTGTACCAGAAGAGATTTTGGGATGGAATTGGGGGGCGTTTTTATTACCTTGGTTTTGGTTATGGACTAATCAGGTATGGTGTGGATTGTTTTGTTTTGTACCACAAATTGGTTGGTTTATGGCGATCGCTATGGGGGCAAAAGGCAATGAATGGGCTTGGAAAAGTAGACAATGGCGCAGTATTGAACATTTTAAAGAACATCAACGCGGTTGGGCGATCGCCGGAGTTCTCATCGGCGCACCTATGAGTTTGATTTTATGGGTTAGTGCATTTCTAGTTCTGAAGTCAATCTTTTAAGGGTGTCTGAGTTGTTGTCGAGAAGTTATAGATCCCCGACTTTTTGAAAAAGTCGGGGATCTAAACACCCGCACAGATAACTTTTTCAGCAAATTCTATTTAGTGTAAATTTCTGGAAACGTGGTTTCAAGTTTAGCTAATTTTGGCAAGTCATTTGCTACGACATAGCGACTATCAGGATTACGCACAATATAGTTTTGATGATATTCTTCAGCTTGATAAAAACCTTGTAATGGACTTACTTCGGTGACAATTTGCTTGTTAAAGATTTTCTGTTGATTGAGTTGATCAATATATTTTTGTGCTTCTTGTTTTTGCTCATTGTTAGCAAAAAATATCACTGAACGATATTGTCTACCAGAATCAGGCCCTTGGCGATTCAATTGTGTTGGGTCATGGGCTACTAAAAAGTAAACTTTTAGTAGTTGATCGTAGGAAATTTTTGATGGATCATAAGTGATTTTCACTGATTCCGCGTGATTAGTGAATCCAGAACTGACAAGGGTATAGTCTGCGGTGGTTGCATCGCCACCAGAAAAGCCAGAAACAACATCAGAAACACCGTTGAGATGCTCAAAAACTGCTTCCATTCCCCAAAAGCAACCACCAGCGAAAACAGCTACCTGTTTATTCTGAGGTGTCGTAGTTGAGATA
The DNA here is from genome assembly GCA_003990705.1 of Nostoc sp. HK-01. Taxonomy (GTDB): domain Bacteria; phylum Cyanobacteriota; class Cyanobacteriia; order Cyanobacteriales; family Nostocaceae; genus Nostoc_B. The sequence continues at coordinate 1,344,108 of AP018318.1, forward strand.
TCACTAGCGGGAGTAGGAAACATGACACGGGATGCGCCATACAGAAGTAGAAAACTCAAAGAGATGATCGATAAGTTGCGTACTAAATTGCGAGAGAGTGTAAAGTTATTATTTGACATAGGTGCGTAAACTCCTTTGATGATTGATTTAGGCGTTTGGTTATGAAATAGCGATCGCTATGTTGAAATTCAACTCGGTAATAAAATATTTATAAAACTAAGACAGCACAAGACTTTTAACTCTGTCACCTATTATCTGTTCCCTCCCAATAATGTAGGTAATTTCAAAATAAAAATACTGCCATTCCCCAGTTCTGAACGAAGTTCGATTGTACCGCCAATGCACTCTACAAGGCGTTTGACGATACATAAACCCATACCAGTGCCACCAGTGGAACGGGTACGAGACGCATCTACTCGATAAAATGGTTCAAAAATGCGGGACTGTTCTAATAAAGGGATACCACATCCTTTGTCGCTGACTTGAATCATTGCCCAACCATTAGCTTGAGTTAGCTGCAAGGTAATTGGCTCACCTACATCTGAGTATTTAACTGCATTGGCAATCAGATGGCTTAATATCTGCATTAGCTGATGACGTTCTGCCTTGACTTTAATAGGAAAAGGCGGGATTTCTACCTGAATTAACCGATGATGAAATTTTTCGGTTATCTCAGCTATAGCTGTAAGCAAATCATTGAGTAATAAAGGTTCAGTTTCCCAGGGACAAGGAATTGTGCTGTTATCTGCCCGTGCTAAATATAGTAAGTCTTGCAAAATATAATTCATTCTTTCCGCATCAGAAACAGCCATTTCGAGAGTTTCTTTCTGGGAAGCGGCTAAATTATGACTGCGTTGTAAACTTCTTTGCAGATATCCATAAACCATGCTCAGAGGTGTGCGTAATTCATGGGCTAAATCGCTGAACAACTGGCGTTGCTGTTCTTTAGCTTCGGAAAGCCTGGTTAAAAATTCCATCCATGTCTGGGCTAACTCCTGAATTTCGCTTGGTGTTTGGTTTAAGCCTAGCTGGTGGGGAATCAATTCATTGGTGCAGGTTTCTGCCCATTGATTTATCTGTTGTAATGGTAAAAGCGATCGCTTAATAAACAACGCTGTCAAAACAATTGTAGTAGTAAGTGAGCAAACGCCCATTATTCCCAAACTTTGAATCATCGTCAACAGTTGAGCATCATCAGCCATACCATAATTTTGATGAGCAATCATCAGAAACTGTCTGATTTCCCAACCCGCCCAGATTGTAAAGCTACTTAGTCCGAACGTCACAATCATAATGATGCCAACAGTCAACCGGAAATGAAGTGAAGCAGGGTCAATTCTGACTACAAAAAACTCGACTAATTTTCTGGGAAAATTTCCGGCAAAATTCATGGGAATATCTCATATATATAGGACTCATATTTGCATTTATAGCTGCCGTCTTTGCTTTTCTCTGTTACCTGTTGCCTATTCCCCTCTACATAATTATGTTCAGTAATCAAACTAGATTTTTATAGCAACTAATTTCCTCAAATTGCCCTACATAAGTTTTTGCTTTAAACAATATCCAAGCACCGCTTTACATAATTTAATTTTAATCGCACAACGCTTGAGAAAAATGAGTTTTTCCTGAATAGAATTAAAGCTTTTGCTGAAAAAGCTTTAATTTATTACTAACAAAATATTTTTAAAGTATCAAGTTCTATTGTATTCCCCATTCCTAATGAGGGATTTTCTTTTAAAACACCCCTATCGTGAGGGTGTTTTATACATACTAAAAATTCTCTTTGATTATGAAAATTTTTTAGCTTTTTTTTATGATATGTAAGGATTGTACACCTTAAAACTTATTATTTTACAAGAGTATTTGATGAGTAGTTTTACAAAATTTTAATGTTATCCTCAGTTTTTTTTAATGTTAATAAATTAATGTATTTAGTTAGACATATTTATCGACATCAAGGCTTGAATTATGAAAGGTTTAATTTATGGTAGTTTGTCTGCGTTGATACTCTCTACAGCCCCTACAGCTATAGCTACGCCGACCAACTCTCAACAGATTGATTTATCGTTATCATCTCAAATTGCATATACAGTTAATGTTCCCAGTATCACCAACTCTGGTGTCCGAAATGATACGCATTTTATTAAGGTGTCCGTAATGGGCATGTCTGTACAAGACTTAATGATTTCTCTACCCAATCAAATGGAACGTTTTAGTAATGTCCGGGTTGTAGATGAATCGGGTAAAAAGATTGGGGCTAAAACAGAAATTACTAAAGAACGTTTATCAATTACTTTTGACCAACCAGTGGCTTCGGGTAGTTCTTTAGAAGTGCAATTAACAGGTGTACAAACAAAGATTTTAGATGGGAGAATATTGCTCTATGGAGTGACAGCTAAACGAACTGGTTTACAAGGAGAAATTCCTGTAGGTACTGCTAGAATCGATCTTCCTTATAAAAATTCCAATTGATCATTGTCAAAACACCAACAATCTCATCTCCATTCCAGTAGTAGATGCAAGAAAGCTTCGTGTCTACCACTGGCATTCTGAAACCTCATTTCTCTAAAATTAATGACCAAAAACGACCTTTACGGGTGATTCTGTAATTTAGACGTGTTTTAGCTAATCAACTCTCAGTCGCTAACCAAGCGCGTAAAACTTCTGCTACTGTCCAAGCTTGTGCAGTACATCCGCGTGGAGTCATCGGCGCATCCCCATCAAAAATTTCGCTGAGACTACCAACCCCATGTACTGTGAGATGATTAGCCATTGGTGCGAGAAATTGCCGCGCCTGTTGTGGATTTTTGTAGACGCGCAGATGAGCGAGGACAAATGACCCCAACAACCAACCCCAGACTGTTCCTTGATGGTATGCTCCATCGCGTTGATACTGATTACCACCGTATATTCCCTGGTATTGAGAATGGTCAGGAGAAAGCGATCGCAATCCATGAGAAGTCAGCAGCATTCGTCCACAAACTTCTACGACGCTTTTTTGTTGGGCTGGTGTGAGGGAGCTTTCTGGTAAAGACACAGCAAAAATTTGATTTGGACGCAACGCCGCATCATCACCATCAGGACTATCGATTACGTCATAGCAGTAACCTCGCTCCTCATTCCAAAAGCGCGAAAATCTAGCTAAAGTGCGGTCTGCCATTGCCTCATACTCTTGATGTGGTTTACCCAGTTGACGGGCAAACTTGGCCATTGTGCGTAAGGCATTATACCAAAGGGCATTAACTTCAATTGGTTTGCCAATTCGCGGTGTTACTACCCAATCTCCAACTTTGGCATCCATCCAAGTTAGTTGTGTGCCTGTCACACCTGCATAAAGTAAGCCATCTGTAGGATCAAGGTGGATACCATAGCGTGTGCCGCGACAGTGCCAATAAATGATATCTACAAGCACAGGAAACAATTCACTCAGGAAATTATCGTCGTTTGTGGCGTTGTCATAAGCGTGAATTGCTTCAAAGAACCAAAGTGTCGCATCGACTGTATTGTATTCTGGTTGCTCACCCGCATCAGGAAAGCGATTGGGTAGCATTCCCTGGTTTACATACTTAGCAAAAGTTCGGAGAATTGCCCGTGCAACCTCTGGACGGCCAGTGGCAATTGTCAACCCAGGTAGACTAATCATTGTGTCTCGTCCCCAATCACTAAACCAGGGATAACCAGCAATGATAGTTTTGCCGTGACCTTCTTCTGGTACTGGGCGGTCAACAATAAACTGGTCAGCAGCTAGTACCAGATGGTTAATCCAGGCGGGAGACTCCTGAGCATCCAGGGAACGATTACTTTGCCAAAGTTCTGTTAGTTTCTGCTCTTGAGTGTGGCGTAATTTGAGTGCAGTTTCACCATGCAAGTCTGCTAGTTTTTCTGTACTGGCGACAAAGGTGACTGCTTCTCCAGGATTGAGTTTTACGGCAAAAGTGCCAGCATGAAGATGATCTTCTCTGTCATTCAAGCCCCGATAACGCTCAACTGCCAAGTCAAAGTTATAGTACCAATTGTGAACTGGTGAAGCGTTGCCCTGATCGCTCAACAAATAAAATGGTGTAGCACTTGAATCAGCCGTTATGCAAATCCCTTGTTCTACCTGCTCAATAGACATTTGCCAGCCGTTGCTGTGGGTGTCACTGTGGTAATCGCGGTAGTTGACCATTGCTTTAAGTGTCAGGTGCAAAGGTTGGGTAGCACGCCGCAAAACATATTGGATATATGTTGTGTTTGCGCCTTGCTGCATCCAGATGCGCTTTTCTAACAAAGCATCCGCCACAGCAAAACGCCAGAGGGGAATTGTACCTTCTAAAGCAAAAGATTCAATGTGTCGATAACCGTGGGGGCTAACGATTTGATCTGCCCAACGATTTGTATGTAGGGGATAATAGCGATCGCCATACAAAACAGTTTCATCTAGTTTTGCCAGCAGTAAAGTACGACCTAATGGTGGGTGTAATGCTGCTACAAGTAAGCCGTGATAGCGACGGGTTAGCAAACCAGCCACAGTCCCAGAAGCATAACCACCTATACCATTGGTGACTAACCATTCTCGTTTCTCTGCGGTGTCGAGATTGCCACAGATTTCCCGCCCAAATTCTATATACATAAGGCAAATCAAGTGATTTTTTAGGTTATCACTAAAATCTACTCACTACAAAGCGCTATATACGCTGTGCTGTACTAGTACAACAAGGCAAAAGTCAAAAGGAAAAAGAAAGAATAGTCATATCACAAGCCTTTTAGCAATTCCAGATGGTCACTGAGCGCAGCCAAAGTAGTCGAAGTTTGGTCTGTTTATTTCCGCCGACCTATACTAGTATCCTATCGTTATTTTGTCATATTAAATTTACTTAGACACTTGCATAATAAATTTCAATATTTATTTATGGCAAGTTGGCTTTTTAGGAGATATACAAACTATGTCTGGTATTTTTTTGGACTCAAAGTAACAGTATGCAAACTTTTAGATTGGCAATTGCTGTCTTTGTCTAACTACTATCATCCATCTATTGACATGATTTCGGCAATTGATATTTATCTGTTCTCGATTCGGCGAATCCGTTCTTACCCAGGCTAGGGAGTTTCCACGTAACTATAATCTGGACAAGACAGTAAATTTGCTGTTGTAAAAATGACTGTCTTATTTCAACTGTTTGCTACAAAATATAAATTTCACAAAACTATAAGTATTTATTCACGGTATTTAAAGTTACCTTTCTAGAAAAAAATGTTGTTTTCAATATTTAAATTTAGATTTAACTTATTTTTATGTTTAGATATTTAGCTTACCAAATCAGCATATTCAGTTAAGATTAAGCATGTTTTACTATTTAGTTGCTGGTTCTGGACTGCTAGACTCCCTGGATTAATTTCATTTTGTTATTCAATAGCTGTTAGCCCATATCGCTCCCATGCTGACCTATCATCGCAAGCCTGTGTGCTTATCACTCATTTCCACCGACCTGCCGTTCTGGTCAGTGGTAGAAACTGCTGGAACACTGTATCAAAAAGATACTGAACGATTTCATTTACTGTTAACTGCACCGCCTCTGATTACCTGTGAAGTCGAAACTTCTCCCAGTACAGAGGCAACTTTGCCCCACAGAACAAACACTGCTTACGTTCCCAGCAGCCCCAGAATTTTGTGGCTGGAAATTTCTCCATATCGGGTAATTATGACTATGCAAGGTAATGGTCAAGTAAGTTACCGCCACTTTTGGGAACAAGGCGTATACGGTGTTAGCCGTTATTGGTTGCCAACGGAATCATTACAACCACATAATCCGATTCGCTTACGCAATTTTACGAAAACATTAACACTCGCTGGCAAACAATTTCCCGAACACTTGCGGCTAGAATATGAATTGTGGGCAGAAAAAGTCCAACTGGGATGTTACATCCTCAATTTAGAAATTAAACACTGAGAATTCCAACTTTTTAATCATGCCTTTCCCAAATAAAAATTGGGGAAGGCATAATATTTATGTTTTTTAGCAAAATTTAATATGCAGTTCAGCTTGTAGGGTGAATCAATCTGGAATATAGGAATTAAGTCCCATCTGACAGATAGTCAGTTTTTTCTCAAATCAAATATGATTCCTATTACAAATGACCAATGACAAATAATACAAGCATCGCAATTTCTGAACTTTACCCGTATATTTTTGGTTAGGTTCATTACAGATTCATCCGCATATCTTATTTGAATCCTTAGCTTATGCGATCGCCTTTCGTTTATTATGGTGCAATATTCGCAAAGATGCGATCGCTCCTAGTCAACGCAGTTCTGTTGAGTTTTAGTACAGCAACCTATGGCATAAGGACTTAAAGCGTTTTGAAAACTGCTAGATTTACTCAGGCTGTTGACGATTTGATGGTTACAGGTTCATATCCAGCCTCATAAGGTGTTACGACAGAGATAAATATCAAAGGTTCATCGCCATGATTGAACACACCGTGAACACATTTGACTGGTGCTACAACTACATCTCCGGTGGTAATTGTTTTGCGAGTACCTTCTATATCTAAATAATATTCACCACTACCGGATAATATTGTCCAAGTATCCTGACCATAAGGATGAATGTGCGCTCCAATTTCTTGTCCGGGTTTGACATACCAAGCAACTACAACTGCATCTGGTGATTCCGTCACAACTGAACGAATTGGTTCACCATCTGTAGGTTGAAAAAAATCAGTACTTTTGAAAATTCTCTCTATATTCATTTTCTGATTAATCTATAAATATTATCCCGACAACTAGACAAATCCAGAGAAACCATTGGGAATTTTGTTCGCCTAAAAACTTAGCGATCGCAACTCTCGAAAACCAAGCGAGAATAATAGTAGCCAGAATCAAAGAAATCAGTTCAATCCATTTTTTTCCCGAATCCATCCTGCTACTGTTTGTACAAAACCAGCGATTGATTCTGTTGTCTTTCTTCTTAATCGTCTCTAATACATCATTGATACTAAAAAGCGGGGTGGAGTCAGCCATGCTAAACCTGCCATTTTGCTAAAAAAATCAGCAGGTAGACGAAATTCACAAGAAAATCAAATCTCTCAAGTCCAAGCTCTGCTTTGATTTAGCATTAAATTTATATTGTCCACCTGCATCAGTATAGCGGTATTTACGTAAGGGAATCAACGAGAAAAAGTCCCGCCTCGGAATAAATTCCGAGCCAGAACAGTAGGGGCGTTCGCTCTTAGCGTTCCCGCAGGGTACGGCCGTTCGCCCCTACACTTGAATGTTTTCGACAAACGTCCTATCGTTTTCAAGAAACGTTGTGACGATATCAACAAACGCTCTGTCGTTTTCAAGAAACGTCGTGACGATATCAACAAACGTTGCTCTGTTTATAATAAACGTCGTGACGATATCAATAAACGTCTGGATGTTCTCTATGAATGTCGTGACATTTTCAATCAAGAAGATGGTACGGCAACTTTCAAGCGCTTTAGCATGGATTCTCGCGCTTGCATTGCGAGGTCATCATCTAACGGTTTGAGGGTGATGGGTTGTTGATATTTCAGCCGCAACGCTGTTTGAATTAACCAGTCAGCCACAAAAGGATTTTTGGGTAATAAGGGGCCGTGAGAATAAGTAGCGATCGCATTCTGATAAAATGCGCCTTCGGTACCATCTTCGCCATTATTGCCTAAGCCATACACCACACGCCCCAAGGCTTCCACTTTGCCTAACTTGGTGCGTCCGCCGTGATTTTCAAACCCAACGAGATAGGGTTTACCACCTGTCATTTCTGCTAAATCTTTTGCTAGGCGCGAAGCTGTCACTTCAATTACCAAGTTACCGATACAACGTTTGGTATTTTCCCCAGGATGGATAGAAACTAAATCGAGTATTCCTAAACCTTCGATCCGCTGTCCTAGTCCTGGTTCATAATAATGTCCTAGCAGTTGGGGTGAACCGCAGGTAAAGACTCCTGGTGTGCCATTTTCGATTTTCTCGCGCATTGCATCAGCCTTCGCGCCTTGCAAGTCACGCATGACAATTTCTTGCTGACGGTCTTGTGCGCCACCACCTACAATTACATCGACAGATTTAATATCTTCGGCGGTGGAGTTTTGGTCTAATGGTAAAACTTTGACGCTGTATCCTCGCCACTGGGCGCGGCGTTCTATTGTAATTACATTACCGCGATCGCCATAGGTACTCATCAAAGTTGGATACAACCAACCAATAGTTAATTCTAATTGTTCAGAACTCATAACTCTTTACTCATAACTGATAATTTATAACTTTTTTCTTTCTATGGTTGCAGCATTAGGTGCATATCTACAACCAAAGATGCTGGGGTCAGCATATCGTAAATCTGTCCTCGGTAATGGGTTTGGTAGTTAAAATTTTTGGATGGACAGACATATAGTAATTATCGCCAGACTTCAGTATTTTAGGCCACAGTTTTGTAATTGTCAGACAGTCATAATCTCCACAGGTGACTGTAAATTTACTAAATATTGGGTAAATAGTTACACTGTGTTTTCAAATTCAGAAAAAGTTAACTTTATTTAACTAAGCGACAAATTGTAAATATCTAAAATGGAGATTATATGCAAGCAATTGAAGCTCCCAATTTGACGGTAATTGCGTTTGAAAATGCAGTTCCTGTTTCTCAACTACCTTCTGTATGGCAAGATATTGCTAAAGGATTGGCAAATGTGGGAATCTCTGATCCACAAAGTTATGTTGAGATGGCACAGTTATTTCAATATAAGTTAGAACAGGGTGATGTTGACTTATTTAACGAACGTCCAGAGCTAGACTATCTTAAATCGCCATTCTCTCAGCTATTTGGCAAGTTAGCTTGGGAAACCCTAGAATTTTATGGTTATGACTTTATAAAAACTAGCTATCCAGATTTTGCTACACTGCTTCAAGATTTAGAATCTCAGGGAGAAGAGTTTGCAAATGAATTAAAAGTAGCTCGGATAGGAATAGAACTTTTTCAAGAGTTTGGCTATGAACTACCAGCTAGTTTTTATCATGTACATCTAGCACCTATTTACCGCGATCATGTATTTGAAGAACGCGCTTTAAGATTTGATAAGCGAGATATCAAACATAAGCGTTCTTGGGATGCGATATTACACGCAGGTAAGGTTTTTGCAATGCAAATGAAGGTACAAAGTATCGCCTCTAAATATGGCTTTACTTATCAACATGGTTGTGGTTGCAATTCTCACCTATCTTCTATTGATACATCTTGCGGCGTATTTGAATATGAATTCACTCCCGAAAAGCGTCAACGGTGGTTAAGAAGTTTTATCTGGACGGCTTGGTATGAATACGCTTTCTTTCCTATTGTCCCGAATACCAGTTATTTAACTTGAGTTCGATGAGGGCTGTTTTGACCTCACCCCCAGCCCCTCTCCTACGAGGAGAGGGGAGTAAAACTCTTATTTTTCATTGCTCCTCCCTCGCCTTTTAGGAGAGGGAGGCTGGGAGGGAGAGGTCTGTCGAATTCACGTTTATTTAGTTTAGGAAGTGAGAAAGATTATAAAAAAGCTTCTCAATTCCCTATTTCCCATTCCCTAAAGAATTTTTCTGCCGGTTAACACTTCACGTACTTCTAGCATGGCGGAATAAGTAGGTAGAATATGTAAGGTTTCGTTGTCTGGTGTATTTTTTAAGGCAGTTGCGATCGCTTGGCGTAAATCTTCTTCTACAATTAAGTTTAAGTTACTCTCCAGAGACTTTTCGCTGTAGCGTAGACGTAAAGCCATATCATAAACGCGATCGCCACTCACTACAATAGTTCCGCCGCGTTCAACTAATTTTTCTGTATCCACATCCCAAATCCAGGATACATCAGTACCATCGGGAGTGCGATCGTTTAAAACCATTAGTGTAGTTTTATCAGCACTTTGATTCACTACCCGAATAGTTTCATTTGTTCCTACAGGATTTTTTGATAATAAAATTCTGACCTTTTTACCATCAATTACTAAATCTTCTGCACGACCGAATGCAGCTTGGAAAATATTAATAGTATCTCTAATTGTGGTTTCATCAACGCCCAATTCAATCGCAGCAGTCGCAGCCGCTAAAGTATTATATTTGTTATACAAACCAACAAGAATTTGTCCCCATTCGCTACTTTCTAGAGTTGGTTTACTCTTACTAAAACCGCAACTTGGACAAGTAAAATCTCCCAAGTGAGATAAGTAAACGCCTTTGTAATCTAACGAATGTCCACAATTAGGACAGTAAATAGAATCTACCGCGTGCTGAATTGATTCGAGATATTGTTCTGGTTCATTCAAACCAAAGAATAACACTCGTTGCGGTAACTGCTGACCGAGGTGCGATAAAGTCGGGTCATCAGCATTAGGAATTACCACCGTTTCTTTTGGCAGAGTCGAAATTACCTTTGTCCAGCGTTTACTGATGGTATCTACTTCCCCGTACCTGTCGAGTTGGTCGCGGAACAAGTTTAAACAAAGGATAATTCGCGGCTGGAGTGGCGTTAAGACTTTCGGTACAATATTCTCGTCTACTTCCAAAATGGCGTAGTCAGCAGCCAGTGAACCTACCAAGTTAGTGTTTTCTAGTAAAGCTGTCATCAGACCATTTTCCAGGTTTGCACCTGTGGAATTATGGGCGACGCGGTAGCCTTTGCGTTCCAGAATTGTTTTTAACAGCAGCGACGTGGTAGTTTTGCCATTAGTCCCAGCGATGAGAATTACACCATTTTTTACCTGCTGACTCAATAATTGCAACAGTCGAGGGTCAATTCGCCGCGCAATTGACCCTGGTAATACACTAGCAGCACCTAAACGCAGCGATCGCACCGCAAATGTTACAGTTTTCGCCGCAGATACCGCAAAACCTAGTCGCACTCTATCTATTAGTTTGATTTTCTTGCCCACTTTTTTACCTTAATCTTCAGATGGTTGGTAATTAATGTAGTTGTAAATTTAATCTTGTGAGTTTAGCGAATCTTGACTCAAAAAGCCAGCACTAGGAAAGTATGAAGTGTGAAAAAGAAATTTCATACTTCATCCGTAAGACGTTATCTTAAAAAATAGTGCGCGGGTGTAATTACTTATCCAGCCCAGGTTGCCGAATTCAGCACAAACTTACGACAAATCGTAGCTTGCAAGGTTCCTTTTGATGAATATTACAAAGTTGATTTTTTTACAAAAACAAATGCCTGACTGGCGACGGTTGGTATCAAAATGCCTGTTGTTGCTTGTGTGTTTACTGATGTTCAGTATCAAACCTGCTTTCGCTGGTATTAATGATGATCTTTACGATGGCAATATGTTTGTCGTTTATGCTGGCAATGGTTCCTTAGTTCCACCAAGACAGACACTAGCACAGACTTTAGCAGAACATAAACCTGCATTTTTAGCATTTTATGTTGATGATAGTAGCGATTGCAAAAAATATGCCATTGTAATTTCTCGCGTCCAGGAGTTTTACGGACGAGTAGCAGAGATTATCCCCATTGATGTTGATACAATCCCAGTCAAAGCAAAATATGATCCCACGGAACCTGGATATTACTATTCTGGGGGTGTGCCTCAAGTTGTCGTGTTTAATCAATCAGGGAAAGTATTGTTAAATAAAAAAGGTCAAGTACCTTTTGAGGAAATAGACGATAAATTCCGCGAAGTGTTTGATTTATTACCACGCTCTGAATCAGTGGAATTAAAACGGCGTTCTTTCAACGAATTTAGTAGTGAGTTAGCTAAATAACTGCCAGGGTAGACTGAGATGGTCTACCCTAGTTTTTAGTACTGTTGGCTACTGCATTCCCATTCATCCAAAGGATAATGTTTAAATAACCTGTTGTCACAACTGCGGGAATCAATTAATAGTCTCAAGTTCAAAACTATTGACTATTGACCCTTGACCCTTGACTAATAACTGATGTCAAAAGTTTACACTACCGAAGAGCTAATCCAAATTTTGGCAGCCGAACGCCAAGCTTGTCTAAAGGGAGAGCGTCTGAAGTTAGAAGTAACAGTCTCTGGCAATCCTGTAATAGACCAGTTTATCAGAACCGAGGGGTTCCAAAAGTTCACTGCTTATCAAGATTTCAAGGCGGCTATTCACAATTATCAAAGAGAACATCATATTTCTGGCATTGTCTGGCGCGAAATGACAGTCAAAGGTAAAACCTTGCGCTATCCAGAAGTAGATACCGAATTAGTAGGGTTGACTAGTGACATAGCAATATTACAATCTGCCAAAAATTCGATCTTGAATTTTTGGTATGAAGTCACTATAGATATGGATTTACATTTAAGTTTTAATAATAGTAAGCAATATCAACAAATTACCACACCTGATGTCGAAAGAATTGCTCAAAGAACTGAATGGGCAAGTTTATGGAAGTGGCAAAATCCTAACTTTTTAGAAATGATTTTACAGCTAGGATGGGGTAATCCCGAAGAAGCCAGATATAAACGCGGTAGACCACATTCTGGTAGTGAATATATTCATGCAGTTAATCCAGGTAATTTACCTATTGGTTAAGTGATATAGCAGCCCTAAATTATTTATGAACAGCAAGATACCCGACTTCTTCAACAAGTCGGGTATCTGAGCCTCTCGAATTTAACAAAACAACTAACTAAACTATTTTAAGATGTAGGCGATCGCCAGCATTCGATACTTGCAAACTTAAAATTAAGCCCTACCCCTTCAGCGCCTTTCTAAAGTTGCGCCGATAGGATTGATTGGCGATAAATAAAGCAGGCCATAAAACAGATAAAGCAATGCGATTGAGTAAGGATGGTGTAAAGTTAGTCCTTGTAAATCCAGTCCAAAACTTCCAACCTAAACCGACATAACCTACTATCAAAACAAATACAATTAAGTTGCTCACTTGAATTAACTCCATTCGCTACTGACTAAATTGAAGTTAAGAATTGTCAAAATATATCAGCAATTCTTAATTTATACTAACAAAGTAGATTTTAGCCCTAATGTTATAACCGCTGAAGGATGGATTAGTACATTCTCTAACTCCAGTGTAAAGTAGCATCTGGCATTGTAGCTAGTTCACCTAGTATCCTATTACCAAAACCGAAATTAAGCTCAATTATCAAGTTAAAAAGAAATATATTATTCTAGATTTCTATGTTCTTTTTTCTACTTCCTGACTACCTCAAAAGCCTTTGAAACTGGCATAATAAATGAACTCGATTACCAGAAACATTTCTTAATTTTTTTCTAGACAAATCAGCGACTGTGTTGAGTAAATATGCTTAACATTTATTAGATGCCTCTTGTGGAAGTTCCTGAAATCAGAACATCTATAGGACACTAATGAAAGATAAAACCAACATATTTTCATGGGTTTGTAAGCAGCTAAGGTTGCAAATATTTTAGGAGGACTTATGCGTGCAGTACTGATGGCAGGCGGTTCAGGGACAAGGCTTCGTCCGTTAACTTGCGATTTACCCAAACCGATGGTGCCGATTCTCAATCGTCCCATTGCCGAACACATTATCAATCTTCTCAAAAGACATCAAATCAATGAAGTGATTGCAACATTACATTACTTACCTGATGTCTTGCGAGATTATTTTCAAGACGGTAGCGATTTTGGCGTACAAATGACCTACGCTGTGGAAGAAGACCAGCCGCTGGGGACAGCCGGCTGTGTCAAAAATATTGCCGAACTTCTTGATGAAACTTTTTTAGTAATTAGCGGTGATAGCATCACAGATTTTGATTTAACAGCAGCAATCGAATTTCATAAACAAAAACAATCAAAAGCCACTTTGATTTTAACTAGGGTTCCCAATCCCATTGAGTTTGGGGTGGTAATTACCGATGAAGAAGGAAAAATTAAGCGATTTTTAGAAAAACCTTCTACCAGCGAAATTTTTTCAGATACAGTCAACACTGGTATTTATATTCTGGAACCAGAAGCTTTAGATTATTTACCAGATAACACTGAATCTGACTTTTCTAAAGATTTATTTCCCTTACTTTTGGCAAAAAATGAACCAATGTATGGTTACATTGCCCAAGGTTACTGGTGCGATGTTGGTCATCTAGATGCTTATCGAGAAGCTCAATATGATGCTTTAGATCGGAAGGTAAAACTCGATTTTGCTTATGAAGAAATTTCCCCTGGGATCTGGATAGGACAAAATACTTTTGTTGACACGACGGCTCACATTGAAACTCCCACAATTATTGGGGACAATTGCCGAATTGGGGCGAGAGTGCAAATTGAAGCTGGGACTGTAATTGGTGATAACGTTACAGTTGGGGCTGATGCCAATCTCAAGCGTCCGATTGTGTGGAATGGGGCATTTGTTGGCGAAGAAGCACATTTAAGTGCCTGTGTGATTTCCCGTGGTAGCCGAGTAGACCGTCGCGCCCATGTATTAGAAGCGGCTGTGGTGGGTTCGTTATCTACGGTGGGAGAAGAAGCACAAATTAGTACTGGGGTACGTGTTTGGCCGAGTAAAAAAATTGAATCTGGTGCAATTTTAAACATCAATTTGATTTGGGGTAATACTGCTCAACGAAATTTATTTGGGCAACGTGGTGTGCAAGGATTGGCGAATATCGACATTACGCCAGAGTTTGCTGTGCGTTTGGGTTCAGCTTACGGTTCGACTTTAAAACCTGGTTCTAAAGTCACAGTGTCGAGAGACCAACGGAACATTTCTCGGATGGTGACGCGATCGCTCATTGCCGGTTTAATGTCTGTAGGGGTTGATATTCAAAACCTCGATGCTACCGCTATTCCCATCGCTCGGACAGTTATTCCTACTATGTCCGTGGCTGGTGGTATCCATGTCAGGGTACATCCCGACCGCCCTGACTACACTTTAATTGAATTCATGGATGCCAAAGGCATTAACATTTCCAAAGCCCAAGAAAAGAAAATTGAAGGGGCTTATTTTAAAGAAGATATGCGGCGGGCGTTGATTCATGAAGTTGGCGATGTTGCTTATCCCAGCCAAGTCATTGACCGTTACTGCACCGCTTTTGAGAAATTACTGCATGTTTCTACCCTCACCAACAGTCGCGCCAAAATCGTCATAGATTATGTTTATGCTGTGTCGGGGGCTGTTTTACCCCAAATGCTAGATAAATTTGGTGCGGATGCAGTGGTGCTAAATGCCAGCTTGAATAAACACGCTGTCACCACTGCTGATCGGGAAGGACTGTTGACTCAGCTAGGTCATGTAGTGGAAGCACTCAAAGCTAATTTTGGTGTGCAAGTCTCAGCTAATGGCGAACAGCTAATTTTAGTAGATGAATCTGGCTTTCCAATTCGCGGCGAAATGTTAACCGCCCTGATGGTAGACATGATATTAACCTCGAACCCCAGAGGTACAGTAGTTGTCCCAGTTCACGCCTCCAGTGCAGTGGAACAAGTCGCCCGTCGCCACGATGGTAGAGTAATTCGGACTAAGGCTAACCCAACAGCTTTAATGGAAGCTTGTCAAAGAAATTCTAATGTCGTGTTGGGAGGTAGTGGCGATACTGGTTTCATTTTCCCGCAGCTACATCCAGGGTTTGATTCCATGTTTTGCATTGCCAAAATTATTGAAATGCTGACAATTCAGGAGCGATCGCTCGCTACTGCGCGTTCCGAATTACCCCGCGTAATTCACAGAACCCAGACAATTCGCTGTCCTTGGACTGCTAAGGGTGCATTAATGCGTTACTTGGTAGAAACTCACCCAGCCCAAAACCTCGAACTCATCGATGGCGTGAAAATTGGTCAACCTTTTGATGACAATTGGCTATTAGTTTTACCTGATGCTAGTGAGCCATTAGTACATTTATATGCAAACAGTGGCGATCGCGATTGGGTAGACGACACCATCCGCAACTACCGCCACCGTGTCCAAACTTTTGTAGAAAGACAGCAAGAATATCACCCAGCAGAAGTTTGATTTTGCTGGACAGGGGTGTAAGGGAGTTGAAAATCTATATCCTTACACTTCTGCCTCTAATAACTCAAAACCTTTAACTTTGTAACCTACTACATTTCATACTTCAGACTTCACACTTCAGCCTTTTTCCATTATCTAGGCAGATGTCAGCATCTAAGGTAATCATCTAGCTTGGGAAAGTCAGCTAATTTAACTAGACTACCCATGATTGATCTTCAAGCTATTGCGATTCCTGAACCGCAAATTCCGACTCCGCAACCAAATCCCCTACCCAGCCCGGAACCGACACCAAATCCAGGAATTCCCGAACCTCTACCGGAACCTGTACCAGCACCAATTCCTCAGACAGTCCCCGCCCCAATTCCCCAAACAGTTCCCGGCACAATTCCCCAAACCATACCTGAACCTGTTTGAATTATCTTAGTAGTTTGAGCCAAAATCAAAAATCTAAAATCCAAAATGCTAAGAGCCGGAATTGTCGGACTTCCCAACGTCGGAAAATCTACTTTATTTAATGCCGTAGTAGCCAATGCCAAAGCAGAGGCTGCTAACTTTCCCTTCTGCACGATTGAACCGAATGTCGGCGTTGTCGCAGTACCGGATGAACGGTTAAATGTGCTTTCGCAAATTGCTGGTTCTGCACAAATTATCCCAGCCCGTGTGGAGTTTGTGGATATTGCCGGCTTGGTGAAAGGTGCAAGTCAGGGTGAGGGACTGGGGAATCAGTTTTTATCTCATATTCGAGAAGTTGATGCGATCGTTCATGTGGTACGTTGTTTCGAGAATGATGATATTATCCACGTTGCCGGTTCTGTCGATCCGGCACGGGATATTGAAATTATTAATTTGGAACTTGGTTTAGCAGATTTAGCCCAAATTGAGCGACGTATTGAACGCACCCGCAAACAAGCCCGTACCAGTAAAGACGCTCAGTTTGAAATCACAGTTCTCGAAAAATTAATTGCCGCTTTAAATGAAGGTAAATCTGTACGTCAAGTCAGTTTAAATGAAGAAGAATCCGTAATTATTCAAGGACTAGGACTGCTCACTAGTAAACCCATTATCTACGCGGCTAATGTTTCAGAAGATGACTTAGCAACTGGTAATGAATTTGTTGAAAGAGTCCGGCCAATTGCCGCGCAAGAAAATGCTCAAGTCGTGATTGTATCTGCTCAAGTAGAAGCAGAATTAGTAGAATTAGCTGAAGAAGACAAAGCAGATTTCTTAGAATCTTTAGGTGTCAAAGAAGGCGGCTTGAAATCTTTAATTCGTGCCACTTACACACTATTGGGTTTACGGACATATTTCACCAGTGGCCCTAAAGAAACCCGCGCTTGGACAATTCACGCAGGTATGTCTGCACCCCAAGCCGCAGGTGTGATTCACTCTGATTTTGAACGGGGATTTATTCGCGCTGAAACCGTTGCTTATAATGATTTAGTAGCAAATGGCTCGATGAAAGGTGCAAAAGAAAAAGGCTTAGTCAGAAGTGAAGGCAAAGAATACATCGTCCAAGAAGGGGATGTCATGTTATTCCTATTTAACGTGTAGATTAATTAGGGGTACAAGGGTGTAGGGACGAATGGGTCAGGACTTATGCAAAAATAACGTAACTCCTTCATTACGAGCGATCGTAAAGTAATCTCCCCTGACGCTGGGATTGCTTCTCCATAGTCTATTCTGGTCGCAATGACAATATCGGCGTTGCGTAAGTCCTATGGGTGTAAGGGTGTAAAACACCTTCACCCTTACACATACATAAATAAACTTAACTATTTTTGATCAGTCCCTACCAGTATGGGTAGGCTGGATCATAAAAGCAGGTTTTCACCAACAACTGATAATTACACTCCCTAACGGAATCTTGCTTTATCACACGCAGATTATGTCATAATAAGCCGACGCATACCCTAGTCAGCCATTACCGTGCAAGATACCGACACTATTAATGACCTTGCTGCTGCCCTACAACAGCCAACTGATATTAGTTTTGAACTGCCAGACCCAGAAGATGAGCAGATTCCTGAGTCTGATTTTTTACAACAGTTGGAGATAGCTTGGCAAGTATGCGATCGCTTTGACCTGCAAACAGAAATTTGGCGGGGGAGAATTTTACGAGCAGTACGCGATAGAGAAAAAAAAGGTGGTGATGGTAGGGGTACAGGCTTTCTGAAATGGCTGAAGGAACGAGAAATCAGCAAGAGTCAAGCTTATTCTTGGATTCAACTAGCGAATAGTGCTGATACTCTTTTAGAAGAAGGTAGACTGGAACCTGCCGCAGTCAATAACTTTAGCAAACGTGCCTTTGTCGAAACAGCTAAATCTGCCCCAGAAGTACAACAGATGGTGAGTGAAGCCGCTCAAAAAGGCGATCGCATTACACGCCGAGAAGTCCGTCAACTCACTGATGAATGGATGGCGATGTCTTCAGATTTAATCCCTGAACCAGTAAAGGTCAAAGCCGCGGATAATTCCCTACCACCG